>CAYORO010000057.1:0-16091 GCA_964406355.1 uncultured Limibaculum sp.
GTGGTGCGCGAGCACATCCGCATCGGCGCCGGCCAGCCGCTGACGATCACGCAGGCAAGCCTCGCGCCCCGCGGGCACGCGATCGAATGCCGCATCAATGCCGAGCGGCTGCCCGATTTTGCCCCCTCGCCCGGTCGCGTCAAAGGTTACCACTCGCCGGGCGGCCTCGGCGTGCGCATGGACAGCGCGCTCTACGACGGCTACGTGATCCCGCCCTATTACGACAGCCTGATCGGCAAGCTGATCGTGCATGGCCAGGATCGCGAGGACTGCATGATGCGGCTGCGCCGGGCGCTGCACGAGCTGGTGGTCGACGGCGTGGACACCACCCAGCCGCTGTTCTTCGCCCTCCTCGAGACCCCCGAGATCCGTGCCGGCGCCTACCACATTCACTGGCTCGAGAACTGGATCGGCGAGCATTACCCCCAGCTCTGAGCGCAGCCCTTCTGTCACACCCGCGCTAACCCATGCGCGCGCGGAGGTCTGCTATCCTTGCGCCATGAAGGACGCCGACTCAGAGATTGCCCTCACGCCCGGCCTGGTTCTTCGAGCCTATGCGGCGGGCGTCTTCCCCATGGCCGACAGCGCGGAGAACCCGGAGGTCTTCTGGGTCGATCCGCGGCGCCGCGGCGTTCTGCCGCTCGAGCAGTTCCACCTCTCCCGCTCGCTCAGGAAGCGCCTGCTGAAGGGCCAGCACGAGGTGCGGATCGACACCGATTTCGAGGCGGTGATCGATGGCTGCGCCGACCGCTCGGAGACCTGGATCAACACCACGATCCGCGGGCTCTACATGGAGCTCCACAGTCTCGGCCACGCCCATTCCGTCGAGGTGTGGGAGGGCGATGTGCTGATCGGCGGACTCTACGGCGTCCGGCTCGAGAGCGCGTTCTTCGGCGAGAGCATGTTCAGCCGGGCGCGCGACGGTTCGAAGATCGCGCTGGCCTATCTGGTGGCCCGGCTGAAGCACGGCAAGTTCACCCTGCTCGACACCCAGTTCACCACGCCGCATCTCGAAGGGCTCGGCGCGCGCACCGTGCCGCGGCACCGCTACCACGCGCTGCTCGAGCGCGCGCTCCAGCGGCCCGGCGATTTCTACTCGCTGCCCGACTCGGCGACGGCCGAGGATGTGGTGCAGCTGATCAGCCAGACATCGAACCGCGGGTGATCGAGGGCCGAGAGCGCCGGGCTCTCGGCGAACATCCAGCCCGCGAAGACCGGCGCCTCGGGGGCCTTCAGGTCCCAGATTGTCAGATGCGCGCGCGTGCCCTCGACCCGGTCGCCCTCGGGCGCGCGACAGGCCGCGAGGCGGATGCGCAGCCGGCCGAGCTCGACCTCCGCCCCGGCGACCAGATCGGCGGTCTCGCTGGCGCCGGTCATCTTGTCGAGCCTGCGCAGGCGCGCACCCGGACGGATCTCGGTCGCGACGCCCACGATCAGCTCCGGGCGCTGGCTCCGCTCGGTGCGGAAGGGCGCGGCCTTGAACTCGAAGCCCGGCCGCGTCTCGCGCTCCTCGGACTGCGGGTCGAGCGTGATGAAGCTCTGCGCGGCAGCCGGCGAGGCCAGCGCGGCGACGACCAGCGCCGCGCGGATCACGGCCGCACCGCGTGCAGGCGCAGGCGCACATAGTCGCCCCACCAAGTGCCGGCCGCATCCCGCAGCGCAGGCTCCGCGAGCCGCGCCACCGCCGCCGCCGCACTGGCCCGCCGCGCCACCGGCAGGAGCGCGAGTGCCGGGGCCGCGAGCGTGCCGAGCCAGGCCTCGAGCCCCGCCTCGACCCGCGTCGGCCGCGGGATCAGCGCGATCTCCTCGACCCTGAAGCCGCCGGCCTCGAGCCGCGCGCGATGCTCGTCGGGGGTCGGGAAGTACCAGATCTCCGAGAGCGTGGTCTCGATCCCCTCCCCCGCCATCACGGCGATGAGCGCCGTGCGGATCGCCGCCACATTGCCGTGCCCGCCGAACTCCGCCACCAGCCGCCCACCCGGCCGGAGCGCCCGCGCACACCCCGCGATCACAGCATCCGGGTCGGTCATCCAGTGCATCGCCGCATTGGAGAAGACGGCGTCGAACTCCGCCTCGAAGGCAAGCGCCTGCCCGTCCATCACCCGGGCATCGAGGCCACGCCCCAGCGCCCCCGCCGCCATATCGGCCGAAGCGTCGACACCCACCACCTCGGCACCCGTCTCGGCGATGAGCTCGGTGAGGGCCCCGTCGCCGCAGCCGAGATCGAGGATCCGCTCTCCGGGCCGGGGTGCGAGCAGCTCGAGCAGCGGCGTGCCGAGATCGCTGACAAACCGGGCATGGGCGGCATAGCGGTCCGCCGACCAGTCATCGCCCGGCGACGTCTCAGTCATCGGGTCTCACTCGGACGGGGTGGCGCTCGCGCCGTCGCCGCCGACCTCGCCACTGCCGGCGACCAGGGTCGACAGCAGATCTGTGAGCACGATCGAGCCCTGGGTGAACTGGATCTCGTCGCCGTTCTCAAGCGGATAGTCGGAGGCGCCGGGGGTCAGCGCGATATAGCTGTCGCCAAGAAGGCTCGCGCTGGTGATCTTGGCGTCGCTGTCCTCGGGCACCGCAATGCCGTCTCGGATCGCGAGCGTGACCACCGCCTGATAGCTTTGCGGGTCGAGCTCCATCGAGCGGATCGAGCCGATCTTGACGCCGCCGATGCGCACATCGCCGCCCGGGCTGATCCCGTCGGCGCGGCGGAACTTGGCCACGAGGTCGTAGCCCTCGCGCGCCGAGACATCCGCCGTGTTGGCCGCGTAGACGAGGAAGGCCCCCGCCGCCACGAGCACGACGGCGCCAATCACCGTCTCCGCCGCGTTGCCGGCCATCACTCGGGTCTCCAGGCTTCGTAGTCGCCCGCCGCCGGGGGGCGCGTCTCGGGTGTCAGCACGCTGCCCGGCGGGCGATAGGCGCCGTCGGTCCCGGTCAGGTTGGGCTGGTGCGGCTTCTCCCAGCCCTTGCGCTTCAGCGGCTGCTCGGTCGGCGGCTCGTCATAGGTGCGGTGGAGCCAGCCATGCCAGTCGGGCGAGACCTGGCTCGCCTCGGCCTCGCCGGCATAGATCACCCAGCGCCGGCGGTCGTCGGAGGTGCGATAGAAGCGGTTGCCCTCCTCGTCCTCGCCGACCAGCTCGCCGATGCGCGAGGTCATCAGCCGGGTGCCGATGGTCGTGCCGTTCCACCAGGTGAAGATCTCTTTCAAGAGGCTCATGGCTCTCTCCCTAATCTCGCGCGACTATGGCCGAGCGGTGGGCCGGCGTCCAGCGGGGCGCGGCTCGCGGGGCGGGATGTCGCCCATCGCCCAGCCGGCCCGTGTCGTCGCGGCGAAGTCGGCAAACCGTCCCTCGGCGATCGCGCGGCGCATTCCCGCCATCAGCCGCTGGTAATAGGTGAGGTTGTGCGCCGTCAGCAGCATCGCGGCGATGATCTCGTTGGCCTTGAACACGTGGTGGAGATAGGCCCGCGAAAACCCCGCGCAGGCCGGGCACGGACAGCCCTCCTCGAGCGGGCGCGGATCGGCCGCGTGGCGCGCATTCTTGATGCTTACAGGCCCCCGCGCGGTAAACGCCTGGCCGGTGCGACCGGAGCGCGTCGGCAGCACACAGTCGAACATGTCGCAGCCCCGCTCGACCGCGCCGAGAAGATCATCAGGTTTGCCCACCCCCATTAGATATCGCGGCCGGTCTTCGGGCAGCATCTCTGGCGCCTCGTCGAGCACGGCGAACATCGCCGCCTGTCCCTCGCCCACCGCGAGGCCGCCGATCGCATAGCCGTCGAACCCGATTTCGGCGAGGCGCCGCGCGCTCTCGGCCCGCAGCGCCGGATAGAGCCCGCCCTGCTGGATGCCGAAGAGCGCCTGGTGCCCGTCGAGCGGCGCCGCACGCGAGCGCTCGGCCCAGCGCATCGAGAGCTCCATCGAGGCGCGTGCCTGCTCCTCGGTGGCCGGATGCGGGGTGCATTCGTCGAAGGCCATAACGATGTCGGACCCGAGGAGGCGCTGGATCTCCATCGAGCGCTCGGGGCTCAGCATATGCATCGACCCGTCGATATGGGACTGGAACCGCACCCCCTCCTCGGTCAGCTTGCGCAGCCCCGAGAGCGACATCACCTGGAAGCCGCCGGAGTCGGTCAGGATCGGCCCGCCCCAGTTCATGAAGCGATGCAAGCCCCCGAGTGCTGCCACCTCCTCGGCGCCCGGCCGCAGCATCAGGTGATAGGTGTTGCCGAGCAGGATGTCCGCACCCGTCGCGGCGACCTGGCCGGGCAGCATCGCCTTCACCGTCCCCGCGGTGCCCACGGGCATGAAGGCGGGTGTGCGGATCGTGCCGCGTGTGGTCTCGATCCGGCCGGTGCGCGCACGCCCGTCCCGGGCGCTCAGATGGAAGCTGATCATTCGTCCTGTCGTCCCTGCGCCCCAAGGGCCACCCGGCCCAGACGCGGAGGACAGGATCTGCGCGCCGAAGGCAACCCCCCGGCGCGCCGGGCCCGCGTCAGTGCGCGCGCAACTCGGTGTTCACGGCGTCGAGCATCTGGTCGGCGATGACCGCATAGCCCCTGAGCACGCCCTTGACATCGTAGCGCATCATGGCGGTCGCCCGGGCGACGATCTGGTCGAGGCACTTCCGCAGGTTCTTCAGCCGGCTTGCCCGGTCCGCAAGCGAGGTCACGCCGTTGAAGCTGTCGAGCCGGTTGCCGATCGCCGCGCCCTGACGGATGTAGTCATCCGCCTTCTTGAGCCTGGCATAGTCCTCGCGCAGGTCTTCGAGCTGCTCCAGCTGGTCCTCGCTCGCCCGCCCGCTCTTCTTGAGCGCCTCGAGCGTGGTGAGGGCCGAGCGCATGAT
Source organism: uncultured Limibaculum sp. (assembly GCA_964406355.1). Taxonomy (GTDB): domain Bacteria; phylum Pseudomonadota; class Alphaproteobacteria; order Rhodobacterales; family Rhodobacteraceae; genus Thermohalobaculum. The sequence goes on from CAYORO010000057.1 coordinate 4,848, forward strand.
CGCAAGCTTCTGGGTGTTTACCTTGGTCACACGGTTCCACAGCGCGCGAAATTTGATGAAATCGAAGAGCGCCTTGCTGTCGATCTTGGCGCCGTCGACCACGACCTTGAGCGCCTTGAGCTGTTCCTGCAGCCGGAGCTTGATCAGGGCGAGCGGCTTCGCGGGCGTCTTCTTCTGCGCCTTGTCGATCGCCGCGATCACCGTCTTCGACAGCGCGATGCAGGCGACCGCCGCCTTGAGGCTGGCCTCGGGCGCCTTGGCCGCCTCGCATTTCGCGAGCGCCTGGGCCATCTTCGACACGAATTTGCCGAGCAGGGTCGCGGCCTTGCGCGCCGCGCTGTGGGTGGTGCCGATCCGGTCTTCGGGCAGCGTCTGCATCTTCTTGAGGATCGCCAGTTGCTGGGTGGTGTCTGCTTTCCAGCCGTCGCTCCATTTCCTGTTATCGAAAGCGGCCGGGAGCGCGATAATCACGGTATTGCCAAGCATGATTTGATCCTTTGCAGCGTATCTGTTGCATATTGATTGGCGTCTTGATGGATCGGATGTGGGAACTGGCTGAAAATTTCAAAAACACGACCGATCATGAAACTGTTTGCGCGCTTGATCGGGCGGCCGCGCCGTCCCGCGACCGGTCGATGACGGTGACCGAGAGCGCCTGCGGACGATCCCGGCTCTGGACGAAACATCCGAGCTTTTCTATATGATATGGGAGCCGCAAGGAGCCGACCGCATGAACGCCGAGCCCGGACAGCCGCTGATCCCCGCATCGACCACCGACCATCCGCTCTACGAGCAGATCGTCGAGGCCTGCCGGTCGGTGCATGACCCGGAAATCCCGGTCAATATCTACGATCTCGGACTGATCTACCGCGTCGGGATCGATGCCGAGAGCAATGTCGAGATCGACATGACCCTCACTGCGCCCGGCTGCCCGGTGGCGGGCGAGATGCCGGGCTGGGTGGCCGATGCGGTCGAGCCGATCCCCGGCGTCAAGACGGTCAATGTCCAGCTTGTCTGGGAGCCGCCCTGGGGCCTCGACAAGCTCTCCGACGAGGCGCGCCTCGAACTCGGCCTGATGTGAGAAAGGGGGCTGCCCCATGTTCGCCATCCCCGGACAGGACCCGGTCAAGCTGACGCCCGCCGCCATCGCGCGGATCCGGGCGCTGATGGGCTCGGGCGAGGTGAAGGGCCTCAAGATCGGCGTGAAGAAGGGCGGCTGCGCCGGCATGGAATACACCATGGAGCACGCCACCGAGATCGGCCCGCACGACGCCGTGGTGGAGGTCGAGGGCGCGCGCGTGCTGATCGCGCCGATGGCGCAGATGTTCCTCTTCGGCACCGAGATCGACTACAAGACCTCGCTGCTCGAATCGGGCTTCGTCTTCAACAACCCCAATGTTGTAGACAGCTGCGGCTGCGGCGAGTCGATCAAGTTCGCCCAGCAGGGCTGAGCCGGGCAAGTTCGCCCAGCAGGGCTGAGCCGGGCAAGTTCGCCCAGCGGGGCTGAGCCGGGCAAGTTCGCCCAACAGGGCCGATCCCCCGCTTGTTGCGCTTGCGCCGACCGCGTAGCGTCGCCCCGGACCATGGGGAGGTGCGGGCATGGGCGAGCGGCGGCTGATCGTCGGAAACTGGAAGATGAACGGTCGCTGGCGTGATCTGCCGGCCGTGGAGACCGTGGCGGCGGGACTCTCCGAAGGGCCCGAGGTTGCCATCTGTGCCCCCGCGACGCTGATCGCGGCGGCCACGGAGCGCGCCGAGGGCACCGCGCTGATGATCGGGGCGCAGGACTGCCACCCCGAGGCCGATGGTGCGTTTACGGGCGACCTGTCGCCGGAGATGCTCGCCGATGCGGGCGCGCGGCTGGTGATCCTCGGCCATTCCGAGCGGCGTCGGGATCATGGCGAGACCGATGAGCAGATCGGCGCCAAGCTTGCGGGCGCCTGGCGGGCGGAACTGACGGCGATCCTCTGCGTCGGCGAGACCGAGGAGCAGCGCGATGGCGGGCGGGCGCTCACGGTCGTGGGCGGGCAGCTCTCGGCCGCGCTCTCGGCGCGCGCGGAGCCCGAGCACCTGGTCATCGCCTATGAACCGGTCTGGGCGATCGGCACGGGCCGGCGCGCCGAGGCGGGCGACGTCGAGGAGATGCACGCTCATATCCGCAAGACGCTGTCGGAGCGGCTTGGAGCGGCGGCCGATCCGGTGCGCATTCTCTATGGCGGATCGGTCAAGCCCGACACGGCGGCCGAGCTCTTCGCGGTGCCGGGGGTCGACGGCGCGCTGGTGGGAGGGGCGAGCCTCGACCCGCAAGCCTTCCTGGCGATCATCGGCGCGGCCTGAGCCGCACCGGCCCGCATCGGCGATGTCAGTGGAGCATCGACTTCGCTTGGCCCACCCAGTCGTCGCGGAAGCAACGGCCCTTGAAGGTGGTCAGGTTGTCGTCGATCCAGAGCAGGTCCTTGTCGGTGAAGGCCGCGATCTGGTCGAACCTGTAGATGCCGAGGGCGTTCAGCTTGCTCTCGAGGCCTGGGCCGATGCCCTTGATGAGCTTCAGGTCGTCGACATCGGCGGGCGCGGCGGTGAAGAGATTGGCGGGTGGGCCGAGCGCATCGGGCGTCTCGGCGGGCGACTGATCCGCGGGCTCGACAACCTCGACCGGAACTTCGGGCGCCGGCGGAGACATCTCGGCCACGATGGGAATGACATTTGCGGCCTGCGGCTCGGGGAGCGTCACGGTCTCGGCCGCGGGCGGCGGGGCGACGGGCTCGGGCTTGGCGGCGACGGGCTTGGCGGGGACGGGAAGCTGGCGGACCACCTCGGGAGCGGCCGCCGTGCTGGCCCGCGTGCTGGCTCCCATGCGCTTCACTGGCCGCGCCGAGGTCCCGGCACCCGGAAGGCCCGTTCCCGGAAAGAATGTCGCGAAGCGCCAATCCACCCCGAAGAAGGGCGCCACCGGGAAGAAGCTGATCCAGAGCTTGAACAGCTCTGCCTGATGTCCGGTGAGCCCGGACAGCGGATGGGGCGTCTTGGAGTCCATTCCGAGTGTCCTCTGCATATCGTGCCGACGCACTCTAATATGGGCTTTTGTGCGACGCAACATCTTTCGGCGACACATCGTCGATGGTCCTCCGTCTGTACGGATAGCGCATGATGACCGTCGAGCGCTTTGCGCCGAGCCCGACCGGAGCGCTTCATCTTGGCCATGCCTTCTCGGCGCTGCTGGCCCATGACGCCGCGCGGGCGGCCGGCGGGCGTTTCCTGCTGCGTCTCGAGGACCTCGACCGCGGCCGATCGCGGCCAGACTACGCGGCGGCGATCCTCGAAGACCTCGCCTGGCTCGGGATCCGGTGGGACGCGCCGCCGCTCCTGCAATCGGCGCGCGGTGCGGCCCATGCCGAAGCGCTCGACCGGCTGGTGGGCGCGGGGCTCGCTTATGCCTGCCGGTGCACGCGGCGCGACATCGCCGAGGCGCTCGCGGCGCCGCAGGAGGGTGCCCAGGTCACAGAAGGACCCGACGGCGCCGTCTATCCCGGCACCTGCCGCGGCCTCGGCCTCGCGCCGGGACCCGGCCGCGCGCTGAGGCTCGATATGGCCGCGGCGATCGAGGCCCTCGGCGGGGCCGCGGCGGTGGCGCGGCTCGAGCGGCTGGAGATCGGCGCAGGCCCGGGCAGGGAGACCGGCCGCATCCCGCTCGACCCGTCTGCCCTGGTCGAGGCCGTCGGCGATGTCGTCCTCGCCCGGCGCGACGGAGCCGTGGCCTATCACCTCGCCGTGGTGCTCGACGATGCGCATCAGGGCGTCACCCATGTGACGCGCGGCGAGGATCTCTTTGCGGCCACCGCCATCCACCGCGTGCTGCAGGCGGTGCTCGGCCTGCCCATGCCGGTCTGGCGCCATCACCGACTGATCCGCGACGCCGAGGGCCGTCGGCTCGCCAAGCGCGACGATGCGCGCGCCATCGCCCGGTTCCGCGCCGAGGGGGTCACGCCGGCCGAGATCCGGCAGATGGTCGGCCTGGCAGGCCCCGCGCCTCAGTCCGGCGCGCCGAGCTGATCGAGGAACTCCTGGCTCGGCGGTGAGTTGCGGCCGCTGAAGACGCGCCGGAGGAACCCCGGCGCCAGGACCGAGAGCGGGTTGACGCTGAAGCGTGGCGCATCGAGCCCCCCTGCCACCCGAAATGTCATCGCCAGGATCCCCTCGCCGCGCCCCCCCGAGAGGAGCGCACCGAGCACCGGCACCGCGTCGAGCGCGCCGGTTACCGCATAGGCCGGCGAAATCACGCCCGCCAGATCCACCGTGTTGGCGGCCTCGTCGACCTCGCCCTCGACCTTGATTGCCAGCATCGGCGAGCGCGCGATGGTCGAGCCGAGGGTGAGCACGCCGTCGGTGTAGGAGAAGGGGATCTCGATGCTGTTGAAGGCGAGGCCGTCGTCCTGGACCGCGGCGGCGGCATCCGAGACGCCGCCCTCCTCGAGGATCGAGCCGAAGGTCGCGGCGCGGCGGACCGTGACGTTCTCGATCAGGGCCTCGCCGCGGATATCCGTGGCGGCATCGGGCTTCAGCTCCGCGTCGAGCGCCAGCGTGCCGCCGGTCGCGCCGACGAAGAACCCCGCCGCTTCGAGCAACGCACCGGTGTCGGGGGCCGTGATGGCGATGCTGCCAGGCTCGCCCGAGCGGCGGACATAGCGCCCGTCGAACGGCGCCGCGCCACCGACCCGACCGGAGAGCTCGAGCTTCATCTCGCCGCCGCCGGTCTGGAGCAAGAGCGCGCGCGCGGGTTCGACGGCGATCTTGGGCGTGAGCACGAGCCGGTCGACATCGACCTCGAGGCGGAAGGCCCCGCGCTCCCCGGTCTCGCTGTCGGCGGGCTCGGTGAGATACTCGGAGAGATCGAGCCGCGGCCCCCGGAGCGCGATCGCCAGCGCCCCGTCACCGGCGCGGCGCAGGGTGCCTGAGAGCTCGGCCCGGTCGTCGAGGACGAAGCGCGTGACCTCGATCTGCTCAATCTCGCCCCCCGCGAGGCTCCCGCGCGCATCGAGGGTGAGGCCGGGGGCGGCGAGTGCGACCCGGTCGATCTCGGTGCTCTCGCCGATCGTCGCCGCAACGTTGAGGGTCGAGGCGGCCCCTTCGGCCTTCGACCAGCGCAGTGCCCCGATATCGAGCGCCGCGGGGCCGAGATCGATCTCGGCCGCGAGCCCCGTCCCCTCTTCCGCATCGGTGATCTCGAGGACCGCTGGCGCCCGCCCGCTCGAGAAGGCCGCGAGCGACAGGCCATGCGCGGCCAGCAGTTCGGGCGTCACGTCGCCCGAAAGGCGAAGCGCGCGCCCCGCCACGGCGCCGTAGCGTTCGGTCCAGGCGAGATCGGCCGCGACACCATCGATCTCCGTCGGCCCCTCGAGCGTGAGCTGCTCTGCGGTTGCGGTCATCCTCACGCCGGGCGAGGTCACCGGCAGCCGCCGGCCCGCGACCCCGATCTCGAGGCCGAGCCCGGTCGCCGTGGCCCGCGCGTCGATCTCCACCTCCTCGATCTCGAGAGCCTTGATCAGGGGAAAGGCCAGATCGGCCGTCACCTCGGCCGTGCCCTGGACCTCGCCGAGATCGACGCCGAGCTTGCTCACGAGGCCGAGCGGGGGCTCGTCGAGCAGCGCCAGGACCGAGGCAACCGGCCCCTGCCCCGTCAGCTCGATATCCGCCGGTGTGACCCGCCCCCAGAGATCGTGGATCATGAGCCGCGACCCGTCGAGCGCGATCGGTGCCTGTCCGGCGGGCGCGACCTCGCCGCCGTCGAGCGCGAGGTGGAACTCGTTGAGCGTCAGATGCCCGGTGCCGACCGCGCCCTCGATCGGGCTCATCTCGCCGAGATAGCGGCTCGCCAGCTCCTCGAAGCGGAAATCCACATTGACCTGCGGGGCCCCGGGCCCGGCGCGGAGCTGCGCGACGAGTTCCGGGATCTGCCCGGAGACAATGTTCTCCTCGATCCAGTCGCGCGCATTGGCGGCGAGATCGCGCGGCCAGTAGGTCTTGAGGCCCGCAACCGTCAGCCCCCGGGCGGTCGTGCGAATGTCGCTCACCCACTCGCCGCCGCGCTCGGTCGCCTGCCCCGACGCGGCCAGCGTGAAATCGCCCTCGGTCAGATGCGCATGCGCAAGCTCGATCCGGAGCGGGTCGAGCGAGACACGCCCGATCACCTGGCCCTCGTCGAAGCGCCAGGGATTGGCGAGCCGCTCGGGCAGGTCGAGTCGGAGGCGGCGCGCATCGATCGCAAGCGCGACGGCCGAGGGGTCGAGGGGGTCGCCCGTCAGCCCGACACGGCCCGCGAGGGCGAGCTCGAAGGCCGGCCCCCGCGCCTCGAACTCGGTGATCCGGGCCTCGCCCCGCTCGGGCTCTGCGCTGAAGGCGAGGGCCGCGCTGTCGAAGGCCGCCTCCGGGATCCCGGCGATCCGTCCCGAGCGAAGCCGGAGCCGCCCCTCGATCGGCCCGAAGCGCCCCTGCGGCAGGACCGAGAAGTCGATCCGCCCGGAGAGCTGCGCATCGATCACGCGGAGAAAGTCGAGCGGCGCCACCTGCTCGGCGATCGCCTCCGGACGCAGCGCTCCGAGCGCGAGCGTCACATCGGTCCGCCCGGTGCCGCGCTTGCGGGTCGCGCTGAGCCGCAGCCGCACGGGCCGGGCGCCGCGGTCGCTGATCGCCGCCCGCATGATGGCGCTCGCGCCATCCTCGGTGCGCAGGATGTCGAGATCGGAGCCGAGCGTGCGCCACCGCCGACCGGAGAGCGCGTCCTCGTAGTCGAGCTCGGCATCCTCGATCGCGATGCGTTCGAGACGGGCAAGCGTCGGGATCTCGGGGCCGTCGCCGACAAGGCTCTCGACGATCTCCGCGACCGCGTCCATGCCAGCCGCGCCCGCGAGCCCCTGGCCCGCCTCCGCCGGGTCCGCACCCGCGCCCCCCATCGTGACGCCGCGCCCGTCGCCGAGCCCGAAGCGGATGCGCCCGTCCGCCGCCCTCCGGAACCGCGCGCGTGCACCGATCACGCGCAGGAGCGTCGGCTGCACATGGCCCTGCACGAGGTCGAGCAGGTGAAACCGCGCGGCGAGGCGCGGCGCCGAAAGCAGCAGCGTGCCGTCCGGCGCACGCACCTCCACGTCGAGAAAGCTCAAGCCGCTCGGCGCGCCGCCGCGCCCGAGGCTGATCTCCGCATTGGCGACCGAGATTTCCGAATCCTCGACCTCGGCATTTACCGCCGCCTCGAGAAGTCCCGCGATCTGCGGCAGCTCGAGTGGCCCCTGCGAGAGCCTGAGGCCGAGGATCGCGACACCAGCAAGCACGAACACCGCGATCACCGTACAGATCCGCAGGCACTGCCGGGCTCCGTTGGCGCAAATGCCGAGGAACGTCGGCCGCGAGCGGAGGGCGCGGTCGAAGGGGGTGCGGGGCATCAGACCTCCAACGCGGCCGGGGATGCGATGGCGCGCACGGCCAGGCGGCGGGCGCGCCGGCGCTTGCCAGTCCGGCAGATGGCCATAATTTGGCGCGTCGAGGGGCAGGTTGGCAAGCCCGGCCGCCCCGCTGCAAGGAGCGACCCATGAGTGATCTCGCGACACCGGCCATCGGCGACCCGGCCCCGGCCTTCGACCTGCCCGGCAGCGGCGGGGCCCAGCACAGCCTCGAGGGCCATGCCGGCAAGACGCTGGTGCTGTACTTCTACCCCAAGGCCGACACCTCGGGCTGCACCAAACAGGCCGTGGCCTTCACCGAACTCGCGGGTGAGTTCGAGGCCGCCGGCGCCGTTGTGGTGGGCGTGTCGAAGGACCCGGTGAAGAAGCTCGACAAGTTCGTCGAGAAACACGAGCTCAAGGTCGCTCTCGCCTCGGACGAGGAGAGCGATCTCTGCGAGCGCTACGGCGTCTGGGTCGAGAAGAGCATGTACGGCAAGAAATACATGGGGATCGAGCGTTCGACCTTCGTGATCGACGCCGACGGCAAACTCCGCCAGGAGTGGCGCAAGGTGAAGGTGCCGGGCCATGCCGAGGCGGTGCTCGAGGCGGTCAAGGCGCTGTGAGCGCGGCCGTGGCGGGCGATCCGCCGACGGGCGATCCGCCGACGGGCGATCCGCTGGCGGGCGATCCGCTGGCGGGCGATCCGCTGGCGGGCGGGCTCGCAGCCGCCGCCGAGCGGGTGCTGCGCACCGCCGATCCCTGGGAGAAGACCGCCACGAGCCGGGCCGCGGCAGCCGCGTGGTTTGCCGCGCGCGAGGCCGGCGAGACGCCCGAGATCGGGCGCGCAACCCCGCCTGACTTCCCCGCACGCCCCGAGCGGCCCGAGCTGCTCGACCCGCGCCAGGTGCCGCGCCGGCGCACCGGCTCGCCCGAGGGCCGCGCGGCGCTCCTGCACGCCATCGCCCATATCGAGCTCAACGCCGTCGACCTCCACTGGGACATCGTCGCGCGCTTCGCAGGTGAGCGCCTGCCGGTCGGGTTCTTCGACGACTGGGTCCGCGCCGCCGACGAGGAGAGCAAGCATTTCGGCCTCCTCTCCGCGCGGCTCGAGGCGCACGCCACACCGTATGGCGCCCTGCCCGCCCATGCCGGTATGTGGCGCTCGGCCGCCGCCACGGCCGAGGACCTTTTGGGCCGGCTCGCGGTGGTGCCGATGGTGCTCGAGGCCCGCGGCCTCGATGTGACGCCCGACATGATCGCGATGTTCGATCGCGCCGGCGACGCCGAGAGCCGCGCCGCGCTCGAGGTGATCTATGCCGAGGAGGTCGGCCATGTCGCCTATGGCTCGAAGTGGTTCCATTTCCTCTGCGGACGGGCCGATCTCGACCCCAAACCGGCCTTCCACGCGCTGGTGAGGCGGTACTTCGACGGCGCGCTCAAGCCGCCCTTCAATGATGCAAAGCGCGCGGAGGCGGGCCTCCCGCTCGACTTCTACTGGCCGCTCGCCACCGCATCGTGAGGGTTCCGGCCGCCCGAGGACAAAATATCGAGCCTCAGTCAACCCCAACAAAGCATTTGCCAATTCGCACTTGCACGCTTATCCAGTGTTTTGCGCGCCCAATCAAAAAAAACCGAGGGCGTTGCATCGGGGACACAATCAGAGGTGTGAGAGATGCCGAATGTGGCAGCTCGCGTGTGCAACCGGGGCCTTGACGGGGTGGTTTCGGAAAAGCGCGTGTTCATCCGTAGCAGCCGGGCAACACACTATGTTCACCTGACGCCACTGTCGCAAATCGGCTGCGTGCTCCTGATCGTGGCCGGACTCGCGGCCGCGCTCTATGGCGGCATGTCGCTCCTGCTCAATTCGGCGGCAACCGAACAGGCGATGCTTGAACGCGATGCGCTGACCCTGGCCTTCGAGGCTCGCATCTCGGCCCTGGAGGCCGAGCGCGACGCGCTCGCGGCGGATCTCGACGAGACCCGCGCGCATCACGAGGGCGCCACCGCCGCGCTCGGCGAGACCCAGGGGCGCCTGGTCGAGGCCCATGCGGCACTCCGCGGGGCGCAGACCGAGGCGCGCGGCCTCCGCGCAAAACTCGCCACGCTCACCGACACGCGGCTCGCCCAGACCTCGCGCATCGAGGCGCTGGAGGCCGATCTGCGCGAGGCGCAACTGGCCATGCTCGACGGCCTCGCGGCACCGCGCTTCGAGACCTCGACCGATCTTCTGCCGAGCGCGACCCTCACCGGTGCGATGGCCGACGTGATCGCGGAGCGCGACCAGGCGCTGGCCGACCGCTCACGGATCGAGGCGGAGGCCCGCACGCTCGTCGGCGAGCTGGAGGCCTGGCGCGAGCGCGAGAAGATCCTGCTCGGGCGCGTCGAGGATGCGGTGCGCGCGGGCCTCGGGGGACTCACCAAGGTGCTGGAGCGCGCCGATCTCGATATCGAGAAGATCCTCTCCCAGGCACGGCACGACTATTCGGGCTCCGGCGGCCCTTTCGAGCCGCTGACCGAGGCCGAAGCCGCCGCCATGGATGAGGGCGAGGCCGATCTCCGCGTCGCGGCGCTGATGCGTGACCTCGAGCGGGTCAACCTGATGCGCGTCGCGGTCGACCGACTGCCCTTCGGCCTTCCGGTCAAGGGCGCGCGGCTCACCAGCGGCTTCGGCAAGCGGCGCGACCCGTTCCGCCGGCGCTGGTCGATGCACAACGGCGTGGACTATGCCGGCCCGAGCGGCACCGAGATCACGACCACAGCGGATGGGGTGGTGAGTTTCGCCGGGCGGATGAGCGGATATGGCAAGATCGTTGTGATCCGTCACGCCTTCGGCTACGAAACCCGGTATGCCCATCTTCGGCGCATGACGGTCGAGGCTGGGCAGCGGGTGTCGCGGGGTGATGTGATCGGGCAGATGGGCAACACCGGGCGAAGCACCGGGAGCCATCTCCACTACGAGATCCGCATCGGCGACGACCCGATCAATCCGGCGAAGTTCATCGAGGCGACTCGCGATGTTCTCTAAGAGCAAAATCACCGATCAGGACGGCACGGCTGGCGCTGGCAAGACCGGGACAGGTCAGGCGAAACCGGGCGGCACGGCGCAGGTGCAACCGGGCGCGCCGCTGGTGCCCTCGCCGCTCACCGGCACCGCCCCGGTCCCGACCGCGCAGCCGGCGACGCCGAAGGCCAAGCCCTCGCCCTCGCTCCTGTCGAGCGACCTCACGGTCAAGGGCAATGTCAGCACCTCGGGCGACATCCAGGTCGAGGGCACGATCGAGGGTGATGTGCGCGCCCATCTGCTGACGGTGGGCGAGAGCGCCACGATCCGCGGCGAGGTGATCGCCGATGACGTTGTGGTCAACGGGCGCGTCGTCGGGCGCCTCCGCGGATTGAAGGTGCGGCTGACCTCGACCTCGCAGGTCGAGGGCGACATCGTCCACAAGACGATTGCCATCGAGTCGGGGGCGCATTTCGAGGGCTCGGTTCAGCGCTCGGAGGATCCGCTCGGCGACGGTGCGGTGGGTGATCGCCCGGTGCCGACAGGTGCGGCGGAGAGCATCGCCAACAGTCCCCATCAGTCCGACGAGTACTGAGGGCACGCAGCGGGTCGGCCGGTAGACAGATCGGCCAGCTCGAACCCGCGAAAACGCTCAGGCGGCGCCGCCGGCGTTTTCGCTCGGCATCGGGTCGCGCAAGACATAGCCGCGACCCCAGACCGTTTCGATGTAGCTCTCCCCCTCGGTTGCGGTCGAGAGCTTCTTGCGCAGCTTGCAGATGAAGACGTCGATGATCTTCACCTCGGGCTCGT
>CAYORO010000058.1:0-15967 GCA_964406355.1 uncultured Limibaculum sp.
GCTCCAGGACTGCGCGCGGGCCCACGAGATTGTCGAGACCGGGCAGCGTGCCGGCTCGGTGATCCTGCGGATCTGACGGGGCCGCGGCCCCCTCGGCTCACCCCAGGGCCGCCCACTCCCCTTCGATCACCTCGCGCAGACCGTCGAAGGAGGCGACATCGGTCTCGTACTCCGCGCTCGCCGAGAAGGCGACGAGGAGCGAGGACCGGTCGAACTCCGGCTCGTCGAGCGTCGACCGCCAGAAATCGAAGCCCGACTGATCGGCCTCGCGGTTCAGGATGATGTCGTAGAGCGCGCCAATGAACCCGTCGTCGTCGACGAAATCGGGGTCAGTCGGGTCCGACACCTCGCCGAAGAGCTGCTCGAAGCCGTCGCTTGCGACGATGTCGTCGGCGAGCTCGCCGAGCGTCTGGCCGCCCTCGACGGCGTCGATCGAGGCGTTGAGGCCCGTGGCGTCCGGCGTGGCGTCGAGGTCGAAGGCCGCCGAATAGAGCTGGGCCACCTCCTGCGCCGCCTCGACCGAGAGCCCCTGGCCGAGACCGTCTTCGGGCCCGAGATCGGCGAGGATCTCCACATCGACCATTCGGTCGGGGTCGGTCACCTCGCCGTTCGACCCGGTGCCGCGCTTGATCTGGTCGACATATTCGAGCCCCGAGACCACCTCGCCGAACACGGTGAAGTTGCCATTCAGCGAGAACGTGTCCTCGAACATGATGAAGAACTGGCTGTTCGCGCTGTCGAGCGCCTGCGCGCGCGCCATGCCGACCACGCCCCGCTCGAAGGGGATGTCGGAGAACTCGGCCGGCAGGTCCGGCAGCGACGAGCCGCCGGTGCCGACGAGCGCGGGGTTGTAGCCGTCCTCGAGATCGCCGAACTGGACGTCGCCGGTCTGCGCGACGAAGCCGTCGATCACCCGGTGCCAGGCGACGTTGTCGTACTCGCCGGCACGCGTGAGTTCGCGGATGCGCTCGACATGCAGCGGTGCAACATCGGGAAACATCTCGATCACGACCGCGCCGGTGGCGAGGCGGATGATCAGCAGGTTCTCGTCATCGAGCGGTTCCACGGCGGCATCCTCCTCTCGCGGCTCTCCCAGCCACAGCTTTATTGACGGACGGCCCTCTCATGCAACCCTCGCCGGGCCCCGAACGAGCGGTCGTGATCGGGCTACGTGACCGGGCGGTCGTCATTGCAACAGCGGGTCCCGGCCGGTAGCGTCCGCCAAGCCGGTTGCCAGAAGGGAAATGCGATGCTCCGTCTTGTGCTGCGCCTCTCCGCCTGTTGGGCCCTTGTGATCGGCGGGGCGATCGGCGGGCTCTCCGCCCTGCGCGCGCCGGAGGCCGCGGCCGAGACACCGCCCGACATCCTGGTGATCGCCAACGCCATCGATGCGATGGCGACGCTCGACCCGCAGGTGACGTTCGAGACCGTCTCCTATGACCTGCTGAACAACGTCTACAGCCGCCTCGTCCGCTACGACCCCGACGATCCGGAGGCGGGGCTCCTGCCCGACATCGCCGAGAGCTGGACGATCTCGGAGGACGGCCGCGTCATCACCTTTCGGATCCGCGAGGGGCTGAGCTTCCATTCCGGCAATCCGGTCACGGCCCGGGATGTCGAATACTCGCTCCACCGGGTGATCGCGCTCAACCAGACGCCGGCCTTCCTGCTCAAGCAGTTCGGATTCACGGTTGAGAACATGGGCGCGCTCTTGCGGGCGGTCGACGACCGGACCTTCCGCCTCGAGACGCCCGAGCGCTTCGCGCCCTCGCTGGTGCTGAGCTGCCTCAGCGGCTCGGTCGGCTCGGTGGTCGACAGCGTGCTCGTGCGCTCGCACGAGGTGGATGGCGACTGGGGCAGCGGCTGGCTCGAGACGCGCTCGGCCGGGTCGGGCGCCTATCGCGTCGTCTCCTGGGTGCGCAACGAGCGCTATGTGCTCGAGGCCAATCCCGACTTCTGGCTGGGTGCGCCGGAGATCCCGCGCGTGATCGTGCGCCATGTGCCGGAGAGCTCGCTGCAGCGGCTCCTGCTCGAGCAGGGCGATGTGGACATCGCGCGCAATCTGAGCCCCGAGGACATCGAGGCGGTCTCGGCCCTGCCGGGGATCAAGGTCGGCAGCGAGCGCAAGGGCCGGATCGCCTATTTCGCGATGAATGTCGCCCATCCGCCCTTCGCCAACGAGACCGTGCGCCGGGCGATGCGCTATGCGGTCGACTACGAGGGCATGGCCGAGAGCTTCCTCAAGGGGCAGTTCTCGGTTCATCAGGCGGTGGTGCCCGAGGGCTATCTCGGCGCGGTCACCGACCGGCCCTTCACCTATGATCCGGCGCGGGCACGCGAGCTTCTCGAGGAGGCGGGCTATGGCGAGGGCTTCCCGGTGGAGATCGCTGTGCGCACCGAGCCCTACCGGCTCGAGATCGCGCAGACGCTCCACCGGAGCCTGAGCGAGATCGGGATCGACGCACAGCTCCTCGTCGAATCGAGCGGGCAGAACCGTGAGCGCTATCGCAACCGCAATTTCGAGATCTGGGTCGGCGGATGGGGGCCCGAATACCCCGATCCGCATGCGCTGGTCGGCGCCTTCGTGCACAACACCGACAACTCCGACGAGGCCAATCAGCGGGGCATGATCGCCTGGCGCACGAGCTGGTATATCCCCGAGCTCTCGGCGAAGACTGACCGCGCGGCCCAGGAGACCGATGAGGCCACCCGTGCCGCGCTCTATCGCGAGATCCAGCTCGAGACGCGGGAGACGGCGCCCTTCGTCGTGATGTTCCAGCAGATCGAGCAGAACGCGCGGCGCGCCGGGGTGACGGGCTTCAGCGTCGGCGGGCCGACCTCGTTCGCACGCTTCTGGACCGCCGCGAAATAGGCACGCGGTCAGAGCTTGATCGAGCGGAAGAGCTCCACCAGCGGGCCGACCTGCCCGGCAAGGTGGAAGATATGCTCCGGGTGGCCCTGGCGGAAGTCGAGCACCCGGAGGCGGCACACGCTGTCGGTCCGGCTCGAGCCGTATTGCCACATGAAGCCGACGCCGAGCCCGTTGGCCGCCGCCTCATAGACCCCGTCGCGGGTGTCGAGCACCATCGAGGGCATCGGCGCGAGCCCCGCCGCGCGAAACCCCGCATCCACCACATGCTGGGTCGAGGACTGTGCCGTGCGGAAGATCAGCGGATGGCGGATCAGCTCCTTGCACGAGACCTGCGCGAGTGCGGCCAGCGGGCTCTCGGTCGCGACGATCGCCACCACGTCCTGCAACAGGCAGGTGGTGCGCGCGAAGCGGCCGTCGTCGGGCACGTTGGGCAGCACCGCGACATCGACCCGGCGCTCGCTCACCGCCTCGACGATCTGCGACCAGCTGCCGAGCTCGACCTTCACCTGCACACCCGGGCAGCGCCGCCGGAACTCGCGGATCAGCGCCATGCCCGGCATCGAGTTGCCGAGCCCGATGCGGAACTCGCCGAGGCCGAGCTCGCCATGGCGCTCGAGCAGCCGGATCGCTTCGGCCCCGCAGCGGATCGCCTCGGCCGTCAGGCGATAGATCTCGGAGCACAGTGCTGTCGGCACCAGATCGCGGCCGCGCCGCTCGAAGAGCGTGACGCCGGCCTCGCGCTCGATATCGCGGATCGACTGGGTGATCGCCGGTTGCGACACACCGAGCTTGCGCGCGGCGCTGGAGAAGCCGCCGGTCTCGATCACCGCATTGAGCGCGCGCATCCGCGAGACGCTGAGTTGCATCGGCACCCGCCCGACCATTGGCTATGCAAGCATAACTCTAGCTTATTCCTGTAACGGTACCGTTGCAGCGCCGCCCTAGCCTCGCTTCGCGCGACAAGGAGTGGCGAAGATGGCGGCGATCACTCTGACCGGCATCGCCAAGCGCTTCGGCGAGACCGAGGTGCTGAGCGGCGTGTCCCTCGACATCGACGACGGCGAGTTCCTCACCCTGCTGGGCCCGTCGGGCTGCGGGAAGTCGACGCTCCTGCGCATCATCGCGGGCCTCGAGGAGCAGAGCGCGGGCGATGTGCACATCGCCGGGCGGAGCGTGAACGGGGTGCGCCCGAGCGCGCGCGACCTCGCGATGGTGTTCCAGTCCTACGCGCTCTACCCGCATCTGAGCGTCGAAGAGAACATGATGACGCCGCTGCGGCTGCGCGACCTGACGCTCTTCGAGCGCATGCCGCTGATCGGCCGCCTGTCGCCCGGTCGTGCGCGCAAGATCGCCGCCGCCCGGCAGGCGGTGCGCGAGACCGCCGAGACGCTGCGGATCGAGGCGCTGCTGGCGCGCAAACCCGGCCAGCTCTCGGGCGGACAGCGCCAGCGCGCAGCGCTCGGCCGGGCGATGGTGCGCCAGCCCGAGGCGTTCCTGATGGACGAGCCGCTCTCCAATCTCGACGCTGCGCTGCGGGTGCATATGCGCTCCGAGCTCGCCGAGCTCCATCGGCTCCTCGGCTCCACCTTCGTCTATGTCACCCACGACCAGGCCGAGGCGCTCACCATGTCGAACCGGGTCGCGGTGATGATGGGCGGGCGGATCCTCCAGCTCTCGCCGCCGAGCGAGATCTATGCCGATCCGCGAGACCTGCGCGTTGCCGAGTTCATCGGCAGCCCCAAGATCAACACGCTCGAGGGCGAGATCGACGGGGCAGGGCGGGTGACGGCGCAAGGCCTCGTGCTGCAGCGCCGCCTCGCCGCGGGGCCGGGGCCGGTGACCGTCGCGGTGCGGCCCGAGCATCTCGAGCCGGGCCCTGCGGCCCAGCCCGGCGGCAGCCTGCCGGTCCGCGTCGTGCACAAGGAGAACCTCGGCTCCGACATCTTCGTGCACGGGTTGCTCGAGAGCCCCGGCGGCGAGGGCCGGCGGATCGTCGCCCGCGCGCTGCCCGAGACGGCGGTCCGCGTGCAGATCGGCGCGACGGCGCATTTCCGGCTCGTCCGCGGCGAGGCGCTCGCCTTCGCGCCCGACCATGCCCGGCTCGACTTCCTCGACGAGGCGCCGCGCGCCGCGGTCGGGGGCTACTGAGCCATGGCCACCTCGGCAGGTGCGGCGCGGATCGCGGGGGCCGCCTTCGTGGCGCCGGCGCTCGTGCTGATGATCGTGATCCTGCTGGTCCCGATCGGGATCGCGGCCATGCTGTCCTTCACCGATTACAGCCTCGGCAATCCCGGCTTCGACTGGGTCGGGCTCAAGAACTACGACAGCCTGGTCTCGCGCTCGCGCTATGAGCGGATGTTCCAGGCGACCTTCACCTATGTCTTTGTCGCAGCACCGCTGACGATCCTGCTCGGGCTCGGGGCTGCGCTCCTGATCAACTCGCTCGCCTGGGGGCGCGACCTCTACAAGACGATCTACTTCCTGCCGGTGATGGCGACGCTGCTGGCCATGGCGATCGTCTGGCAGTTCGCGCTCCACCCCACCGTTGGGATCGTCAACGACATGCTGGCCGGGCTCTGCGGCAGCCCGCTCGAGCTCGGCTGGATCGCGCGGGGCTGTGCCGAGGGCTTCCCCAACTGGCTGGGCGACAAGGAGACCGCGATCTGGGTCGTGATCTTCGTCGGCGTCTGGCAGGGGTTTGGCTTCAACATGGTGCTCTACCTCGCGGGCCTCACCTCGATCCCGCGCGATCTCTATGCCGCGGCCGAGATGGACGGCGCCCGCACTGCCTGGGACCGGTTCCGGCTGGTCACCTGGCCGATGCTCGGGCCCACCACCGTCTTCGTGGTGACGATCTCGATCATCCGCGCCTTCCAGGTCTTCGACATCATCGAGGCCTTCTACCCGCAGGGCGCGGGGCCCGGGCGCTCGGCCTATGTGATCCTGTTCGCGGTCTACGAGAAGGGCGTGAAGGAGAACCTCGTCGGCATCGGCGCCGCGATCACCATGGTCTTCCTCCTCTTCGTGCTGGTGGTGACGCTCGTGCAGAAGCGCATCCTCGAGCGCCGGGTGCACTACTGATGGCGACGATCCTCCACCGCTTCTCGCTCGGCGAGACGATCAAGCACGCGATCCTGCTGCTCGGCGCCTTCGTGGTGATCCTGCCCTTCTATGTGATGGTGTCGTTCTCGCTGAAGGCGCCGCACGAGATCGAGCGCAATGTCGGCGGGTTCCTCGGCAGCCAGGCGCCGATGCTCGACGAGCGCTGCGCCACCCGCAACCAGCCCGACCGGGCGGCGATCGAGGCGGCGCGGCCCGAGCACCCGGGCCTCGAGGACAGCAAGATCCGCGCGGCGCTGATGGAGGAGGTGCACGCCGCCTGCATGCGCAACCCGGTCGCCTTCAACTACGTCACCGCCTTCACCGAGGCGCCGCTCCTGCGCTATCTGCTCAACGGCGTGATCGTGACCGTCTCGATCTTCCTGATCCAGGTGATCGTGGCGCTGCCGGCGGCCTATGCGCTGGCCAAGCTGCGCTTCTGGGGACGGGATTTCGTCTTCGGCCTCGTGCTCTTCTGCCTGCTGATCCCGGTCCATGCGGTCGCGCTGCCGCTCTATGTGATGCTCGCCAAGCTCGGGCTCACCAACACCTATGCCGCCCTCGTGATCCCCTGGACGATCTCGGTCTTCGGCATCTTCCTGATGCGCCAGTTCTTCATGACCGTGCCGGACGACCTGATCGACGCTGCGCGCATGGACGGCATGAGCGAGTTCTCGATCGTCTGGAAGGTGATGCTGCCGACGGCGATCCCGGCGCTCTTGGCCTTCGGGATCTTCTCGGTGGTGGCGCACTGGAACGACTATTTCTGGCCGCGCATCGTGGTCACGGGCAACCGCGATCTCTTCACCCCGCCGCTGGGCCTGCGCGAGTTCAATGGCGATGCCGACGGATCGTTCTTCGGTCCGATGATGGCCAGCGCGACCGTGATCGTGACGCCGCTGATCGTCGCCTTCCTGCTTGCCCAGCGCCGCTTCATCGAAGGCATCACGCTGTCGGGCATGAAGTAGCCCGGCGCCCGCAATCCGCAGCCGCGGACACCCCGGAAGGCCCGCAGCAACTCCACCGATCGCGCCTTCCCCAACGACTGACAGGAGAGCCCAAATGACCCGTCTTCTTACCTCGGCCGCGATCGTTGCGGTCCTCGCCGCCCCGGCCCTTGCCCAGGACGACAAGATCGTCGTCGAGTTCGCCTATCCCTACAGCCACCTCTTCGACGTGACCTACGAGAAGATCCTGCCGAAATTCTACGAGCAGCATCCTAACGTCGAGATCCAGTTCCGCGCGACCTACGAGTCGTATGAAGAGGGCACCAACACCATCCTGCGCGAGGCCGTCTCGGGCGACCTGCCGGACGTGACCATGCAGGGCCTCAACCGCCAGGCGATCCTCGTCGAGAAGGGCATCGCGAAATCGCTCGAGCCCTTCATCGCCGAGGAGGCCGATTTCGCCAAGGACGGCTACCACAAGGCGATGCTGGATCTCGGCACCTTCGATCAGGCGGTCTACGGCCTGCCGTTCTCGATCTCGCTGCCGGTCGGCTACTACAACATGGACATCCTGCGTGCAGGCGGTGTCGAAGAGCTGCCGACCACCTGGGACGAGGTGATCGCCGCCTGTGAGACCATGAAGGCCAACGGCGTCACCAGCCCGCTCTTCTGGGGCTGGAACATCACCGGCAACTGGTTCCTCCAGGCGCTGATGTGGAGCCAGGGCAAGGCCACCGTCGAGAACGGCGAGGTCACGCTGGCCTCCGACGAAGCCGGCGTCGCCTTCGATACCATGCACAAGCTCTTCCGCGGCTGCGACATGGAGAACCTCAGCTTCAAGGGGGCGCTCGCCTCGTTCTCGGCCGGCGAGATCGGCATGCTGTTCTGGTCGACCGCATCGCTCGGCGCAGTGGAGCGTGCCAAGGGCGAGTTCGAGCTGCGCACCGGCCCGTTCCCGGGCATCGGCGGCACGCCGCAGGGCCTGCCGGCCGGCGGCAACGCGGCGATGATGGTCTCGACCTCGGAGGACCCGGCCGAGCTGGCGGCCGCCTGGGCCTGGCTGAAGTTCATCACCTCTGGTGAGGGTGCGGCCGATGTCGCCCGCACCACCGGCTACATGCCGCCGAACCAGGCCGCCAACGAGATCATCCTGGCGGACTTCTACGACCAGAACCCCAACAAGAAGACCGCCGTCGACCAGCTGCCGCTGCTGCGCGACTGGCAGGCCTATCCGGGCGACAACGGCCTGGCGATCACCCAGGTGATCTATGACGGCATCGAGGCGATCGTGATCGGCGATGCCGACGATATGGGCGATCTGCAGACCGAGCTGGACGAAGAGGTCACCGACCTCCTGCCCTGAGCCATGATCCGCTGGGGCGGCCCCTCGGGGCCGTCCCGCACCTGCCGGGAGTGCGCCGCATGACCGAGATCGTCGTCCTGACCGACACCCATTTCGTGCCCGCGGGGCGGAGGCTCTACGGGCTCGACCCGCGCGCACGCCTCGACGCTGCGGTGCGCCTGATCAATGCCGAGCATGCGGGCGCCGATCTGGTGCTGGTGACGGGCGATCTCGCGCATTGGGGCGAGGAGGCGGCCTATGCTGCGCTGGCCCAGGCACTCGCCCCGCTCGTGCCGCCGATGCTCCTGATGATGGGCAACCATGACCGGCGCGCGCCCTTTCGCGGCGTGTTCCCGGGCGCGGAGCGCGATGCCGACGGTTTCGTCCAGACCGTCCGGATCTTCCCCGACCTCACGCTGATCGCGCTCGACACGCTCGACGAGGAGGGGGCTGCGGGCGTCACCCATGCGGGTTTTCTCTGCGCGCAGCGGCTCGGCTTTCTCGAGCGCGCGCTCCGCGAGGCGCCGACCGACCGGCCGCTCTTGCTCGCCCAGCACCACCCCGGCGCGCGGCTCGGGCTGCCCTCGATGGACCGCATCGCGCTCGCCAACCCGGAGGACGAGCGCGCGGTCTTCGAGCGGACCGGCCGGCGGCCGGACCTGATGCTCCACGGCCATGTCCACCGCCCGATCTTCGGCCTGTGGCAGGGGATCCCGTACCACATCCAGCGCGCGCTCAACCACCAGGTCGCCTATGACGCCACCACCGAGGACCACATCCCCGGCAGCCACGAGGCGCCCGATCTCGGCGTGGTGCGCATGATCGACGGGATGCCGGTGATCCACCAGCGCCCGATCCTCTACGGCGGCCCGTGGTTCTCGCTCTCCGATCCGGAGGCGGCGGCGGGCCGGATCCCCGAGGGCTGAGGCTCAGGCCGCCCCGGCCGACGCCCCGGCCGGCGCCTCGGCGCCATGCTCGCCACCATGCTCGCCACCATGCTCGCCACCATGCTCGACGGAGATGACCGGGATCTGCCGGTCGAGCGCGTCGATCTCGCCGAGGATCCGCCGCTCCTCGTCGGAGCCGGGACGGGCATAGTTGAGGTTCTTGAAGAGCCCGGTCAGCTTTGTGAAATGGTCGCGTGCGGCCGTCTTGCCCTCGAAGGCATAAGCTCGGGTGATCAGCCGATAGGCGAGGTCGAACCGCTCCTTCTGCCGCGCGAGCGGGGCGGCGGCGTCGACCTCGTCGAAGGCGTCCTGCTGGAGATACACCATGTCGAGGAAGAGCCCGGCCTGCGAGACCACGAAGTCGTCGAGGCTGACGCCGTCCTCGCCGGTCACCTGGATCATCTTCTCGATGTCGTTGCGGCGGATCAGCAGCTCCTCCATCTCGGTGACGCGGTCCGCCCAGTCATGCCCGAGCTCGCCCCCGTACCAGCCCGCGAGCTGGCCCCGGTAGCGCGACCACGAGATCAGCGGATCGACCGCGGGATAGAAGCGCCGATAGGCGCGCTCGGCCGAGAGCCCGAGGAAGCATTTCACCGCAGACAGGGTCGACTGGGTGACCGGCTCCTCGAAATTGCCGCCGGCGGGCGAGACCGTGCCGATCATCGTCAGCGCGCCGACGCTGCCGTCATTCGTCTGGATCATGCCCGCGCGCTCGTAGATCCCCTTGACCGCGCTGTCGAGATAGGCGGGGAAGCCCTCCTCGCCGGGGATCTCCTCCAGCCGGCCGCTGGTCTCGCGCATCGCCTGGGCCCAGCGTGAGGTCGAGTCCGCGATCAGCAGTACCCGGAGCCCCATCTGGCGATAGTACTCGCCGATCGTGATCCCGGTGAAGATCGAGGCCTCGCGCGCCGCCACGGGCATCGAGGAGGTGTTGCAGATGATCACCGTGCGGTCCATCAGCGAGCCGCCGGTGCGCGGGTCCTTGAGGCGCGGGAACTCCTGGATCGTCTCGACGACCTCGCCGGCGCGCTCGCCGCAGGCGACGACCACCACGATGTCGACATCGGCATGGCGCGAGATCAGGTTCTGCAGCACCGTCTTGCCGGCGCCGAAGGGGCCCGGGATGCAGGCCGTGCCGCCCTTGGCGATCGGGAAGAAGGTGTCGATCAGCCGCTGCCCGGTGATCATCGGCTCGCTCGGATACTGCCGGATCGAGGCGCGGCGGGTCAGCATCCGGCGAGGCAGGGCGAGGCGCACCGGCCAGTCCTGGCGGAGTGTGACGGTTCGCTCGCTGCCGCCCGCGTCGCGGAGGCGCGCGACCGGCTCGTCCACGGTCATGCTGCCGGTGCGGATCCAGCTGACCTCGACCGGCTCGTCGATGTCGAAGGGCACCAGGATCTTGTGGGTCACGAGGCCCTCGGGCACGGTCCCGAGCGTGTCGCCGCCGGTGACCATGGCGCCCATCCGGGCGGTCGCGGTGAAGGACCATTTCTCCGAGGTCGCGAGCCCCGGTGCGGCGACGCCGCGCGGCAGGAAGGTGCCGTGGTCCTGGGCGAGCACCTCGAGCGGGTTCTGCAGCCCGTCATAGACCTGGCCGAGGAGCCCCGGCCCGAGCTCGATCGAGAGGAGCTGGCCGGTCTGCTCCACCGGGTCGCCGAGGCCGATCCCGCCCGTGCTCTCATAGACCTGGGCGTCGGCCTCCGCCCCGATCACCCGCAGCACCTCGGCCTTCAGCCGCTCCGCGGGCGCGCGGGCGGGGCGGATATAGACCACCTCGTTCTTCACCAGCCGCTGCGTCTCCGGGTCGGTCAGGCGGATCCGCACGAGATCCTCCTGGATCGAGGTGACGCGTGCCGTCGGCGTGTTGGTGGCCGGGTCGGGTGTCGCGGTGTCCGTGCTCATGCGGGAGCCCCCTTCGCTGCGAGCGGGTCGTCGGTCAGGTGGGCGGCGCGCCCCAGCGCGTCGTCGACGAGCTCTTCGAAGCGGGCGCTCGCGGCCTGGGCGTCATAGCGTGTCCAGCGTTCGAGCAGCAGCCAGCGCGCAACGTAGAGGGCGACGGCCTCGAAATCGAAGACATGGCCCGTGGCGAGGCGGTCGGCCTGCCGCCAGGCGGTCTCGAGAACGATCCGCTCGACCCCGCTCGTATCCCCCTTCTCGAGCAGCGCGCGGGCGCGGAGCACGAAGGGGAATTTTCGCGTGACGCCAAAGCCCGGATCGCGCCAGTTCTCCATGATGCGCAGGACGAAGCGGCCATAGCCCCAGTCGGGCTCCGTGGGCGGGCCTTCCTGTCCGGCATGCCGGCGCCTCAGCGCTGCGACGACGGTCCGCAGCTCGAGCCGGTCCCGGGCCAGCTGGGCCAGCGTCGGCGAGCTGAGGCTCGGGATCACCCGGCGGGCGCGGCGCACGATCTCCCGGTCCTCGATGTCGAGCGGCAGTCGCGACCAGGCCAAGAGATCGCCGAGCCACTGCATCTCGGCCTGGTGCTCCGGGTTCAGCTGGCGCATCCGGGATTGCAGCCGCGCGCGGTTGATCGGCGGGTGGCGCGCCGCGAGGATCGGTCCGAGCGAGGGCAGGCTCGCCATCACCCGGGTATACTCGTCGCGCCCCGTTTGCATGCCGCCCCGCCCCGCTTGCATGTCGCTCTGCCCCGGCCCGCTCAGGAGACGACGCTCTCGAGCAGCGCGCGGAACCGCGGCTGCAGGTGGCGCAGGATGACGCTGGCGACCGCCTTGTCGGTCAGATCCACGACCAGCCCCTCCTCGGCGAGCACGAGGCGGATGCCCTCGCCCTCCTCCTCGGCGCGGGTGAAGGTGAGGCCCGAGCGCAGGAGATCGGCCGCCGCCCCGATGACGAAGGCGCTGAGCGCCCCCTCGCGCAGCTCCTCGGGCCGGCGGCGGAGCTCGTCGAGGCTCACATGCGTGCGCGGGAGCACCAGCTCGACCTCGGCGGCGGCATCCACCCCGGCCTCCTCGCGGGCCCGCCCGGCCACCTCGAGGATCATCCGCCGGAGCAGCTCCTGGTCCCCCATCGCCGTGGTGACCATGCCCTCGACCTGGCGCGCGAACTGGACCGAGAGGCCCTCTTTGAGCTCGAGCAGCGCGTCGCGCATCGCGATCCGGAGCGCGTCCTCGCCGGCGCGCCGGAGCCGGGCGGCCTCGGCCTCGGCCTCCGCGACCCGGGCGGTGGCGCGGCTCTCGGCCGTCTCGATCAGGCTGCGCGCCCGGCTCTCCGCCTCGTCGATGATGCGCGCGGCCTCCGCCTGGCCCTCCTCGACGCCCTCGCGGCGGAGCCGGTCGATCAGCGCCTCGATCCCGGCGGAGCTCGCCTGTGCTGCGGTGTCGGTCATGGCGCCCTCCGTTCAGGCCGGCACGCCGCCGGCGAGCACGAGCGCGAAGACGAACACGAACACCATGAACCCCTCCACGATCGCCGCCGGCGCGAGCGACAGGCCGAAGATCTCGGGCTTGTCCTTCGAGGCCATGATCGCGGAGGCGCAGGCCCGCCCCTGCCACATGCCCCCGTAGAGGAGCGCGACCCCCACCAGGAACCCGATCGAGAAGAGCGCCCCGCCATTCGTCGCGGTCACCTCCTGGTTCAGCGAGAACATCACCACGATCCCGTAGATCACGCTGGTCGAGGGCATCGCCGAGATGCCGACGAAGCGGCCATAGCCCCCGTCGGTCTCCAGCATCGCGCCGATCGCGGCCTGGCCCGCGAGCGCGCAGCCGATGATGCTGCCAAGCGCCCCGAGCGCCATGGCGCCGAAGATCCCCACCCAGCCGAGGGCGATCACAAGCTCGTTCATGATGGTCTCTCCCGTCGCGCAAAGGCTCGGAAGGGGCGGCCCTCTTCGCCGAGCCCCCAGCCGAAAAACTCGATGAAGTTGAGCCGCAGCCCGTGGACCACCCCGCCCATCAGGCCGAGCGCGATGTTGACCCCGTGGCCGAAGAGGAGGAGCAGGATCGCCAGCAGCACGCCGACGCCGGGCAGGCCGCCCGCGAGCTGGCCCGCGAGCTGGTTGAAGGTGCCGGCGAGCGAGGCGCTGGCGAGGCCGAGCGCGAAGAGCCGCATATAGGAGAGCACGTCGCCGAAGAGTTTCGTCACGCCCGTGAGGCCGAGCGCACCGTCGAGGAGCCGCATGAGCCAGTCCTTAGGCGTGGTGACCGGCCGGTCGAGGCCGGAGCCCACGAACACCATTAGCAGACCGACCACGACGCCGGCATAGGCGAGCCCCGAGGGCGCGAGCCAGATCGCCAGGCCCGCGAGCGTTGTCAGCAGCCAGCCGCCCTTGACCACCGCCTGGCCGGTTCCCCAGCCGAGCACGATGCCGTTGATATGCGCGATCGAGAGATGGAGCACCCCGATGACGATCGAGAGCTGCATCATCGCGCCGAAATCCTCGAGGTCGATGATGGCGAGATCGCCGAGCAGCGTGCCCGCGGGCGGCGCCACGCCGAAATAGCTGCCGCAGAGGATGCCGTAGACGACGCCCGCCGCGACCACGAGGCCGGTCAGTCGCCGGAAGCGGATCCCGTCGGCCGAGCGCCCGAGGCGCTGCCAGAAGAGCCCGAGGATCACCCCGAAGAGGGCCGCATAGCCGGCATCGGCCAGGATCATGGCGAAGAAGATCGCGAAGGAGGTGAAGACGATCAGGCTCGGATCCCAGCTCCGATAGCCCGGGGTCATGTAGAAGGTGGTGATCGCGCCCACCCCGTCGAGGCGGCCGGGATTGGCCAGCAGGGTTGGCGGCTCGTCCTCGGGGCCGGGATCGTCGAGCTGCAGGGCGAGCTGGCGGCGCTCGGCGAGGGCCTCGATCTGTCCTTGAGCGGGTGCCGGCGCCCAGGCCATCAGCGCGAAGACCGGCGCCTCGTCCCGCGTCAGCGTCGCGGCGGCGCGGAGCTCGTCGGCGTCCTGGGCCCTGGCGAGCTGCATGCCGAGCGCGAGCCGGTTGCGGCTGAGCTCGGCGAGCGCGTCCTCGGCCTGCTCGATCTCGATCTCGATGCCGTGGAGCTCTTCGGTGAGGGTCGAGAGCGGCTTGGACCCGGTATGGGTGCGCGGCACGGGCAGGAGGTCGGCCGGCGGCTCCTCCTTGGCGATCACCGCGACGCCGAGCTCGGTGCCCTCGCGCCCGATCACCTGCCAGGGGAGCTCGATCCGCTCGAGCGCGCGCTTCTCCCGGATCGGCAGGCGATAGAACCAGAGCTTGCGGCCGCGCAGCGCACCTTCGGGCGGAAGCTGGAAGTCGCCGAACGGCTCGAGCCCCTCGATCCGCTCGACCAGGAAATCCCGCCGGTCCCGGGCGATCCGCAGCCGTTCCTTGTTGGCCAGCGTCGCGTCGATCACCGCCGAGAGGTCGATCTGCCGGCGCGAGGACCAGGGCCGGCGCCAGCGCGGCGCGTGCGCGAGGTGGCGATAGGCGGCCTCGGCCCGGCGCCGCCAGGCGGGGTCCGGCGGATCGAGCGGCGCGGCCTTGCGCAGCGGCACGAGATGGAGGCAGCCGAGCGCCTGGAGCTCGGCCAGCACCTCCTCCTTCTCCCGCGCCATGCCGCAGAGCATCAGCCGCTTCATGGGCACGATCGTCATGCCGCAACCTCGCGCTTGCGCTTCGCGATCTTCGAGGTCACGACCGCCGCGCGCTCGCGGTCGCCGAGGGCGATCTGGATGCGGCGGATGTTCTCCCTGGCCTGGGGGATCAGCACCTTCTCGAAGAGGTTCACCCGGCGCGTCACCTTGACGATGGCGTGGTCGAGCAGCGCCATCTCGCGCTCCAGCAGCCGGCGCTCGATCCGCATCCGGATCACCTTGCGGAGCCGGTCCGCCACGGGGTCGACCCAATGCGGGCGCGCCAGATAGCCATAGGGCGCGATGTCGATCTCGACGCTCTCGAGCACAGGCACCGATTGGCCGACCACATTGGCCTGGCTGATCTTCACCTCGCGGATCGTCACCAGCCCGTCGAGACCGATCGTGGTGTCGGCGAGCATCGGGATCTCGGCGCCCACCTCCTCGATCCGCCGGGCGATCTCGGCGTCGAGCTCGCGCAGCCGGGTCTCGGCCGCCGCCCGCTCGGCCATCAGCTTCTTGCGCTTGAGATCAAGCGCGGGGAGGAAGCGGCCATAGACACCGAGGCTCTGCTTCTCGCGCGCCAGTTGCGCCTTGTTGAGCGAGAGCCGGGCCATCGTCTCACCCGCCGGCTGTCTTGGGGAAGTATTTGTCGACCAGCGCCTGCTTCATCAGAAGCTGGTCGGCGCGGAAGCATTCGGCCATGGTCTGCCAGCCGAGATCGAGCGCGGCATCGAGCGCCAGCGCGATCTCGATATCCATGAACCGTTCGCGGAAGAGCGTGCCGAAGCGCAGGAGCTGCTCGTCATAATCCGAGAGCTCGAAGGCCATCGCCAGCTTCTGCTCGGCGTCGCGCGCCTCGGAGTAGAGGCGGATCATGGTGTTCATCACCGCGCCGTGGTCCTCGCGCGTCTCCTTGCCGATCACGTGCTGCTTGAGCCGCGAGAGCGAGCCGAAGGGGTCGATCACCCCGCCGTTGAGGTAGATCTGGCCCTCGGTGATGTAGCCGGTGTTATCCGGCACCGGGTGGGTCACGTCGTTGCCCGGCATGGTGGTGACCGCGAGGATCGTGACCGAGCCCGCGCCGTCGAAATCGGCCGCCTTCTCGTAGCGCCGGGCAAGCTGGCTGTAGAGATCGCCGAGATAGCCGCGGTTCGACGGCACGCGCTCCATCGAGATGCCGACCTCCTTGAGCGCG
>CAYORO010000059.1:0-15900 GCA_964406355.1 uncultured Limibaculum sp.
CCTGGTCGTGCGTCACGAACACAAAGGTGATGCCGACGGTGCGCTGGAGGGCGCGCAGTTCGAACTGCATGTGTTCGCGGAGCTGCTTGTCGAGCGCGCCGAGCGGCTCGTCGAGCAGCAGCACCTTGGGCCGCAGGATCAGCGCGCGCGCGAGCGCCACGCGCTGGCGCTGCCCGCCCGAGAGCTGGTTGGCGCGGCGGTTGCCATAGCCCGGCAGCTTGATCAGCTCGAGCATCTCGTCGACCATCCGGTCGCGCTCGGGCTTCGGCAGGCGCCGCTTGCGCAGGCCATAGGCGATGTTGTCCCGCACGTTCAGATGCGGGAAGATCGCGTAGCTCTGGAACACCATGTTGACCGGGCGGTGATGCGGCGGCACATCCGCCATCGACTGGCCGTCGATGAAGATCTCCCCCTCGGTCAGACCCTCAAAGCCCGCCAGCATGCGCAGAAGCGTGGTCTTGCCACAGCCCGACGCGCCGAGCAGCGAGAAGAACTCGCCATGCCCGATCTCGGCATCGACCCCGTCGACGGCGCGCACGCTGCCGAAGCGTTTCGAGACATTGCGGATGGCGATGCAGGGCTCGGCGGTCATGCGTCGTCCTCCCGGTTGAGCCCGCCCGCGCCCGGCCGCGCGAGCCAGAGGCTCACGAAGACCAGCACGAAGGAGATGGCGATGATGATGCTGGAGAGCGCGAGCACGCTCGGCAGTTTCTCGGGGAAGCGGAGCTGGTTCCAGATATAGACCGGCAGCGTCGGCTCGGTGCCGGTCAGGAAGAACGCCATGATGAACTCGTCGAACGAGATGGTGAAGGTCAGCATCAGGCTGGCGAGGATCCCGGGGAAGATCATCGGAAAGGTCACGCGCCAGAAGGTCCACCAGCCGTTCTCGCCAAGATCGGCCGAGGCCTCCTCGATCGAGGCATCGAACCCCTCGAAGCGGGGGACGAGCGTCGCGACCGCAAAGGGCGTGCAGATCAGCACATGCCCGAGCCCGACGGTGAAGAGCGAGAGCGGGACGCCGGCCCGGTTGAGGAGGATCAGGAGCGCCACCCCGAAGATGATCCCCGGCACCACCAGCGGCAGCATCATAAACCCGAACATCGCTCCCCGCCCCGGCATCCGGTACCGGGTGAAGGCCTTTGCTGCGAAGACCCCCAACGCGGTTGAGATCACCGCGACGACAAGGCCCAGCAGCACGCTGTTCCAGAGCGCCGCCCACATCGGCGCCACGCCCCAGAGCTCGCCGTACCACTCGGTCGTGAAGCCCGTGAGCGGGAACGCGATATAGGTGGACGCGTTGAACGAGAAGAGCGGGAGCAGCAGCAGCGGCGCATAGAGGACGGCGACGAAGATCCAGGCATACGCCCGCAGCGCCGGGTGGGCCCGCCCACCGACCGCCGCGGCACTCATGCCCGTGCTCCGAAGGCGACGCGGCTCATGAGCTTGGCCACCACGAAGATCGCGGTCACCGACAGCATCATCACGATGGCGAGCGCCGCGCCCATCGGCCAGTTGTTGGCCGCGCCGAACTGGAGCTGGATCAGGTTGCCGATCATCAGCCCGTCGGGCCCGCCAAGGAGCGCCGGGGTCACATAGTCGCCGACCGTCGGGATGAAGATCAGCAGCGACGCCGCGATCACGCCCGGCATCGAGAGCGGCAGGGTGACCCGGAAGAACCGCGTCCAGGGCCCGTCGCCGAGATCGGTCGCCGCCTCGAGAAGGCTCCGGTCGATCTTCTCGAGGCTCACATAGATCGGCAGGATGGCAAACGCCGCCCAGGCATGCGTCAGCGTGATCACCACCGCGGTCTGGCTGTAGAGCAGGAACTCGAGCGGCGCGTCGATCAGCCCGATGCCCGTGAGGCTCGCATTGATCATGCCGTTATAGCCGAGCACGATCTTCCAGGCGAAGACGCGCAGCAGATAGCTCGTCCAAAACGGCAGCGTCATCAGGATCAGCCACAGCGTCTTGTGCCGCTCCACATGGAAGGCGACGTAGTAGGCCATCGGATAGCACAAGACGACCGTGATCAGCGTCGCCGCTGCCGAGATCAACAGCGAGCGCTCGAGCAACGCGCCATAGATCGGCTGCGTCGCGATCGCCTCGTAATTGACCAGCGTCATCGCGGTGTCGAACTCGAACCCCGCAGCGCGCCAGAAGCTCATCACCACGAGCACGGCGAAGGGCAGCGCGAGCCCCGCGATCATCACGAGCAGCGCGGGCGAGACGAGCACATATCCGCGCAGCACCTCATAGCGCTGGAGGAGGCTGGAGAGGCGGCCGGGGCGCGGGATCTCCAGCGCGGCGTATTCTCGCGCCTGCGCTGAAGGCGCCGGGGCGGCGGCGTCGGTCATAGGCATGCTCCCTTCGAGCCGTTGAGGGCGGGGCGGCGCGGGCCGCCCCGGCGGGCAGCGCGGCGGCTCAGAAGCCGGCCTTCACCTGCTCGTAGAGCGCGTTCATGCGGCTCTCCCACTCCTGCGTCTGCGGGATCTGGAAATGCCCGGCCGACAGGATCTCGAAGGGATCTTTGCTGAGGCCCAGCTCCGTCAACCGCTCGTCGGTGAACTCGTCGAAGGATTTCTTGTTGGAGTGGCCATAGCCATAGTCGCCGATCATGAACTTGCCGGCCTCGACGCTCAGCAGCGAGTCGATCGCGTCATAGGCGCGGTCGAGGTTCGGCGCGTTCTTGTGGATCATCGGGCCGCAGACCCAGGTGAGGGCGCCCTCCTTCACCTTGGCGAACTTCACCGGCACGCCCTCGGCCTGGAGGCTCACCGCGGTCTCGTTCCAGCTCATCGCCGCGGCGAGCTCGCCCGCGGCCAGCGCCTGCTCGATCGATGTCGTGTCGTCCGTGTACTTGCGGATATACGGGCGCTGCTCGCGCATCGCGGCGGCGATCTTCTCGAAGGCCTCGTCGGTGTGGATCTGGTCGAACGGGACACCGGCCTTGATCGCGCCGCACCACCACGCATCGCCCCCTGAGGCGAAGACGGCATAGCGGCCCGAGTATTTCGGGTTCCAGAGCATGTCCCAGGATTCTTCCGCACCTTCGAGATCGTAGATATCGGTACGGTAGGTGATCGAGGTCTGCCCCCAGTCGAAGGGCGCCATATAGGGCTTGCCGTCGACGACATTGCCCGGGAGGTTGACGAGCTCCGGCATCACATCCGCCCAGTTGGACAGCCGCGAGGTGTCGAGCGGCTGGAAGAGGCCCGACTCGATCCAGCGCGGCACGCCCTGGTTGCAGGGATGCGAGATGTCGACGACGAAGCCCGCGCGCATCTTGGTCAGCGCCTCCTCCGAGCCGCCGAAGGTGCTGAAGTTGGGCAGCACCCCGTTCTTCGCCTCATACGGGCCGAAGAGTTCCGGGATGTCGTAGCCGCCCCAGGTGAAGAAGGTCGCCTGGTCCTCGGCCGCGGCACGCGCCAGGCGCGTCTGCACCGGCACGGTCACCATCGCGACCCCGAGCCCGAAGAGCGAGCGATTGAAGGCACGGCGGCTCAGCCCGCCCGTGCGCACGGCATTGATCTGATCCACGACATCCATTTTCGGATTCTCCTCCGCTGCTGTGATGCACCCTGTCGTCGTCATCGCTTTGTTGTCGTCCGTTCAGCCCGGCCCGGCGGCGCGCGACTGAATGGCCATTCAGTCAATCAGGCATTGACATCGGCGGTGGGTCAAGGACGAAGTGTCGCATCAGATGCGCAGATCCTGCACGCCGCGTGCATCGGGTGCGCGGAAATCCGGCGAATGCCGCATGTTTGAGCAGTGAGGAGGCAGGTCATGACCGAAGCCGCAGGCATCGTTCGGGTTCCCCATTCCGACAGCGCGGGGACCGGACTGACGGAGTGGGAGGCGATGGACCCCGATTCGCTCGTCTCCGGCACGCCGGTCCAGCGCGGCTGGC
Organism: uncultured Limibaculum sp.; assembly: GCA_964406355.1. Taxonomy (GTDB): domain Bacteria; phylum Pseudomonadota; class Alphaproteobacteria; order Rhodobacterales; family Rhodobacteraceae; genus Thermohalobaculum. The sequence continues at coordinate 3,908 of CAYORO010000059.1, forward strand.
TGGCCGACGAGACCGCGGCGACCGGCTATCTCGCCGGGGTGTGGGACTGCACGGCCTTCGTCGACACGGCCGGGGCCTACGGTGTCGACGAGTTCATGCTCCTGCTCGAGGGCACGGTGGTGATGAAGCTGCCCGATGGCGGGGAGGTGAGGGTCGATGCGGGCGAGGCCTTCGTCATCCCGAAAGGATTCCGGTGCCAGTGGTCGCAGCCGGGCTATGTGCGAAAGGTCTTCATGATCGTCGACGATCCGGTGCCCGAAGGCGCGGCCAATCCGTCGCTCGAGCGCATCACCAAACCCGCGCTCGCCGGCGCCGCAACGGACGGCCTGGTGAGTCGCACCGACACCGTCTTCGAGAACGCGACCGGGAAGATGTCCGTCGCTGTCCGCAGCCATGCCGGCGGGGCCACGAGCGAAGCCCCGGTGACCGCGCATGAGCTCTTCCATGTGCTGGAGGGCCGCGTCACGCTGACGAGCGCGGGGGTGGAGACGACCTTCGAGCTCGGCCAGACCGGCTATGTCCGTGCCGGCACCGCCCTGCCGCGCCGCCATGCGCCGGGCACCCGGATCCTGGAGGCCCGCTACGCGCCCTGAGCGACCGGCGCCAGATCCTCCCAACAGGTGAAGACCGCGTTGGTCGACATGCCGATCACCCGGTTGTGCTCCCGGGCCGTGGGTCCCGCGCGCGGGGCGATGTGGTCCCAGGCCGCCTCGGACTGCGCCCGGTCGCGAAAGCTGATCACCGTGAAGTAGCGCAAGCTGCGCGCCTCGTCGGTGTCGAGCCCGGTGTCGGACCGCCGCTCCGCCAGGCCGCTCGCCGTCACGATCATGTCGTGGGCGATCAGGTCGGCCACCAGCTCCGACCACGCCGTGGCGAACGCGTCTGCCGTGATGCCGGGGCGAAGGTCGAAATGGCTGTGCATGTGAAACATCGCGCTCACCCCTCGGCGGCGATATCCGCGGCGACTTCCCCGACAGCGTCCTCGATGATGTCGAACATCGCGTCGATCTCGGGCTCGGTGATGATCAGCGGCGGCGAGAAGACGCACATGTTGATCAGCGGGCGCACGATGAGCCCGCGCGCCTCGCAGGCCGTGTCGAGCCGCGCGCCGAGGTCGCGCTGGACGCCGAGCGGCGTGGCGCGCCCCGCCTCGGTCAGCCCCTCGAGGCAGCCGAGCAGCCCCATGCCCCGCACGTCGCCGATGATCGGCGAGGCGCCGAGCGCCCGCAGCCGCGCCTGGAACCGGGGCGAGACCCGGCGCACATGGCCGAGCAGGTCCTCGCGCTCGATGATGTCCATATTGGCGAGCGCGGCGGCGCAGGCGACCGGATGCGCCGAATAGGTGTAGCCGTTGAGGAACAGCACGTCGTGGTCGGCGCCGCTCATCCGGTCGAGCACCCGGTCGGAGATGATGCAGGCGCCGAGCGGCTGGTAGCCTGAGGTCAGCCCCTTGGCGCAGCAGATGAAATCAGGCTCGATGCCGAACACCTCCTGCGACGCGAACCAGTGTCCGAGCCGGCCGAAGGCGGTCACCACCTCATCGGAGATGTAGAGGATTTCGTGCCGGCGGCAGACCTCGAGCGTGCGCGCGTGATAGCCCTCGGGTGGGATCACCACGCCGCCGGAGCAGAGGATCGGCTCGGCGATGAAGGCGCCGACGCGCTCCGGCCCGATCTCGGCGATCGCGCGCTCGAGATCGGCCACCTTGGCATCGCACCATTCGGAGACGCTCATCCCCTCGGGCCGGACAAACGGGTTGACGTCCGGTAGCATGTGAACGAGCGCATCGGCCCGGTCGAAATGGCTGCGGTCGCGCTCCTTGCCGGTCACGCTGGCCGAGAGATAGGTCGAGCCGTGATAGCCCTTCTCGCGCGCGATCACGACCTTCTTCTCCGGCCGGCCGAGGCGGTTGTTGAGGAAGTGCATGGTGCGGAGCGCGGTGTCGACGGCCGTTGAGCCGCCGGTGGTGAACTGCACGCTGTTGAGTGCGCCGGGTGCGAGGCGTGCCAGCCGCTCGGCCAGCAGTGCCCCTGGGGCATGCGCCATCGCCCAGGGCGAGGCATAAGGCAGCCGCATCGCCTGCTCGGCCATCGCCTCGGCGATCTCACGCCGGCCATAGCCCACATTGACGCACCACATCCCCCCCGGCCCGTCGATCAGCCGCCGGCCCTGCTCGTCGATCAGGTGGATGCCCTCGCCGCGGACGATCACCTGCCGCTCGGCCTTGCGCCAGTCCGCCATCCCCTCCCAGGGGTGCAGATGGTGGCGCCGGTCGGCCTCGGCCGTCTCCGAGCGTCCCTGGGTCGGGATCTCCGGCAGTCCTTCCGGGCTCATCGCTGTCTCCTTGTTGGCCGGTCGCGGGACGGCGCTATCGAATCGCCGTCGGCGCCGCTATTATTGAACCTGCGTTCAACAAGAGGAAGACAGGGCACGCCATGGCCGACGACGCAGCCGCGCGCGACATCGCTGTGCCGGCGGGCTGGGACCGCCGCGGCCTGCCCGCCTGGACCTATCACAGCGACGCGCTGACCGAGCTGGAGAGGGCCGCGCTCTTCCGCACCCACTGGCAGATCGCGGGGCATGTCGCCGACCTGCCCGAGCCCGGCGCCTACCTCGCCTTCGACGCGGTGGGCGAGCGCGCGCTGATCCTGCGTGGCCGCGACGGCGTGGTGCGCGGCTTTCACAACATCTGCCGCCATCGCGGCTCGCGCGTCGTCGCAGAGGAGCGGGGACAGTGCCGGGGCGCGCTCGTCTGCCCGTTCCATGGCTGGGTCTACAATCTCGACGGCACGCTCCGGGGCGCGGCCCGGCCCGAGACCTTTCCGGATCTCGACCGAAACGAGCATGGGCTGCTGCCGCTCGACACCGAGATCTGGAACGGCTTCGTCTTCGTCCGCTTCGCCCCCGGACCGCAGCCGAGCATTGCCGAGCTGATGGCGCCCGTCGCCGCCGAGATGGCACCCTACCGCATGGCCGAGATGGTGCCGGCGGAACCGGAGATCTGGACCGACACCTCGCCGGTCAACTGGAAGTCGGTGCGCGATGTCGACAACGAGGGCTATCACGTCGCGATGGCCCATCCGGCGCTGCAGGACCTCTATGGTCACGACTATAAGGACGAGCCCTTCGTCGACGGCGTGAGCCGCACGATCGGGCGGTTCGCCCGCGAGGGGCGGCGGCGCTGGAGCGTGCGCCGCTATGCGCGCTTCTCGGCCCCGCGCCCGCATCTGCCCGAGGCGCTGCACCGGGCCTGGCCCTATTGGGGTCTCTTCCCCAATGCGGTGATCGCCGCGACGCCCGAAAGCGTGCAGTTCTATCAGGAGTTCCCGCTCTCGACCCACCAGACGCTGTTGCGCGGCGCGGTCTATCGCCACCCGGACGAGACGCGGCGAGAGCGGGCGGCGCGCTACCTCGCCATGCGGATCGACCGGGAGACGGTCGCCGAGGACATCCAGCTGACGATCTGGTCCAACGAGGCGATGGCCTCGCCCGCCTTCGAGGGCTTCATCCTCTCCGATCTCGAATACGGCCTGCGAAGCCATCACGACCATTTGCGCGCCGTGCTGCCGGTCATGACGCTCGAAGACTGCCCGGCCGAGGACGCAGTCGCGCGCCTCAATGCGGCGATGCGGGCGGGTTGAGCGCGTGCGGGCGCTGGTGGCGCAGCGCACCCTCGGGCGTGAAATGCCGCGGGAAGAGCGTGCCCAGCATGCCGAGCGCGATATCGAGCGCCGAGGCGCGCGACACATCGGCATTGCCGAGCATCAGCCTCAGCCAGAGCCCCTCCTCCATCGCGTAGATCGCCGTCGCCGTCCGGCGCGCGTCATGGCCGTAGTCCCCTTCCGCCTCGAGCGCGGCGCAGAGCGTGGCAAACGCTTCGAGCAGCGCATCGTCGCGCGCCCAGCAGAGATCACGGTAGTCCGGCCGCGCACCGGATTCCGCGAAGAAGGCGAACCACGCGGCCAGCTTCTCGGGCGCGCAGACCGCCTCGGAGAAATCCGCGCAGAGCAACGCGCGCAGCCGCTCGGCCGGCGCCGGACCCGCAGCCGCCAGCCCCTCGCGCCAGGCCGCGTCATACTCCTCCGAGAGGCGCGTCAGCGTCGCGAGCAGCAGCCGCTCCTTGCTCTCGAAATGGAAGTTGACGATCCCGCGGGAAAGGCCGGCGGCCGCGGCGACATCGGCCAGCGTCATCTGCGCGAGGCCCCGGCGCGCCAGAACCTCGAGGGTCGCGTCCATCAGCTGCTCGCGCCGCGCCTCTTTCGACTCGCGCCGCCGCCGTCCGCCCGCCGCTGCGCCTGCCGATGCCATCACGCCTCCGGAATGCCGGTAGGGTCCCGCTATGGAGGGATCGCCCGGTGAAGGCAATCGCCGCCAACGCGGTCACGGATGCCGAGGCCTGGGCGGATCTGCGTGCGCCGCTCGGGGCGCCGGGCTCGGGGCTTACGCGCTATGCGGCGGCGATGCATCTCTACCAGGGCGGCCTGATCGACGCCGCGACACTCGAGCGCTTCCGGATCTGCTGCCGGACCGATGCCGAGGATCCGGCGGCGGCCGACCCGCCCCATGCGCCCGACACGGACCCGACGTGAAGACCGCGATGAAAGACATTGCGCCCGATCCGTCGCCCGCGTGAGATCGGGCGTGACCGACAGGGAGGACCCAGCATGGGCGATGACAGCGGCGAACTCTATGACGGCGGCCATGTTGCCTTTCTCGAGAAGCTCTGGGGCGCGGGATACCTGTCGCCGGGCGGCGCCGAGGAAGTCGCGCGGGTGCTGGAAGGGCTCGACCTCGCGGGCGCAACGGTCGTCGATATCGGCTGCGGCGCGGGCGGGATCACGATCTTGCTGGCGCGAGACTACGGCGCGGCGCAGGTGATCGGGCTCGATGTCGAGGAGACGGTCTGCGCGACCGCGCGCGCCAAGGCCGAGGCGGCCGGCCTCGCCGACCGCGTGGAGATCCGGCGCGTCGTCCCCGGGGCGATGCCGCTCGAGGACGGATCGGTCGATTACGTCTTCTCGAAGGACTCGATCGTCCACATCGCCGACAAGCACGCGCTGGCGCGGGACATCCTCCGGGTCCTGCGGCCGGGCGGCTGGTTTGCGGCGTCGGACTGGCTGATCAGCCATGACGGCGCACCGACTTCCGAGATGGCCGCCTATATCGCGGCCGAGGATCTCGACTTCCAGATGGCCTCGCCGGCGCGCTACCGCGCGGCGCTCGAGGAGGCCGGGTTCACCGAGATCCGGCTCGTCAACCGCAATCCCTGGTATCGCGAACAGGCCAAGGCCGAGCTCGCGCGCCTCGAGGGGCCGGAGCGACCGGAATTCGAGGCGCTCCTCCCCGACGGCGATCTGGAGGGCCAGCTCACCACCTGGCGCAGCATGATCCATGTGCTCGAGACCGGCGAGCACTGCCCCCATCATCTACGGGGTCGCAAGCCCTGATTTTGATCTCAAGACCACCACGCAATTGCCATATTTGGTTGAGACCTGAAGGAGGTGTGGGAATAAGACGAGCTTAGTGGTGGGTGATCCATGGTCTGGACGGCAACTTCAGAAGAAAAGCTATACCTGGAGCGTTATCGGCAAAGAGTGACGAGTGACGCCATCCACGCCGAACACGCACCAAAACCTGAAAAACCTCGGCCCGAGAAGAAGCGATCTGTTACACCCGATGAGCCCCGCAAGCGATCAAATATACGAACGATATTTGGCTACTTGATTTCCATGGCGCTTGTTTTGAGCGCAAGTTTTCTGGGTGACTGGTTTGTTGCACAGTCAAGCATCCCGATCCCGGGCCCAGCTGTCGGGCTGTGTCTCCTCTTTTCGTTCCTGATTGTCACTGGCGGCCCGAATGCCGAGCTCGAAGGGATCGTCGACTACTCAATCCCCTGGATGCCGCTGCTCTTCGTGCCATCCGGCGTCGGGGTCATCGTCGCGATCGGGCTGCTGGTGGAGGGCTGGATCGCCATCCTCTCCGCGGTCGTCCTCGGCACAGCGGTGACGCTCGTGGTCTGCGGAGTGCTCGCACAGCGGACCCTCCGCACCATCGATCGGCGGAGCGAGGCCGCACCCGCGGGGCAGCGGGCATGACCGCGCCGACGCTCACCCTGCTGATGCCGGCCATGGCGGTGGTCGGCACGGTCTCGGCATTCCTCGTCGGCAGCCGGCTGCAGCGGCTCTCTGGCGGGATCTCGTGGATGCATCCGGTGCTGCTGGCGGTGGCTCTGGTCGGCGCGTCGCTGCTCCTGACCGATATCCCGTATGACGACTATTTCACCGCGGTGATGCCGCTTCACTGGCTGCTCGGGCCGATGGTGGTGATGCTCGCGATCCCGCTGTTCCGGCAACTGCCGCGGATCAAATGCGCCGCGCTCGCGATTGCGACGGTGCTCCATGTCGGCTGCATCGTCGCCATCGTGACCGCGACGATCGGCGCCGTCGCCTCCGGTGCCCCGGAGGAGCTGACCAAGACGCTGCTGCCCAAATCGGTCACGGCGGGGGTCGCCATCGGCATCGCCGAGCGTATCGGGGGCATCCCCGGGATCGCGGCGACCGTGGTGATCCTCACCTCGTTGACCGCCGTGGCGATCGCCCCGCCGCTCTTCGCCCTGGCGGGCATCCGGGACGAGCGCGCCCAGGGGATCGCGCTCGGGATCGCCGCGCATGGCATCGGCACCGCGCGCGCGTTCCAGATCTCGGAGACCGCCGGGGCCTTCTCGACCATCGGCATGATCCTCAACGCGCTGATCACCTGCGCGATCGTCGCGATGGTGTTCTGACGGCCGGCGGGGCGGAGTTCGACCCGCACAGCCGCTCACGGGAGCGGGAGCGGCCGCCCGCCCGGCGCGGTCTTGCCGGCCTGTGACCGAGCCATGACATTGCGGTGTCAGGGAAAAAGGCGGTCACGAGCCCGTGGCCCCGGTTTATTCTGGCCGCGTCGGTGCTATTTTCCGAGATGACGGTTGAGGCGGCACTCAGGGGCCGCCCCGGCGGTGGGCGATCCCGGATCCGCTCACCCGGCAGCTCAGGAGAGACCGACATGACCCACGCTTCGCAGACCCGCCGCGCCCTCCTCCTCGGCGGCGCCGCAACCGCCGGCGCCGTGCTGACCACCGGCGCCTCGGGCCTCCTGGTGCCGGCGCGCGCCGAGGGCCTTGCGCCCACGCCCACCATGCGCGGCGGCGCCAACAATTACCGCCCCGGCGCGCCGCTGATGGAGCGCATCGGCGGCGGCGGCTTCTGGATGTCCGGGACCGTGCGGCGCGCGGGCGACGGCGCGCCGCTCCAGGGGATCCGGATCCAGATCTGGGCGCACACCACCGAGGGCCATGAGCGCGATCCTGAGAGCCACGGGGCCACGCTGACCGATGCCGACGGTGTCTTCCGCATGGAGATGCCGCAGATCGTGCCGGCCTTCGGCCAGCCGCACGGCCACCTCGCCTATGACGCCGAGTTCGACGACAACGGCTTCGAGACCGTGTTTTTGCGCCCCGTGATGCCGAGCGCCCGCGATACGAGCCTCAGCACGCATTTCGTGCTGCGCCCGGCCTGAGCAAAATGCCTCCGGCCCGCGCGATCCTGCTCTGGGCGGCGCTCGCGGCTGTCCTTGCGGTGCCGGTCGTGCTCGCGGCGACAAGCCCGCTGCTCGCCTGGCGCGAGCCGATCTACATCGCCGCGGGGTTTGCAGGTGTCGTCGGGCTGGGCCTGTTGCTGGTCCAGCCGCTGCTCGCCGGGGGATATCTGCCGGGCCTCTCGATGCGGGGCGGACGGCGGCTGCATACCTGGATCGGGGCGGCGCTTGTCGGGGCGGTGGTGGTCCATGTCGGCGGGCTCTGGATCACCAGCCCGCCCGATGTCGTCGACGTGCTGCTCTTCCGCTCGCCGACGCCCTTCTCCGTCTGGGGCGTGGTGGCCATGTGGGCGGTGTTCGCAGCCGGGCTGCTCGCCGCGCTCAGGCGGCGGCTCCGCCTGAGGCCGGTGGTCTGGCGCCTCGCCCACACTGGCCTCGTGGTGGTGACGGTGGCGGGAACTGCGGTGCATGCGCTGCTGATCGAGGGCACGATGGAGATAGTCTCGAAGGCCGTGCTGTGTGCCCTCGCCATCCTCGCGGTCATCAAGGTGGTGGTCGATCTGCGCGCCTGGGCCGGCCTCACGCGCCGCAAGGCCTGAGCCGAAGCCGGTTCGCCACTGGCGGCTTCGGTCGCGCCGAAGCGTAGGCGCGGGGCGAACGGCCCGTAGGCCCGGCGCCCCGCGCGACGGATCAGCGCTCGCCGTCGCCGTCCTGATCGCTGCCATGCCCCTCATCATGGCGCCCATAGCCCGTGGCATCGGTCTTGGGGTCTGCGCCCGCCAAGGCCGGCTCGCGCGCGGGCTCGGGTTTGGCGGGTTCGGGCTCGACAGGCTCGGGCCGGCGCTCGACCACCTTCTCGGGCTTGGCCGCGACCTGGTGCATATGCACGTCCTGCTGGGGATAGGGGATCGAGATGCCCTCGGCGTCGAAGCGCTCCTTCATCTGCTGCATGAGGTCCCAGTAGAGCGTCCAGTAGTCCGAGGTGCGCGTCCAGGGCCGGCAGATGAAGTTGACCGAGCTGTCGGCGAGCTCGTGCACCCGGATCATCGGCGCGGGCTCGGCGAGCACCAGCGGATGCGCCTTCACGGTCTCGTCCATCACCTGGATGGCGTGGCGGATGTCGTCCTCGTAGCTGATGCCGAAGATCAGATCGACGCGCCGCGTCGCGCTCGCGGTGACGTTGGTGATCACGTTGCCCCAGACATTCTTGTTGGGGATCACGATCACCTGGTTGTCGGGCGTCACCACCGTGGTCGAGACGATGTTGACCGCGCGCACGGTGCCGGCGACGCCGCCGACATCGACATAGTCGCCCTCGTCGAACGGCCGGTTGATCATGATCATCAACCCGCTCGCCAGGTTGCCGAGCGTGTCCTGGAAGGCGAAGGCGAGAATGAAGGACGCACCACCGATCAGCGCGAAGACGGGCGAGATGTCGATCCCGAGGCCCGACAGCACCACCATCAGGCCGAAGGCGAGCACGATCCAGTAGACCACCCCGACGATGAAGGCCTGCAGCAGCTTCGAGAGATGCGGCACATGGCCGATCCAGCGCCGCACCAGCCGCCGCAGGATCCGCGCCGCAAGGATGAGCGCGACGAGCGAGGCGACGATGACGGCGATATCAATCGCAAGCTGCACGCCCCCGTCGCGATCCGTCAGCCAGGCGAGCGCCTGGGCCACGAGGGTCTGGAAATCGGCCGTGCGCGTCTCCTCCACGATGATCGAGGCGCGATAGGCGCGGAGTTCGGCGATCATCGCCTCGTCGCCGCCCTTCTTCTCCCATGCCGTGACGACCTTGGAGAACTTGTCGAACAGGTCCTTCCGGATGTTCACCAGCTCGGTCAGCTTCTCGCGCGCCGCATCTTCGACGGTGCCCTCGGTGCGGAAGATCGCGACCTGGGCGGCCATGACCTCCTCGGTCTTCTGGCGAACGATCTCGAGCCAGACGGTCGAGAGACTGCCGAGCTCCTCCTGGGTGAGCGGAACGAGGCGAAGCTCCAGCTCTTCGGTGGGAAGTGCCGGGTCGAGCACCTCGATCGGAAGCCCGGTTTCCTCGTCCCTCGCCGCGTCGTTGACCACCGCCTCGACCACCGCATCCGCCGCCTCGGCCGCGGCAGCCTCGGCTTCGGCTCCCTCGCCGACGACGCCCGAGGCCACGGCCTCCGCAGCGGCGGCCTCCTCGACCGCCTGCTCGAGCTCCTCGGCCGCGCCGGCGGCCTGCTCGGCGGTCTCCTCCGAGACGGCCTCGCGGGCCTCCTCGCGCTCGGCCTCCTCTTCGGCCTCGGCCACGGGATCGGCCTCGCTGTCAGCCTCCGAGGCGGCCTCGGCACCTGTGGCGTCGGGGGTCGGCAAGGGCGTGGTCTGGGCAACCGCGTGGCCAGCGATCGCCGAGGCCATGACCATGACATACGCAGCGAAAAGCCACGCCCAGAGCCCGGCGGGCCATCGAACAGGGATATTGGGGGACATCTCGATCTCTCCATGACATCGACGTCGGCGCGAGTATCTCAGACAAGGCGTTGTCCGGAAAGCTCAAGCTTTAACGATCGCGTCCCGCGCCGACCAGATCGAGCGTGGCCGCCGGGCCACGGTTGCCGGTCCCGAGGGCGGTGATCCGGCCCAATGGCGAAATGCTGTGGCGCTGGTGAGAGCTTTACTGTACACCACGCCTCAGCAGCAAAACCACGATCTGTCCGGTCAGGTCCGTCTCCGCCGCGGTGCCGCCCCCAGCGCCGAGGCCGAGCCATGGACACCGTCCGGCTCCCGCACGCCCAGATCCCGTCTCCCCAGAGCCTCAGTGGATGGCCAAATGTTCCGTTTGTTCGAGAACCTCGTCGATCCGTTTGCAGACCACCCGGCCGGCACCCCGCCGCGCGGGCTCTGGGCCTATTACCGCACCCAGCTCGCCTCGATGCGCCGTTGGATCCCCTGGGTCGCCGGCACCGGGCTCGCCGCCGCCGTGATCGAGACCGGGCTGATCTTCTATGCCGGCCGCCTGATCGACCTGATGGAGCGCGCCGGGCCCGAGGCGTTCTGGGCGACGCACGGGACCGAGGTGCTGCTGGTCGCCACCCTGATCCTCTTCGCCCGGCCGCTCGCGATCGGGCTGAACCACCTGTTCCTCGAGCAGACGCTCGCCGGCAACATGCAGGAGCAGGTCCGCTGGCGCGCGCATCGGCACATGCTCGGCCAGTCGGTGGGCTTCTTCCAGTCCGACTTCGCGGGCCGGCTCTCCAACCGGGTGATGCAGATGGGCCCGGCGGTCGAGGACTCGACCTACATGGCCTTCGAGGCGATCTGGTACGCAGTCACCTACTCGCTCGCCGCCCTGGTGCTGCTCGCGCAGATCGATCCGCGCCTCGCCCTGCCGCTGCTGGTCTGGCTGGCGATCTACGCGCTCTATGTGCGGCGAATCGCGGTCCGGGTGGCCACCGCCTCGGAGAAGTGGTCCGACGCCCGCTCGATGGTGACCGGGCGCGTGGTCGACGCCTATGCCAATATCGAGACGGTCAAGCTCTTCGCACAGGACGGGCGCGAGGAGGCCTATGTGCTGAGCGCGATGCGCCGGCTGCGGTTGCGCTTCCAGCGCTTCCTGCGGCTGATGACCGAGCTCTCGCTGGGCCTCACCGCGATCAACGGGCTCCTGATCATCGGCGTCCTCGCGCCTGCGGTCTGGCTCTGGCAGTCGGGCGGGGTCACGATCGGCCATGTCGCCGCGGCCTCGGCGCTGACGATCCGGCTGAACGGCATGAGCGGCTGGATCATGTGGGTGACGATCCGGCTCTTCGAGCATTTCGGCGTGATCCGCGAGGGGCTCCGCTCGATCGCGGTCGACCATTCGGTGACCGACCGGCCGGATGCCGGGCGGCTCGAGGTCACCGATGCCGCGATCCGGTTCGAGGGGCTGAGCCACCACTACGGCAAACGCATGGGCGGGCTTTCCAACGTGACGCTCGACATCGCGGGCGGCGAGCGCGTGGGCCTCGTCGGGCGCTCCGGCGCGGGGAAATCCTCGCTGGTGAACCTCCTGTTGCGGTTCCGCGACCCCGAGGGCGGCCGCATCCTGATCGATGGGCAGGACATCGCGGGGGTGACCCAGGACAGCCTGCGCGCCGCGATCGGCATGGTGACCCAGGACAGCTCGCTGCTGCATCGCTCGATCCGGGCCAACATCCTCTATGGCCGCCCCGGCGCCACCGAGGCCGAGATGATCGAGGCGGCCGAGCGCGCCGAGGCGCATGACTTCATCATGGCCCTGCGCGATCCGAAGGGCCGGCGGGGCTATGACGCGCAGGACGGCGAGCGGGGCGTCAAGCTCTCGGGCGGGCAGCGCCAGCGCATCGCGCTTGCCCGGGTGATCCTCAAGAACGCGCCGATCCTGGTGCTCGACGAGGCGACCTCGGCGCTCGACAGCG
>CAYORO010000060.1:0-9039 GCA_964406355.1 uncultured Limibaculum sp.
CCGATCCTGTTGCAGATCCCGATCTTCTTCTCGCTCTACAAGGTTCTGTTCGTCACGATCGAGATGCGCCACGCGCCGTTCGTCGGCTGGATCGACGATCTCTCGGCACCGGATCCGTCCTCCTGGATGACGCTCTTCGGCCTCTTCCCCTGGGAGATCCCGGCCTTCCTCACGATCCTCTCGATCGGCGTCTTCCCGATCCTGATGGGTGTGACGATGTGGCTGCAGCAGAAGCTCAACCCGGCGCCGACCGACCCGACGCAGGCGATGATCTTTGCCTGGCTGCCCTGGGTGTTCATGTTCATGCTCGGCCAGTTCGCGGTCGGCCTCGTGATCTACTGGACGGCGAACAACACGCTGACGATCATTCAGCAATACGCGATCATGCGAAGCCAGGGGGTCGACGTCGACTTCTTCGGTAACATCAAGAAGAGCTTCAAGAAAAAGCGGTTGCAGGAATGAGCCGTAGAGCGCTTGCCGACCCGATTGGATCGGGTCGGCGGCTCTGGGGGTTAGCGGGTGCTCGACGCCCGGCTGGATGACTCTGACTGGAAACCGCGTTCGCGAGTCATGAAAGATTCATCGGAAAACTGGTGACCAGGGCGGGATTGTGTGAATCCTAGGTGAGGTGCATACCAGATCTGGAGGGCACCTCATGGTTGACCGCTATCGCGTGTTCGTCTCCTACACCGGTGAGGATGAGGCGCTGGCGCGGCTTCTGCGCATCGAGATTGAGGCACGAGGAATGGAGGCTTTCGCCTACAAGCGCGACGGACAGATCGGCGATCAGCCGGAGGCTCTGATTGTCCGGGAGATCGCCAAGAGCCAAGAGATCCTCATCCTGCTGACCCCGAAGTCGTTCGATCGGATGTATATTGGGTTTGAATATGCGCTTGCGCTGGCCAACGGATTGCATGTGACGGCGGCACGGTTCCACATGACGTACGAGGAGATCAACCATTCCGACAACATCATAGCCGGATTGAAGGAGGTGCAATTCGACCTTAATGTCGAGTTGGACCGCTGGCTCGACGAACTGGCAATCCGCGCAAAAGGACGTTCCGGTGGCTGAACCCAAGAAAGTATTCGTCTCCTACGTGACGGCCGATCGTGACCGGGCGGATACCGTCGCCGCCTCGCTGCGCGCGGCAGGCCTTGATCCTTGGCTCGACCGTGAGCGGATCCACCCGGGAGACCGGTGGGCGGACAGCATCATGCAGGCGCTCGGACAGTCGGACGTGTTCCTGAGTGTCGTCTCGCCAGACTATCTCAAGTCGCAACATGCCGCCTTCGATATGGGTCTCGCTTACGCCAAGCGCGACCAGGCGAAGATACTTCCGATCCTCGTGCGGGGAGCCAAGCAGACCGATTTGCCCGCATTCATGCAGCAGGTCGCACCGCTAGATCTTGGTGAAGCGCCGGACAGCGCGGCCATCGAAAGCGCGATCGCCAAGGCATTCGGCAAGGCATGACACTCACGGCGATCTATCGGTTCCCGGTCAAGGGGCTGGGCGAGGAGGCGCTCGAGGCGGTCGCGCTCGAGGCGGGCCGGCATGTGCCCGGCGACCGCGTCTGGGGCCTCGCCCATGCGGCCTCGGACTGGGATCCCGCGACACGCGCCTGGACCAAGCGGAAGAACTTCGTGCAAACCGCCCACACGCCCGAGCTTGCTCGCCTCGCGACCAGGCTAGAGGGCGACGCGGTCACGGTCATGGCGCCCGACCGCGAGCCGATCAGCGCGCGGCCCGATGATGCGGGCGAGGGGGCGCTGCTGGCCGCCTGGCTCGAAGGGGTCGCCGGCCACCGCCAGCCCGGGCCTTATCGCGTCGCGCGGCGGCCCGAGGGCGCGCTCACCGATGTCGAGGAGGCCCATGTCTCGATCCTCTCGGACGCCTCGCTCCGCGCGCTCTCCGAGAAGGCCGGCCATCCGCTCGAGCGGCGCCGCTTCCGAGGCAATCTCTGGATCGACGGTCTCGATCCCTGGGCGGAGTTCGACTGGATCGGGCGCGAGATCACCGTCGGCCCCGTGCGCCTGCGGATCACCGAGCGCATCGGCCGCTGCAACGCCACCACCGCGAGCCCCAAGACCGGCCAGCGCGACACGCCCACGCTCGATCTGCTGCGCGAGGGCTGGGGTCACACCGATTTCGGCGTCTACGCCCAGGTGACGCGCGCCGGCACCGTCTCGGTCGGAGACCCGGTCGCCGGATGATCGCCGTCAAGTTCGCCGTCGATGCCGAGCCCGACCGGGATCTCGAGGAGCGGGGGCGAAAGCTCTTCGCGGGCCCGTGCGACTTCGTCAAGGGGGTCGTCGCGCTCGACGGGTTGCCCGAGGCGGACCGGCCGGAGGTCTGCTTCGCGGGGCGGTCGAATGTCGGGAAATCCTCGCTGATCAACGCGCTCACCGGGCGCAAGGGCCTCGCGCGCGCCTCCAACACGCCGGGCCGGACGCAGGAGCTCAACTATTTCGCGCTCGGCGCCGCGCTCTATCTCGTCGACCTGCCGGGCTACGGCTATGCGGAGGCGCCTAAGCCCAAGGTCGAGGCCTGGCAGGCGCTGCTCCGCGCCTATCTCGCCGGCCGGGTTTCGCTGCGGCGGGTCTATCTCCTGATCGACGGGCGACACGGGGCGAAGGCGGTCGATCACGAGATCATGGACCTCCTCGACCGCGCGGCCGTCTCCTTCCAGGCCGTGATCACCAAGGCGGACAAGCCGAAGGCCGGCGCGCTCACCGGGACCCTGGAGCGCGTGAAGGCCGACCTCTCGCGGCATCCGACCGCCTATCCCGAGATCCTCACCACCTCGTCGGAGACCGGCGAGGGGCTGGCGCGTCTGCGCGCCGCGATCCGCCGTATCTCCGAGGAATGACCCAAGAGCCCATGTGATTGGCGCGGGCGTCCGGGCCGTGCTAGGGCGTCGCGACGAGCAGGGAGTTGGGCATGGACGACATCATCACCGTCAGTTTCACCGGGATCGTCGACGATCCGGCCCTCTCCGCGCCGCAATCGATCTACGGCTATGCGACCTTCGATCCGAACGAGCCGCGCGACCGCGTCGACCCGGTGAGCGACGAGGGCATCTTCGAGTTCGAGGACCCGGATGCGGTGTTCCTGCTCGGGGATGACCCCTATGACGTCACAAGCTACACGCTGCGCGTCGGCAACAACATCGACATCAACGGCGCCGGTTTCCTGATCCTCGACACGCTGATCTTCGAGGCGCGCTCGGCCGACCCGTCGGACAGCTTTATCCTCGAGGTCGGCGTCGGCACCGGCGCACGCGACACGATCATCGGGCGCAACATCCCCGAGGCGCCGATCACCTTCGACGAGTTCGACGGCAGCTTCGGCACGCGGATCTTCGATCCCGATCTCGGCCAGGGCTTCCTCTCGGCCGAGACGACGCGCTTCTTTCTCAGCGAGGGGCGGATCGGCGACGGGATCGGCCAGGACGAGGCCGAGCTCGTCGCGTTCCTCTACGAGGCCGGGCTCAACCGCAACGGCGCGATCGACCCGCCGGGCCTCAACTTCTGGATCGATCAGCGCGAGGGCGGGGCGAGCTTCCGCCAGATCGCGATCGCCTTCACCGAGGCGACCGAGTTCCGCGAGATCTTCGGCGCACCCGACGAGCTGACCGACGAGGGCTATGTCGAGCAACTCTATCGCAATGTTCTCGACCGAGAAGGCGAGGAGGCCGGGGTCGTGTTCTGGACCGGCGAACTCGCGGAGGGCCGGCTCGACCGGGCGGATGTGCTGCTTGCCTTCGCGCGGAGCATCGAGAATACCGACGTGCCGTCCGAGATCGAGCGCCTGGTCGAGGTAGCCCCGGGGCTCTGGGACTTCCTCGAGGTCTGAGCCCGCCCCGCGCGCCTGCCATCGGGCCGCATCCCTGACACCCGTTCCGAGAGGAGCCCGCCATGACCCGCGACCCGCGCTGGACCGACGCCCAGGCCGCCGAGTTCCTCGCCCTGATCGAGGCCGATGACGGGCCGGACGCGCCCTTTGTCTTCACCTCTGAGGGCTCGACCGATGCCGAGGGCGCCACCGCCGGCGCGCTCGACAGCGATCCCGCGACCTTCGATGCGATCGACTTCGTCGAGGTCGAGCTCTCGGCCGATGCCGTCTACACCTTCCTCGCATTCGCCGATGGCCGCGAGATCGATCTGACAATCTTCGACGACGAGGGGTATCTGCTGCTCTTCACCGATGCCGGCAGCTTCGGGATCGAGCAGGACGGCACCGATACGATCTACCAGTTCCTGCCCGATGAGAGCGGGACCTACTACCTCGGGCTCTTCTATATCGACGACGCCGCGAGCGGGCCCTACGAGGTTGCGGGGGTCGCCGATTTCGGCGAGCCGACCCCGGGCGGCAACACCGCGCCGGTGGCGATCGATGGCGGGTTGCTGACGCCGCGCTTCGCCACCGCCATCTTCGAGCCGGCGTCCGACGATCTCGACGCCGACGGGGATGCGCTCACGGTGACCGCGATCGCCGAGCCGCCCGAGAACGGTGTCGCCTTCGTCGTCGACGGGCAGGTGCTCTACCGCTCCGACCGCGATTTCACGGGCACCGACAGCTTCCGGATCGAGGTCTCGGACGGGCAGGGCGGCGCCGATCTCGGCAACATCTTCGTGACCGTCGGTGAGGAGACCGACCCGCGGGGGGTGACGCTCGCGGTGGCGCAGTCGGTCGCGTATCTCTACGAGGCGGCGCTCGACCGCGACGGTGGGATCGACGAGCCGGGCCTCAATTTCTGGATCGGCGAGGTGGCCGATGGGCTGACCCAGCGCGGGCTCGCCCAGGCCTTCCTGACGGCGCCCGAATTCACCGCAGCCTTCGGCGAGATCGACACGCTGACCGACGAGCAATATGTCGATCAGCTTTATCTCAACGTGCTGGAGCGCGAGGGCGATCCTGACGGGCGGGAGTTCTTCGTCCAGGCGCTGGCGGATGGCGCGGGCCGCGACGAGGTTCTGATCGCCTTCGCCGAGAGCAACGAGAACATGGTCGGCTCGCCCGAGGTGGCGACGCTGACCGAGACCGAGGACGGCAGCTGGGTGTTCGGCGACGTCCTCGGCTAGATCGGCCGTGCCCGAGGGCCGGCGTGCCCGAGGGCTCAGGAGACCCGGAGCACGATGCAGCGGGCATATGGCCCCGCGGGGGCGAATTGCAGCCGGTGCACGCATTCCCGGACCGCGCGCCGGCAGGCGCGCCGCGGGAAGCGGGCGAAGCCGACGCCGCGGGTGCCGCGGATGCGGGGGCCGCGGCCCTCGGCCCGGAAAGCGGCCGCGACGCAGCGGGCACGGAAATGGTGATGCGCCAGGTGCTCGGCCTGAATGGAGGCCGTCGGGGCGGGCTGCGCCCCGGCATGTGGGCCGGAACCGCCGGCCGAGGCCGGGGCGGCAAACGCGATGGCGGGCGCGGCGAGGGCCGCCGCGGCGAGAAGTCGGAGGCTCGTCATGGGTCTCTCCTCGTCTGTCTCCTACGTGGTCCCGCAGCGCTGCGGGGTCTCGACCCGGGTCGCCTCCTCTCACGCGGCAGCTGAGCCGCTCCGTCGCTCCGTCGTTCGGGCATCAGGCGGCGGCCGCATCGGCCCGCGCCGCCTCCCAGGCCAGGATCGCCCGCTTGACGCCGAGCCCCCAATGGTAGCCGCCAAGCCCGCCGTCGCGCCGCATCGCCCGGTGGCACGGGATCAGGAACGAGATCGGGTTGCGCCCGACCGCGCTGCCGACGGCCCGCACCGCGCGGGGAGAGCCGATGGCCCGGGCGATCTCGGAATAGGTCGTCACATGGCCGGGCGGGATCGCGAGCAGCGCCTCCCACACCTTGATGTCGAAAGGCCCGCCCATCGGCGCGAGCCGCACCTCGCCGCGGCCGAGCCCGAAGGCAGCCTCGACCCAGGGCCGCAGCCGCTCCGGCGCCTCGACGATCTCCGCGGCCGGCCAGCGCGCTGCGAGATCCGCCTCCGCCGCCGCATGGCCCGTCTCGGCGGCGAAGGCGAGGCCGCAGAGGCCCTCGCCCGTGCCCATCGCCAGCGCCGGGCCGAACGGGGTCTCGAACCAGCCCTTGGCGACCGTCAGCCCCTCGCCGCGCTTGGCGTAGGCGCCGGGCGTCATCGCCTCCCAGCGCACGAAGAGGTCATGCAGCCGCGACGGCCCCGAGAGCCCGGTGGCATAGGCCGCATCGAGCAGGGTGAAGCGCTCGGCGAGCAGCCGCTTGGCGTGGTCGAGCGTGAGATACTGCAGGTAGCGCTTGGGGCTCACGCCCACCCAGCGGCTGAACTGGCGCTGGAAATGGGCGGGGCTGAGGCCGATCGCGTCGGCCACCTCGTCGAGGCTCGGCTGCCGTTCGCGGTGCTCCTCGAGATAGCGGATCGCGGCCGCCATCAGCTCATAGGTGAAGGCCTCCGCATCCGGGTGGGCCGGCGTCGTCGGAGCGGTGAGGTCAGGGTCTGCGCGTGTCATGGGGGGTCTCCTACGCTGATGGGCCAAACCTAGCGAGGCATGGGCCCAGCCCCCACCCGGATCTTGCGGCCGGATCTTGCGGCGCCCCTTCCCTTGCGATGGCGGCGCGGCTGTGCCAGCACCCCGGCCATGCCAGCGCCGCTCAGCCATGCCGAGATCCGCGAGGTCTTCCGCCGCCTCGCCGAAGCCCGTCCCGAGCCGAAGGGCGAGCTTGAGCACACCAATGCCTACACGCTCCTCGTCGCGGTCCTTCTCTCGGCCCAGGCGACCGACAAGGGGGTCAACAAGGCGACGGGCCCGCTCTTCGCCGTCGCCGACACGCCCGAGAAGATGCTCGCGCTCGGCGAGGATGGGGTGATCGAGCACATCCGCACGATTGGGCTCTTCCGCAACAAGGCGAAGAACGTGATCAAGCTCTCGCGTCTGTTGCTCGAGGAGCATGGCGGTGCGGTGCCGTCCTCGCGCGCGGCGTTGGCGGCGCTGCCGGGGGTGGGGCGCAAGACCGCGAATGTGGTGCTCAACATGTGGTGGCGGATGCCGGCGATGGCGGTCGACACCCATGTGTTCCGGGTCTCGAACCGCACGGGGCTCGCACCGGGGCGCGACGAGATCGCGGTCGAGCGCGCCCTCGAGGACCGGGTGCCGGCGGAGTATGCGCTCCACGCCCATCACTGGCTGATCCTGCACGGGCGCTACACCTGCAAGGCGCGGCGGCCCGACTGTGCGGGGTGTGTGATCCGCGATCTCTGCCCCTTCGAGGAGAAGACCGGCCCGGTCGGTTGAGGCGGGTGGGCTGAGCCCTGGGGTCTTCCTGCGGCACCGGTGCCTGGTTGCGCCGCCGTCTCGCGGAAAAATCCGACAATCTTCGGATCTCTGTGGCAATCCCCACGACGCTCGCTCGCCGCCGCGCCTAACTTTGTTTCACGACCACAGCAAAGCGAAAGGATAAAGTTATGGGTAGCGCGACAATGAAGGATCTGCCGCCGGAAATGGTCGACCAGATCGCAAAGCATCTCAGTGTCAAAAGCCTCGCCAAGCTTTCGCAGACCAGCAAGACCATGAGGGCATTGGTCAAGCACGAGTTCGACATCAAGGCCGACAAGAAGATCGTCGCGCTGTGCCCGAGACTGATTGCCGAGATCCGGCAGCAGACCCAGGACGTGATCAACGCGCATCGGATGATCACGCAGGCCGGCTACACGGCGATGAAGGACATGCTCGTGCGCGAGAACGTCACCGCCTACACGACCATCGCGGACTCCTTCCTCGAGATCAAAAAGGCCAGCCAGCGCAAGGGCTCGGCGCCGACCAAGGCCGCAGTCGACGGCATCAAGAAGGTCGAGCTCGCCCTCTCCAAGCTGAGCGACGCGATCAAGAAGCTGACCGGTTGATGAGGGGGCACCCCCCGACAGGCTCCTCGAGCGTAGCGTAATCCCTCATGTCCCGGCGCGTTGTGTGTTTGCCGGGAGCGAGCCGGGCGAGGCCGATGCAGAGGGCGGCACTCGTCCGGCCGCGTTGACAGAGCGTTCATCTCACCGCCCTATGCCCCGGAACTGTGATCCGGGGGGCGATATGACAGACCGGCTCGATGTGGTGGGCATCGGCAATGCGATCGTGGATGTGCTGGCGCGGGTGGAGGAGCCCTTCCTCGCCGCGCAGGGCGTCCCCAAGGCCGCCATGCGGCTGGTGGGCGAGGCGGAGGCCGCGGCGCTCTACGACGCGATGCCGCCGGGCCGCGAGATCTCGGGCGGGTCGGTCGCGAACACCATAGCGGGCGTTGCGGCGCTCGGCCATCGCGCGGGCTTCGTCGGCAAGGTGGCGGACGACCAGCTCGGCCGGATCTTCGCCCATGACATCCGCGCGCAGGGGGTGGCGTATGGCGGGCCGGTGGCCGCAGTGGGCGGAGACACCGCGCGCTGCCTCGTGCTCGTGACGCCGGATGGGGAGCGCTCGATGTCGACCTGCCTCGGCATCTCGGGCGCGCTCCGGCCCGACGAGATCGACGAGGACCTCGTCGCGCGGGCCGACTGGGTGATGCTTGAGGGCTATCTCTTCGACAGCGACGCCTCCAAGGAGGCCTATGCGCGGGCCATCGCGGCCGTGCGGCGCGGCGGTGGGCAGGTGGCGTTTTCGGTCTCCGACCCGTTCTGCGTCGACCGCCACCGCGAGGACATGCAGCGGCTGGTGCGCGAGGAGGTGGATCTCCTCTTCGCCAACCGGGCCGAGCTCGCCGCGCTCTATGGCACCGAGGATCTCGAGGCGGGGCTTGCGGCGGCGGCTGGCGAGGTCGAGATGGCCGCGGTCACGCTCTCGGGCGAGGGCGCGGTGATGGCGAGCGGCGCGGCGCGCCACCCGGTGCCGGCGGCGGGCGTCGCGGTGGTCGACACCACCGGCGCGGGCGATCTCTTCGCGGCGGGCGTGCTGGCCGGGCTCGCGCGGGGCCACGGGCCGGCCGAGGCCGCCCGGATGGGCTGCATCGCCGCGGCCGAGGTGATCTCGCATCTGGGCGCCCGGCCCGAGGCGGATCTGCGCGCGCTGATGACCGAGGCGGGCCTCTGAGCGCACGCGGCCCG
>CAYORO010000060.1:9139-15872 GCA_964406355.1 uncultured Limibaculum sp.
GCCCGGTGACGGCCCGGCCCGCCGCCCCATATCTGCGCGCATGCGGCAGAGGGGGCGGCGGATGCGCGACACCGAAGAGGAGACGGGCGCGGCGACAGGCGCGGTGACGGGTCTTGCCGTCTCGGGAATCACCAAGAGCTTTGCGACGCCGCAGGGGCCGGTGCCGGTGCTCCGCGAGGTGTCCTTTGCACTCGGGCCCGGGCAGACGCTTGCGCTGATGGGCGAGTCCGGCAGCGGCAAGAGCACGCTCCTCCACATCGTCGCCGGGCTCGAGCGCGCCGATGCGGGCTCCGTGCGGCTCGGAGAGACCGAGGTGACCGCGCTCGGCGACCCGGGCCGGGCGGCGCTTCGCCGTGCCCGCATCGGGATCGTGTTCCAACAGTTCTCGCTCGTGCCGAGCCTCACGGTCGCGGGCAATCTCTCGCTCCAGGCGCGGCTCGCGGACCGGCGGGACCCGGACTGGGAGGCGCGGCTTGCCGAGCGGCTCGGGCTCGAGGACCTGCTCGAGCGCTACCCCGAAGCGCTCTCGGGCGGGCAGCAACAGCGCGTCGCGATCGGGCGGGCGCTGGCGGCGCGGCCCGAGCTCCTCCTCGCCGACGAGCCGACGGGCAATCTCGATCAGCAGACCGGGGACGAGGTGATTGCGCTTGCGCTCGAACTCGTCGCCGAGACCGGCTGCGCGCTCCTCGTCGTCACGCACAGCGCCCGGCTCGCCGAGCGGATGGACCGCTGCCTCACGCTCGAGGCCGGCCGGATCGTCGAGAACCGCTCCGCCGAGGCGCGCGCGTGAGCTGGCGCACGGTCCTCGCCACACTGCTGAGCCACTGGCGGCGGCACCCGCTCCAGGCGGTGGCGGCGCTCTTCGGCCTGATGGTCGCCACGGCGCTCTGGTCCGGCGTGCAGGCGCTCAACGCCGAGGCGCGGCAGAGCTATGCCGAGGCGGCGGCGCTTCTGGATGGCGAGCGGATCGATCGGCTGGAGCCCGTCGCCGAGGGGCGGCTCACCGTCGAGCTATACGCCGCCCTCCGCCGTGCGGGCTGGGCCGTCAGCCCGGTGCTCGAGGGCCGCGTCGCCATCGCCGGACAGCGGCTCAGGGTGTTGGGGGTCGAGCCGCTCACGCTCCCTCAGGGGCCCGTCAGCGGTGCATTCGGCGACGGGCCCGGCATCGGCGCCTTCACCACGCCGCCCTGGGCGATGTTCGCGGCCCCCGAGACGCTCGAGCGCCTCGGCATCGCGCCCGGCGAGACGGGCCGGACGGCCGAGGACCGCCCCCTGCCCGAGGCGGTGGCGACGGCCGAGCTCGCCCCTGGTGTTGTGGTGATGGATATCGGCGCGGCGACGGCGCTGCTCGACGCTGCGCCCACCGCCCTCCTGATCAACCCCGCGGTCGCGCGGCCCGAGACCCCGTGGCAGGCGGTCGCAGGCGGCGCGCTCCGCCTCGTGCCCGCGGGCGGGGAGAGCGATCTCGACCGGCTGACGGCGAGCTTCCACCTCAACCTCACGGCCTTCGGCGTGCTCGCTTTCTGCGTCGGGCTTTTCATCACCCATGCCGCCGTCGGGCTCGCCACCGAGCAGCGGCGCGGCACGATCCGGACGCTGCGCGCCTGTGGCGCCTCGGGGCGGGCGGTGACGGCGGCGCTCCTCGCCGAGATCGCGCTCGCCGCCCTGCTGGCGGGCAGCCTCGGGCTCGTCGCGGGATACGTGATCGCTGCGGCGCTCCTGCCGGATGTGGCGGCCACGCTCGACGGGCTCTACGGCGCCGATGTGCCGGGCACCCTCACCCTCGCGCCGGAGTGGTGGGCGGCCGGTCTCGCGATCAGCCTGCTCGGGGCGCTGATGGCCGGCAGCGCGATGGTGCTCCGGGTGCGCGCGATGCCGCTCCTCGCCTCCGCCCGGCCCGAGGCCTGGCACGGGGCGCAGCTCCGCAGCTTCCGGCTCCAGGGCGCCGTGGGCGCGGCGGCGCTCCTGCTCGCGATCGCGATCCTGCGCGTGGCCGACAGTCTCGAGGCGGGCTTTCTCGCGATGGCCGGGATCCTGATCGGCGCGACGCTGCTGATGCCCGCGGCGCTCGCGGGGCTGCTGGCGCTCGCGCGTCGCCTCGCCCGGCGGCTCGCATGGGGGCCGGAGGCCGACTGGGCCATCGCCGATGCGCGCCAGCAGATCTCGGGCCTTGGCCTTGCGTTGATGGCGCTGTTGCTCGCGCTCGCGGCCAATATCGGCGTCGGCACCATGGTCGAGAGCTTTCGCGCGACCTTTGTCGACTGGATCGACCAGCGCCTCTTCGCCGACATCTATGCCGATCCGCGCGACGCCCAGGAGACCGCAGCGATGCGGGCCTTCCTCGAGCGTGACCCCGATGTCGCCGAGCTGCTCGAGACCCGCTCGACCGAGGCGGTGATCGGTGGCGCTCCCGTCCGCCTGGTCGGCCGCCCGGTGGAGGCGGGCGGCGCCTATCGCCGCAGCTGGCCGCTTCTCTCGGCAGAGGCGGATGCCTGGGACCGGATCGCCACCGGCGAGGGCGCGATGGTCAGCGAGCAGCTCGCCCGCCGGCTCCGGCTCGGCCTCGGCGACACGGTGCGCCTGCCGGCCGCATCCGGGCCGTGGCCGCTCCGCGTCGTCGCGCTCTATGCCGATTATGGCAACCCGCAGGGCGAGATCGGGGTGGGTCTCGGGGCGCTCGAGGCGCGCTGGCAGCGGCTCGAGCCCGACGGGTTCGGCGTCGTCCTTGCCGAGGGCCGCGATGCCGGAGCGCTGATGGCCCGGCTTGGCGCGCGGTTCGATCTCGGGCCGGAGCAGCTCATCGACAATGCCGCGCTCAAGGGCTTCTCGATCCGCATCTTCGAGCGCACCTTCGCCGTCACCGCGATGCTCAACGTGCTGACGCTGGCCGCCGCCGGGGCCGCGCTCTTCGCGAGCCTCGCGACGCTGGCCGACCAGCGCCTCGCCCAGGTCGCACCGCTCTGGGCGCTCGGGGTCACGCGCCGCCGCCTCGCCGCGATCGACCTCGTGAAGACCGTTGGCCTCGCGCTGCTGGCGGCCGGGCTCGCGATCCCGCTCGGCCTCGCGGTCGCCTGGCTGCTGGTCGCGGTGATCAATGTCGAGGCGTTCGGCTGGCGCCTGCCGCTCCACCTCTTCCCCGGCCAATGGGCGCGGCTCGCCCTCATCACCGCGGTGGTCGCCGCCCTCGCAGCCGCCCTGCCGGCGCTCAGGCTCGCGCGCATGCCGCCCGCGCGTCTCGTCAAGATCTTTGCGGAGGAGCGGGGATGATGCGGATGGTCCTGGCGCTCCTCGTCCTCCTCCTCGCGGTCCCGGCGCTGGCGCAGGAGACGGGAGATGTCTCCGACGGCCTCGGGATGATGGCGACCCCGGCGGGCGACTTCGCCGAGGTGCGCCCCGAGACCGCGATCCGCTTCCCCCAGGATCACGGGCCCCACCCGGCCTTTCGCATCGAGTGGTGGTATCTCACCGCCAATCTGCGCGACGCCTCTGGCGCACCGCTTGGTCTCCAGTGGACGCTCTTTCGCTTCGCGACCGCACCGGGCGGCGAGCCCGACGACACCGGCTGGGCGACCCCGCAGATCTGGATGGGCCACGCCGCCGTGACCACTGCCGACAGCCACCGCGCGGCCGAGCGCTTTGCCCGCGGCGGGATCGGGCAGGCGGGCGTCGAGACCGGCCCGTTCCGCGCCTGGATCGACGATTGGGCGCTCGAGCATGCGGGCGAGGGGGGCGAGGGCGCCTTCGCGCCCCTCCGGATGGCCGCCTCGGGCGAGGGGTTCTCCTATGACGTCCGCCTCTCGGCCGAGGGGCCGATGGTGCTGCAGGGGGTCGGCGGCTACTCGGTGAAGTCCGACCGCGGCCAGGCGAGCCACTACGCCAGCCAGCCCTTTTTCCGCGTCACCGGCAGGGTCACCCTCGGCGGCGAGGCGCGCGAGGTGACGGGCCGCGCCTGGATGGATCGCGAATGGTCCTCGCAGCCGCTCGCCGACGGCCAGACCGGCTGGGACTGGCTCTCGCTCCACATCGACGAGGGGCCGGAGGCTGGCGCCAAGCTGATGGTCTATCGCCTGCGCGACGACGTGGGGGGCGACTACATCACGGGCAACTGGATCGCCGCGGGGGGCGAGAGCACGCGGCTCGCGCCCGGCGAGGTCGCGATGAGCCCGCTCGGCGGGTCTGTCGAGGTCGCCGAGGATGTCGAGATGCCGGTCGCCTGGCGCGTCGAGATCCCGGCGCGCAGCCTGGCGATCGAGACGCGCCCGCTCAATCCGCGCGCCTGGAACCCGCTCTCCACCGCCTATTGGGAGGGCCCGGTGATCTTCGAGGGCACCCATGGCGGCGAGGGCTATCTCGAGATGACCGGCGAGTGAGGCTCGGGTTCCGCGAGTAAAAGTCGTTATCAAAGACCATTTCAATTCTTTGACAGAGAGATGGCAACTTTAGGTGTAAATCAAAACTTACAGTTTCTTCTGTCAATTTTCGTTGACAAACTTGCGCCGAGCCACATGCTTTGATCTGCGGGTTTCAAGGAGCGTGCGGGCTGTGGGTCGACCGACCGGCCGCGCAGCAAGGTGACACATGCCCCCTGTAACTCGTGACGAAGTTCGGGTGCTCCCACTCTCGGGCGCGCCCCGGATTGCGCCGTGCCAAGTCACATCAATGGAGGAGCCAGAGACATGGCTGAAACCGATAGCGAAAACTTGCCCCCGGCAATGAACCCCTCGGGGCTGACCGACGACCAGTGCAAGGAGGTCCACAATTTCTTCATGCGCGGGACCGCGATCTGGGTCGGCGTCGCGGTGGTCGCGCACTTCCTGGTCTGGAACTGGCTGCCCTGGTTCCCCGCCGCCGGCTGAGCGAGCTCAGCGGATTAGACCTACAGCTCTCAGGGATAGGAGACCCAGATGAACGATCTTTGGAAGATTTGGCGCCTGATCACCCCGCGCGAGGGGGCACTGGCGCTGGCCGGTCTGATGCTGGCGAGCTTTCTCATCCACGTCATGGTGATGACGCTCAGCGAACGCTACGCGGCCGGCCTGCTCGGCGGCTGATCGGCGCGCCTCTTTGCCGCTCGGCCGGGCTGGCGGGGCGGCGATCGGGCGCGTATATCGCGCCCATGGAGGAGCATGCGACGCGCCCGCTCCGCTTCCGCAAGATGCACGGAGCGGGCAACGACTTCGTGGTGATCGACGCGCGCACCGGGCCGGATCCGGTGACGCCCGCTCTCGCGCGCGCGCTCGGCGACCGGCACCGCGGGGTGGGGTATGACCAGCTCGCGGTGATCCTCGCCGATCCTGAGGCAGATGCGCGCCTCGTCTTCTGGAATGCGGACGGCTCCCGGGCCGGTGCCTGCGGCAACGCCACGCGCTGTGTCGCCGATCTGTTGATGCGCGAGGGCGTGGCGGCGCCACAGCTGCGCACCGATCACGGGCGCCTTGCGGCGGCGCGCCGGGCGGACGGGCTCGTCGAGGTCGATATGGGTCCCGCGCTGACCGATTGGCAGGCGATACCGCTGGCGCGCGAGGTCGACACCGCGGCACTGCCTCTGCCGGGCGCGCCCGTGGCGGTGTCGATGGGCAACCCCCATGCAGTGCATTTCGTCGAGGATCTCGACGCGGCCGATCTCTCCGAGATTGGCCCGCGTGTCGAGCACGACCCGCTGTTCCCCGAGCGGACCAATGTGCAGCTCGCCGAGGTCGTCTCGCGCGCGCTGGTGCGGGCACGCGTGTGGGAGCGGGGTGTGGGGCCGACGCTGGCCTCGGGCTCCTCGGCCTGCGCAATCGCCGTCGCGGGCTGGCGCCGCGGCCTGACCGATCGGAAGATAGGCGTCGATCTTCCAGGAGGTCGGCTCGACATTACCTATCGGCAGAATGGTCACGTCCTCCTCGCCGGGCCGGTCGCCGATGTCTTCGAGGGGGAGCTGACCCCGGCATTCCTGACGGCGCTCGCATGACGCGGCCGCTGATCGAGACCCTTGGCTGCCGCCTCAACGCCTACGAATCCAAGGCGATGGGCGATCTCGCGGCCGCGGCGGGCGTCGCCGATGCCGTCGTGGTCAACACCTGCGCGGTCACCGCCGAGGCCGTCCGCCAGGCCCGCCAGCGGATCCGCAAGCTCGCCCGCGAAAACCCGGGCCGGCCCGTGATCGTCACCGGCTGTGCGGCGCAGACCGAGCCCGCCACCTTTGCCGAGATGCCGGAGGTCTCCCATGTCATCGGCAATCTCGAGAAGATGCGCCCCGAGACCTGGGCCCGCCTCGCGACCGGTGAGAGCGAGCGCGTTCAGGTCGACGATATCTTCTCGGCGCGCGAGACCGCGGGGCATCTGATCGACGGCTTCGGCACCCGCGCCCGCGCCTATGTGCAGGTGCAGAACGGCTGCGACCACCGCTGCACGTTCTGCATCATTCCCTACGGCCGGGGGCCGTCGCGCTCGGTGCCCGCGGGCGTGGTGGTCGACCAGATCGCCCGGCTCGTCGATCGCGGCTACAATGAGGTCGTGCTCACGGGCGTCGACCTCACCTCCTGGGGCGGCGACCTGCCCGGGCAACCGCCGCTCGGCAACCTCGTGCAGCGGATCCTGCGCCTCGTGCCGGGCCTTGCGCGGCTGCGTCTCTCCTCGATCGACAGCGTCGAGGCGGACCCCGCGCTCGTCGAGGCGATCGGCGCCGAGCCCCGCCTGATGCCGCATCTCCATCTCTCGCTTCAGGCAGGCGCCGCCCTGCTCCTCCAGC
>CAYORO010000061.1:0-15806 GCA_964406355.1 uncultured Limibaculum sp.
CCCGGGTGCAGCGTCATCTTCGGGTCCTGGAAGATCATCGGGATCCGGTTCCCGCGGATGGCGCGCATGGCCGCCTCCGGCGCGCCGACGAGCTCCTGGCCCAGGAAGCGGATCGAGCCCTCCACGACCCTCCCGGGCGGGTCGATCAGCCCGAGGATCGAGAAGCCGGTGATCGACTTGCCGGAGCCGCTCTCGCCCACGAGGCCGAGCACCTCGCCGGCAGCAACGGAGAAGTCCACGCCGTCCACGGCCTTCACGACGCCCGCGCGCGTGAAGAAATGCGTGCGCAGGTTCCGGACCTCGAGCGTCATCGCTTGAGCCTCGGATTGAGCACGTCGCGCAGATGGTCGCCCACGAGGTTGATCGTCACGACGGTCAGCAGGAGCGCGAGGCCGGGAAAGACCGAGATCCAGTAGCGGCCGGACATCATGTATTCGAAGCCGTTGGCGATCAGCACCCCGAGCGAGGGCTCGGTCTGCGGCAGGCCGACGCCGAGAAAGCTGAGCGTCGCCTCGAGCGCGATGGCGCTGGCGACCTGAACGGTGCCGACGACGATCAGCGGCGCCAGGCAGTTCGGCAGGATATGGCGGAACACGATGCGGCTGTGGGAGAGGCCGAGGCAGGCGGCCGCCTCGACATACTCCTTGCGCCGCTCCACCAGCGCGGAACCGCGGACCGTGCGCGCGTAATAGGCCCACTGCGCGACCACGAGCGCCAGGATGATCTTGTCGATGCCCTTGCCGAGCGCGGCCACCAGCATCAAGGCCACGAGCGTCGCCGGGAAGGAAAGCTGCAGGTCGACGAGGCGCATGATCAGCATCTCGATGCGCCCGCCGGCATAGGCCGCGATCAGGCCGACGCTCATGCCGATCACCAGCGCGATGAAGCCCGAGGTGACGCCGACCGCGAGCGAGATGCGCAGCCCGTAGAGGATGGCCGAGAAGAGGTCGCGCCCCGCCCCGTCCGAGCCGAGCCACATGGTGTAGCCGGCAAACGCCTCCGAGCCCGGCGGCAGGCGGCCGTCGAGCACGTCGACCTGCGCGAGATCATAGGGGTTCTGCGGCGTGATCCAGGGCGCGAGCAGCGCCAGCGCGATGATGCCTGTGAGCACGATCAGCGCCGCGGTCGCGACCCAGCTCTCGAAAAACTCCGATGCGAAGCGGCGGAGGGGGGTCTCGACCTTGGCCGGAGCCTCGGCCGTCGTGCGCGCCTCGGCGAGGTCGGTCATGCGCCCTGATCCCGCAATCGGACCCGCGGGTCGAGGATCGAATAGACGATGTCGACGATCAGGTTGATCACCACGAAGAGCAGCACCACCACCATCAGATACGCCACCACCACCGGCCGATCGAGCTGGATGATGCTGTCGATCAACAGCTTGCCCATGCCCGGCCAGGCGAAGATCGTCTCGGTGATGACGGAGAACGCGATCAGCGCGCCGAACTCGAGCCCGATCACCGTGACGATCGGGATCATGATGTTCTTCAGCACATGCACGAAGACGATGCGGCGGGTGGAGAGCCCCTTGGCGCGGGCGAACTTCACATAGTCCTGGCCCATCGCCTCCCGCACCCCGGCCCGGGTCAGCCGGATCGCCAGCGCGATGTTGGTCAGCGCGAGGTTCAGCGCCGGCATCAGGATGTGACTCCAGCCGTCGCGCGTGGCCAGCGACGTCTCGATCCCGAGGATGACCGCGGTGTCGCCCCGTCCGGTCGAGGGCAGCCAGCCCAGCATGACCGCGAACACCATGATCAGCATCAGCCCCACCCAGAAGGTCGGCAGCGAGAAGCCGAGGATCGAGCCCGCCATGATGGTGCGCGACGCCACGCACTCGGGGCGCAGGCCCGCATAGAGCCCGAGCGGAATGCCAATCACCAACGCCATGAAGAGCGAGGCGAGCGCGAGCTCCAGCGTCGCGGGCATATGCTCGAGGATCAGCTTGAGCGCGGGTTCGCCGAAGATGAACGACCGGCCGAGATCGCCCTCGAGCGCCCCCATGAGGAACAGCCAGTACTGCTCGTAAATCGGCCGGTCGAGGCCGAGGCGCGCGATCGCCTCGGCAATGTCCTGCTGGTCGGCATCGGGGCTGACCAGCATGTCGATCGGGTTGCCGATGACGTTGACGCCGAAGAACACGATCACCGACATCAGGAAGACCACGAAGACCGCCTGCATCAACCGGCGAATGATGAAGACGGTCATGCCGCGCTCTCCCTCGACCGAGGCGCGGGCGGAAGGCCGCCCGCGCGGTGCCCGTCAGGCGGGCCTCAGTCCTTCACGACGCCGGTGGCGAGCGTGTACTCGTCGGTGCGGGCGATGTAGCTGATGCCCTTGCGCGAGCCCCAGGTGTTGACCTGGAAGTGCGTCGGGATGATCGCGACGTTCTCCATCGCCATCTCGGTCGCCTCGGCCAGCAGCGCCTGCCGGCTCGCATCGTCCACCGTCCGCAGCGCCTCGGCGATCTTGGCGTCGATCGCGGCATCGGAGTGACGGCCGCGGTTGGAGGCGCCGAAGCCGCGGTCTGGATCATGGGTGTGGATCAGGGATTTGAGCGGCGAGGAGGCCTCGCCGGATCCCGCACCCCAGCCCACGAGCACGAAGCTGAACTCGGGCAGCCCGCCCTCGGCCCCGCGCGAGGCGCGGCTGAAATACACCGAGCGCGGCATGGTCTCGACCGACATGTCGATGCCGACGCGCGTCAGCATCTGGCCGATGGCCTCGGCGATCTTGGCGTCGTTGATGTAGCGATCGTTGGGTCCGTGGATCGTCATGGCGAAGCCGTCGCCATAGCCCGCCTCGGCCAGCAGCGCCTTCGCGCCCTCGGGATCGTAGGCGACCGGCGTCAGGTTGGGCGAGACGCCGAAGAAGCCTTCCGGCAGCAGCTGCCCGGCGGAGATCGCGACGCCCTCCATCACACGCTCCACGATGGCGTCGCGACTGATCGCCATGCTGATGGCCCGGCGCACCCGGACATCCATCAGCGGGTTCTTGATCGCGCTGCCGTCCTTGGCGGTCACGAAGGGCGAGTCCTCGCGGAACTGGTCCATGTGGAGATAGATCACGCGGTTCGAGACGCCCTGGCTGAGCGTGATGTCGTCCCGGCCCTTGAGCGTCGCGATATCGGTGGTCGGCACCCCCGAGATCAGGTCGACATCGCCGGCCAGCAGCGCGGCCACGCGCGACGGCGCAGACTTGATCGGGCGGAACTCGACCTCGCTCCAGACCGGCGCCTCGCCCCAGTAGTCGTCATTGCGCGCGAGCACGATCGACTCGCCGGGCTTGTAGGAGACGAACTTGTAGGGCCCCGAGCCGACCGCAGCGGTGCCGGCGTTGAACTCCTCGGTCGACGCCGAGCAGCCGACCTCGTCGGAGACGATCGGCACCGTCGAGACGTCGTTCGCCATCAGCGGATAGGGCTCTTCGGTTTTGAAGTGCACGGTGAAGTCGTCGATCTTCACCGCGGTCTTGCCCTTGATGTAGGTGCCGAAGCTCGCCGGGGAGTTCGGCACCTCCGGCGCCCGCTCCCAGGTGCAGATCACGTCGTCCGCGGTGAAGGGCGTGCCGTCGTGGAACGTGACACCCTCGCGGAGCTTGAACTCCCAGGTCAGGTCGTCGATCGGCTCCCACGACACCGCGAGGCCG
Source organism: uncultured Limibaculum sp. (assembly GCA_964406355.1). GTDB lineage: Bacteria > Pseudomonadota > Alphaproteobacteria > Rhodobacterales > Rhodobacteraceae > Thermohalobaculum. The sequence continues at coordinate 3,643 of CAYORO010000061.1, forward strand.
GGCTCGAGCTGCTGGCGCTCGTTCTGCAGGATCAGGCGCCCGAAGAGGTGCCGCGCCATCGCGTTGTTGGGGCCGAGATTGTGAAAATGCGGGTCGATCGAGGTCGGCTCGGAGGCCAGGCCGATCGTCAGCTTGTCCGCCGACGCGGTGCCCGCGGTCAGGGCGGCGATCGCGACGGCCCCGAGGAGCGTTGTCCAGTTGCGCATGGTGGTCTCCCTGTCGTTGCGACGGCGCGATCGGGCGCGCCATTAGCGATTGACGGTATGTCGCCGCGGCGCCAGCGCCAACAGCGAATTCGGGGTCGGCCGGTGCGCAGACCGTGCTGCGGCTACGGCCCGAGGCGATCCCGGACTTTTGCACCGCGCCGCGCGCCGCTACGGTCTCGTCGATGGATGGAGGAGAACCCGCGATGGGGCCGCGCATCGCCCTTCTGGGGATGATCCTGGAGTCGAACCGGTTCGCCGCCCCGGCGACCCGGGCCGATTTCGAGCGCCTGACCTGGCTCGAGGGCGCGGCGCTGCTGGCCGAGGCGCGGGCGCCGACCCCGGCCCTGGCGACCGAGTTCGCCGCCTTCGTGCGCGCCATGGACGCCACGGGCCCGTGGGTGCCGGTCCCCTGCCTTCTGGCGGCAAGCCATCCCGCGGGCCCGGTCGAAGAGGCGGTCTTCGAGGAAGTGGCGGCGCGCATCGAGGCGCTGCTGGCCGCCGCCGGCCCCGTCGATGCCGTGCTGATCTGCAACCACGGCGCCATGGTGGCGACGCATCTCGACGATCCCGACGGCACCCTGGCCGGCCGTGTGCGGGCGGCGGCGGGGGCGGAGGCCCGCATCGTGATGACCCTCGATCTCCACGCCAACATCTCCGCGGCGATGGTCGAGGCGGTCGATCTTGTCGTCGGCTACCGCACCAACCCCCATGTCGACATGATCGAGCGTGGCGAGGAGGCCGCGTTCTCGCTCCGGCGGATGCTGGCGCCCGGGGCGCCGCGCCCGCGGACCGCGCTCGTCAAGCCGCCGCTGACGCCGGCCTCGGTGACGCTGCTGACCGCCGACGGTCCCTATGGCGCGCTGATCGATCTCGGTCAGCGCCGACAGGCCGAGCTCGGTGGCGCGATCCTCAATGTCTCGATCTTCGGCAACTTCGTCTTTGCCGACACGCCCGACAACGCGCTGGCGGTGGTGGTGACGGCGCGGGCCGAGCAGGCGGCGGCGGATGCGCTCGCCGCGGAGCTGGCGGAGGCGGCCTGGGCCGTGCGCGAGCGGTTCGTCCGCCGTCTGACAAGCCTCGAGGACGCCGTGGCGCTGGCCCTCACGCCCGGGCGCGCGCCGGTGGTGTTCTCCGAGGCAGGCGACAATCCCGGCGGTGGCGGCTCGGGTCGGACGACCGAGCTCCTCGCGGCGCTCTGCGCGGCGGGGGCCGCGGATGTTCTCTATGGCAGCTTCTACGACCCCGCGCTCGCCTCCGCGGCGCATGGGGCCGGCCTCGGGGCCCGGCTGACGGCGCGCTTCAACCGCGACCGGGGCGATGCTCCGTGGGAGCGCTGGGACCTGCCCTTCGAGGCCGAGGCGGAGGTCGTCGCGCTCGGCGATGGGGAGGTGGTGGGCGAGCGCGGCATCACCGCTGGGCGGACGCTGCATCTGGGGCTCACCGCGGCGCTCCGCATCGGCGGCGTCACGGTCGTCGTGATCTCGGACCGGACCCAGACCGCGGACCCGGTCTTCTTTCACATGCTCGGCCTGGAGGTCGGCGCCGCACACACTGTGGTCGTCAAGTCGCGGGGCCATTTCCGCGCCGGCTTCGGCGCATGGTTCGGGCCCGACCGGGTCTATGAGATCGACACCGCCGGTCTCACCTCGCCCGTGCTCGAGCGCTGGCCCTTCGCGCGCCTGCCGCGACCCTGCTTTCCGCTCGACCCCGAAACCGTTTGGGACGGCCCACCCCCGGCCTGACCCCTTGCGAGGCGCAAGGTCAGACCGGCTTCTCGGCGGTGAAGTTCACGATGGTGACCGGGAGGTAGGCGCGGCTGAGGTAGAGGCGCCGGCCCTGTGTGGCCAGGAACTCCCGGTTCGCCTGGGCCTCCAGCACCACCTGGAACAGCGAGCCCTCCGCATCGCGCATCTTCGGGCTCAGATCTGCCGCGCCGTCCGCGCCCTCGATGCGATAGGCGACATCCGACGAGGCGCCCGAGAAGAAGACATCGAGCGGCCGCAGCCCCTCGAACAGCAGCTCGAGCCCGCTGAGCGAGATCCGCCAATAGTCGTCGGGAAAGGCATGGAACCCCTGCACCCACGGCACCTGCACGAAGACGCGTCCGCCCGGGGCCAGCAGCTCTATGATGTTGGCGGCCGCGACGAACGGATTGCGGACATGCTCGAGCAGGTGGCAGCAGAGGATGCCCCCGAAGCTCTGATGCCCAGGGCCGCGCGGATGCGCTCCAGCGGCCAGCAGATATCCACCACTGCGTCGACGCCGTCCCCCGCCTCGAGATCGACGCCGACAAAGGCGCGCGCGCCACAGCGCATGTGCCAGCTCCGCCGCCCCGTGGCCGCGCGGTCGATCACCTGCTCGCGCGACCCGATCTGCAGCACCGGGGCGCCGAGGCCCTGGGCGACCCGCTCGAGCTCGTCCTTGTAGGCGAGCTGGCGAAGCGTCGGAGCCGCACCGCCGGCCCTGTCCTCGCGCGCGCTGGTCATGGCGATGCCTCTCGGTGCGATGGGTCGGGGCAGCCCGTCTTGGGCCCCGATCTTCTAATGCGGAAGGCGAGCGGCGGGAAACCCGTTCGCCCCTTACCGGCCGAGCCGAGTCGGCCTCGCGAGCGAGGCGATGTGGCGTCGGAACAATTGGCGCGGCCATTCGCCACCCAAATTTGCCGCATTGCACCATTGACCCGTCGGGGGTTTGCTGCAGCGCATGGTTTGATCGCGCAGGTCGAAAATCGCCTTGAGGGCAAAAAACGCTGAAATCGGGCGCGTTTGTGTCGAAAACCGGAACCTGGGGTTGACGCTTGCGGCAGGTGTTCGGTCGGCGGCGCCGGCCTGATTTCCCCAATTGCATCAGCCCGCTGGGTCGTCTGATTTGCTGCATGTCAGTTCCATCTGAACCGATATTGAGCTAAACACTGGGGTGTTGGGTGGGGCCGGTCAGTGGCGGCCGCGTGAATCGATCTTTGGCGAAGCTGCGGACGCGGCGGTTCCCATTCGACGAGCGAAGTTCTGTTTGCTCATCTTGGGGGTATCCGTGGCTGTCACGAATGATTTCACCGCTAGTTCTCTCGATCTCAACGGTCAAGTGGGGCTCATACAGCCGACCGCACTGGTCTGGGGGCCGGATGGCCGCCTTTATGTGGTCGAAAATGGCGGCACGGTAAACGTCCTCACCATCGCGTTCGGCGACAGCACCCCCAATGACGGCGATGCAACGGTCGGGTTCTATGTAGAGAGCGCGACCAGCTTCACGCTTGGCATCCAGAACCACAATGACGACGGCTCGGAGAATGCGAGCACCGAGCGCCAGGTGACCGGCGTCGAGGTCACGCAGCAATACGATGCTGCCGGAACCCCGCTCTGGGTGCAGTCCAACGGCACGATCGGCACGACCCCGACCGACACCCCGTCGGTGACGATCTACATCACCTCCTCGGACAAGCGCGTCGGCGCCGGCGGGACCGGGGCCGACGACAATCTCGACACCAACTCCGGCGTGATCACGATGGCGGTGCAGACCGCCACCAATACCTGGGACCAGACCGACATTGTGCGCGGCCTGCCACGATCGGAGGAGAACCACGCCACCAACGGCCTGGAGATGATCCAGGAGATCGCGCCGGACGGCACCCTGATCAACGAGCGCCTGATCGTCGCCTCGGGCGGCAACACCAACAACGGCGCGCCCTCCAACAACTTCGCCGGTCAGGAGGAGCAGCCGCTCGCGGCCGCGATCCTCGAAGTGGACGTGACCGCGCTCAAGGCGCTCAACGCGGGCAGCCCCTTTATCGACACCGACGGGCGCCAGTACATCTACGATCTGCCGACGCTCGACGATCCGACGCGGCCCGGGACGACCGATCTCAACGACCCGAATGGCGGCAATGACAGCCTGAACAGCGCCAAGCTCGACTACGAAGACTTTGTCACCATCTACTCGCCCGGCTATCGCAACGCCTATGACGTGCTGGTGACCGAAGACGGGCGTGTCTGGACCTATGACAACGGCGCCAACAACAGCTGGGGCGGGCGGCCGATCGGCGAGGCGCAGACCGGCAACGGCACCACCGAGCCGCCGCAGGATCCGAACTACCTCGCGACCAACCTCAACAACGGCGACGGCAACGTCAGCGACGACATCAACTTCGAGGAGGACTGGAACCCCTCGAACAACGACCAGTTCCACGAGATCACCCGGTCCGACGATCTCGGCGCCCGGACGCTGTCGACCGGGGCCTTCGCGAACGTCACCACATATGTGGGTCCCGACGGGCTGACCTATGTGTATGGCGGGCATCCCAACCCCACCCGCGCCGAGGGCGCCGTGGCAGGGCTGTTGTTCGCGCCCGATGCCGGCACCGACAACGCCTATCTTCTGGTCGCCGACGTCGATTCCTATCCCGATGACGGGGTCGACAAGACCGACTACCAGCAAGTCATCGACTACTACGCGACGCTCACCGGCGGCGATGTCAGCGCGGCCGATCTGCAGAAGAAGGTGCTCGCGGTCACCCCGGGCCTCGTCTACGACATCTACAGCTTTGCCGATGGATCCGGGGAGGCGGTGGTCTCGGGCGGGGCGGCGCCTGCGGGCGGGACGTTCCAGGGCAGCTTCGGTCTGCCGAGCGACATCGATGAGATCGTCGATTTCCTGAACGAGATCGAGGGTGTGTATCTCGAGGGCGGACGCGCGGACGGCGCGCTCGACAGCGGCAAGGGCTCGATCAACGGCCTCGCCGAGTACACCTCGACGATCTTCGACGACGGCACCATCGACATGTCCGGCGCGATCTTTGCGTCGACGTTCAGCGGCAACCTCATCATCATGGGGCGCAATGCCGACGGGACGATGTCGAGCGTCCAGTCCGGCAACAACGCCCAGGCCGCGGAACGGACGGTGTTCAACGCCGCGGGCGCGCCGCTGGGGCTCGCCTCGATCGGCGACGATTTCTTGGACCTTGATCTGACCAAACCGTTCCAGGGGTCGGTCTGGACCGCGGTCTACAGCGGCAGCAGCCTGTCGATCGAAGTTCTCCAGCCCGGCGATGCCATGGAGAACCCGCTACTCGGCGATGTCAACTTCTATGCCGGCGTCGTTCCGGTCGATCCCAACGATCGCGATTTCGATGGGCTCTCGAAGTTCGTCGACCCGTTCGAGTTCAGCGCCGAGAACGGGTTCGACCTGGCGGCGGGCGAGAAGCTGGTCTTCAACTTCGACACGCAGTCCGGCGATTTCAACAACAGCATTGGCGGCATCGGCCTCCTCGGTGCGGCGCTCGACGGACCGACCTCGCTCGCCGGTCCGCTGGCAGCGCAGCCGAACGGCAGCACCACTGTCGCGATCCAGGAGGCGGGCGCCACGGCGAACCAGGACGCGCTGACCGGGACCTATCTCGAGAACGCCGGCGACCTGTTCGATTCGAGCCTCCAGGAGGACGGCCTCTTCGATCTCGAGGGCAACCTGATCCCGGGCGGCAACGCGCCGATCCTGCAGATCAAGGAAGTCGTCCCCGGCACGATGATCGGCCAGGCCAACACGGCGCGCGACGCCGTGCATACCGGGATCAAGCCGGCCAGCGATGTCGGCCGGCTCGAATTCACCCTGACGGCGAAGAACTGGATCGCCGAGACCGGCGGCGTCGCGACCGATCAGGTCTCGGGCCTCGTCTTCGGCGACGGCACGCAGTCGAACTTCCTGCGCTTCGTGCTCGGCGAGGTCGACGGCAATCCCGGGCTCGAGGTCGGCTACGAGATCGGCGATGCCAACTACACGGTGCTGGGATCGGTCGCGCTCCCGGATCTCACCACCCAGACGCTCGACCAGATCGACCTGCGCCTCAGCATCAACACCATCAGTTTCGAGGTGCGGGCCTTCTATCGGCTGGCCGCCGCGGCAGATCTCGTGACCACCCCGTTCACCGAGATCCCGCTCGACGGCGGCAGCTTCGTGCTGCCGGCCGGGGTGCTGCAGGATGTGCTGACCGGCAACCACTCCATCACCGACGGCGCGGTGACGGTGACCTCCGGCGCGTCGGTCGGCGTGGTGGCCGAGACCAGCGACGGCAATCCGCTGCAGGCGGTCGATTTTTTCAATCTGGATGTCGAGGCCTTCGGCAACGAGATCTTCGCCTCGACCGAGGCCGAGGCCGAGGTGCCGGGAACGCCCGGAGAGGATCTGGTCATCTACACCGGGGCCGACGCGGCGATCGATCTCGCGGCGGATGTCGAGGATATCGACCTCTCGGGCGCGACCGGCGTCCTCGGGATCGTGGCCAATGCGCTCGACAACCGCATCGTCGCGGGGCCGGGCACCGAGACGATCACCACCGGAGCCGGCATCGACGTGGTTCTCGGCTCGAGCGCCGATCTGAGCGGCACGGCGGTCACCGACTTCTCCGAGGATGACGAGGTGATCATCACCGATGCCATCCTCGCGGATTCCGCGACCGCGGTCTACGGCGTGGTCGACGGGTCTGCCACGGTCACGATCAACGGCTCGACGATCACCTTCGGCGGCCCTGACATCGACGGCTTCGACCCGGCCCTCGGCTCCCAGACCTTCCGGTACACGACCAGGTCGGACGGGCTCGGCATCACGCTCCAGCCCACGATCCCGATCGAGGTCGGGATCTACGATGCGAGCACGGATGCGCTGTTCGACTTCCTGTCGGACGGGGATGTCTTCAATGCGAGCGACTTGCCGGGCAGCGGCCAGCTGACCTTCTCGGTGGGCGTGATCGACGGCGGTGCGCTCGACGGCCAGGTCGGCAGCATGGTGCTCAACCTGAGCGGGGGCGTCTCGATCACGAAGACCGAGAGCATCGTGCCCTATGCCCTGTTCGGCGACACCTCGGGCGACCTCTCGGCCGGCACGACGCTGGTGCCCGCCGACTACCAGTTCACGGTCGAGATCTATTCGGGAAGCAGCGGCACCGGGGCGTTGCTCGACACCTTCACCTATGACTTCGAGGTTCTGCCGCCGATCCCCACCGTGTCGGTCGAGGTGCCCTCCAGCGTGCAGGAAGGCAATCCGGCCGGGTTCTCGCTGGTGTTGTCGCCGGACAGCTTCAACAATCCGATCACCGTCCGCGTCGCCCTGACGCCCGGCACCAACACGCCGGCGACGGTCGGCGCAGGGGGCGATGTGGCCTTTGATGCCACCGGGGCGACCGTGGTCGACGTGGTGATCCCGGCAGGCAGCCTGTCGCCGTTCGACGCGCCGCTCGTGGTCTTCGAAGATGCCGATGTCGAGGCCATCGAGACCTTCCAGCTCGAGATTGTCGCGGCCAATGTGGGCACGGTGATCGACAGCAACGCCGAGCAGGTTCCGTTCGTTGCCGGCGTGGCGATCGGCGGGATCCAGGACAACCTGCCGCCGACCGCGGTGGTGCTGACGCCGGTGCTGGCCGAGATCTCGGAGGCGACCAACACCACCGATCCGATCGTGGTCGCCACCATCTCCGTGACGGATGACGGCCTCGGCACCAACACCCTGGCGCTGTCGGGCGACGATGCGGGCCTCTTCGAGATCTTCAACAATGCCGGCACGCAGCAGCTTCGGCTGATCGCCGGCGCGGCGCTCGATTTCCTCGCGAACCCGGTGCTCGACGTGACGGTCGAGGCGGACGACCCCCTGATCGGCTTGGCGCCCGACGCCGCGACCGCCTATCAGGTCACGGTGACGGATGGCTCGATCAATCAGTCGCCCGATTTCTCGTTGCAGCCCACGGCGTTCACGGCGCCCGAGAACCAGGACGCGGCCGCCACTGTCGTCGCCGCGGATCCCGAGTTCGACCTGCTGACCTACGCGATCACCGGCGGCGTGGACGCGGCGCTCTTCTCGCTCGATGGGCTGACCGGAGCGCTCACCTTCACGGCGGAGCCGGACTTCGAGGAGCCGGGCGACAGCGACGCCGACAATGTCTACGAGCTCACCGTGAGCGCCTCGGACGGCCAGAACCCGCCGGTCGAGCAAGCGATCACGGTGACGGTGACCGATGTGGACGATGGCGATCAGCTGGTCGCCGCCGTCAATGCCGGATCGAGTTCCTACACCTTCGATGTCGACGGCGTCTCGGTCACTTTCGAGGCCGATCAGGGCGGCCCCGCCGCGAGCTACGTCACGAGCGGATCTGCCGGCGGTGGCGGCTCGAAGATCTTCTCCGGTGAAGCCGGCCAGACCCAGTCGCAGAACTACGGCCCCGGGGCGCTGAGCGAACTGCACTGGGACGAGCGGTCGTCGTCGCAGCGCTATTTCGGCTATGAGATCCCGAATCTCGAGAACGGCACCTACCGGGCCGATCTCTATATTGCCGAAATCTACAACGGCGTGAATGGCGGCACCTGGGCCGACAATCAGCGCGTCTTCGATATCATCATCGAGGGCAATACGGTCTTCAACGATTTCGACCCGTACGATTTGTTCCCGGCCAACCCGGCAACCGAGATCAAGCTGTCCTACGTCTTCGAGATCACGGATGGCGCGTTCACGCTGGACCTCGATGGTCGGAACTCGGCAGGCGGCATCGACGAGCCCAAGATCAGCGCCTTCTCGCTCTGGCAGGTCGGCAGCGATGCCACGCCGCCGGCCGACAGCATTCCGCCGCAGATCCAGTCCATCGATGTCGCCAATCCGCCCAATGTCCAGGACGGCAACCGGGCGCTGACGATCGTGCTGGCCGACAATGTGGGCTTCGACCAAGCGGCGCTCGATGCCCTCGACGGCACCGAGCTCAGTTTCTCCGGGATCGTGCCGGCCTCGGTGTCGGCCCCGACCGTTACGCTCACCAACAACGGGGCGACGGCGACGCTGGTCTACGCGCTGAGCCCGCCCGACGGAAATGCATGGCCGAACGGCGTGCTCGGTCAGGTCACGATCGCTGACGGCGCCTATGCCGATGCGGCCGGCAACACCGTGGCCAGCACGAGCACCAGCTTCGCCTCGACGCCGTTCCTCGACCGCCTGACCCAGAAGGGCGATCTGGTGCGGGCGATCAATGTCGGCCCGACGACCAACACCATCGACAGCGCGCTGCCGGGCGATGACGAGAACACCTATGGCGGGCCGATCACCAATGACCCGATCCTCGGCATCGATCTCGAGGCGGACGATCCGTCCTATTACACGCCGAGCTCCAAGACCGCCTTCAACATCGACGGCAAGGCCTCGCCGCAGATCAACACCGCCCTCGACGGCTCGGCGTTGCACACCTATCGCGACAGCTTCAACCAGTCGTTCACCGCGACCTATCCGGTGCCGGACGGTGTCTATGTCGTCGAGTTGTGGTTCGCCGAGCTGTTCCACACCACGGCGGGCCAGCGCCAGGGCGATTACACGATCAATGGCGAGATCCTCGCGACCGACTTCGACGCCTTCACCGCCGCTGATGCGCTGACGCCCGGCGTGATCGGAGACGGGGCCGACACGCCGGTGATGCTGAGCAAGACCGTCGTGGTGACGGACGGCGCGCTGGTGATCGACGTCAACGCGGATACCGGCGAGCCCGGGTGGAACGCGATCGCCATCTACGAGGCGGTCGATCCCGGCGCGCCCGAGACGGTCGCGGTCACGGGGCCGGGCACGGTCGTCGAGAGCGGGGACGGGGCCGACCAGATCGTCGAGTTCACCCTGACCGCATCCGATGGATACACGGGTGATCTGGATCTGACCCTGTCGGAGAACGGCGGGGCCGGTGTCGCCCAGACCATCACGTTTGCGGCGGGTGTCGCGACCGTGGCCGTCACCGTGGCGACCGACACGCGGTGGAACGGGACGGATGTCGTATCGCTCTCGCTCCTGTCGGTGGAGACCGCGGGCTACGACGTCAACGGCGGATCGCCTGCAGCGACGGTGACCGTCACCGAGGACGATCCAGCGGACAGCCTCGACAAGGACGGCGCCGGCGGGGCCGCCCCCGTCGTGGCGGGCGACTACTCGGACAACCGGCTCGCCCCCTCCAATGTCGGGGCGCTCGGGGACGGGGACAACATCCTCTTCGTCACCCAGCAGGGCGACACCTCGCCAGGCGCGCGCGACCGAGACTACATCACCTTCGAGATCCCCGCCGGCAAGGTGCTCACCTCGCTGGTCCTCGACGACTATCAGACATCGGAGGTCACCGCGCAGGCCTTTATGGCGATCCAGGCGGGGACCCAGGTCACCGTCGATCCGTTGACCGGCCAGCCGGACGACCCGCTCAACCCGCAAGGCCCTTTCGCCGGGATCGTCTATGGCGAGGGCAACCTCAACGGCGATCTGCTGGTGACGCTCGCGGCGGGAGATCCGGCCGATGCGCAGGGCTTCGACTTCCCGGGCTTCACCCTGCCGCTCGGGGAGGGGACCTACACGCTGTGGATGAACCAGGGCGGGCCGTCGACCAGCGTGACCCTGCGGGCCGTGGTGGCGGATGTGCCGCCGCCGGATCACACCCTCTCGATCACCGCGCCTGCGTCGGTCGAGGAGACCGGCGACACGGGCACGAGCACCGATCTCGCCTTCACGTTGACATCGGACGATCCGACCCTTTCGGGCGCGGTCACGGTCAGCTTCACGCTGGACGGCAGCCCGGACAGTCAGGTCGTCACCTTCGCGAATGGCTCGGGCACGCTGACCCTGTCGGTGGCCAATGACGACATTGACACCGGAGACGTGTCGCTGACGGTCGCGCTGACCGGGGCCGATGACGGCACCGCGACGACCTTCGGCGTGAGCGACACCGCCGGCTCCGCGACCGCGACGATCACCGAGGACGACACCCTCCCGGGAGTCGCCGAAGCGCGGGCGATCCTCACGGGCCTCACCGATGTCGACAGCGGCGCGACCTACGACCCCTCGGCCGTCGGCAGTGCCGAACTTCTGATCACGCCCAACAACCCCGATGTCCAGATCTCGAACTTCGGCGACAACTCGTTCCAGCTCACCAACACCGGTGACAAGGACATCGCCGCCGTGGTGTTCGACTTCCGCGGCGCGGTCTATGGCGACAGCGTCATCGACTTCGACGGCTCGGCGGGTGACACGATCTTCAAGCTGTTCGGCGTCAACAACATCACCGGAGACGCCGGCGCCTTCTTCGATACCGATACGGCAGACACCTATCTCTTCGCCGGGGCGGATCCGTTGCCCAACACCACGGGGCTCGGCGTCTCCTCGACCGGCGGCTGGCGCGGGCTCCTGCTGAAGGCCAGCGGCGCGAGCGGCGGCTTCAGCACCGGCGAGGCGGTCGGCTTCGACGGCGACATGGACCCGAACTCGATCGCCGGCCTGCCGAAACCCGCCGTCGACAGCGGCGCCGGCTGGGATGCCGGCGGTGTCTCGGGCGCCGAGCTCATCGGCTCGAGCTTCACGGTTCTCTTCGACGACGGCACGACCGCCACCGGCTATCTCGGATCGGACAGCAGCCCGGCCGGCAGCCGGGGCGTCGCGAGCCAGGCCACGGCCGACCAGATCGCGACGGTCGCGGTCAACGGCGCGGTCTCGGGCCAGGCGGGCACCTATGGTGCGACGCCGCCGGTCATCGAGGTGAGCGGCCCGGCCGGCGCCACGGTCCTGGTGACCATGACCAAGGGCCTCAACCCCGTCGTCAATTCCTCGAACGGCGTGGCGACTTTGGTGGATGCGCGGCTCGCCGACGCTCAGTCGGAGTTCCCGGTCAGCAATGCCGGCGATTTCCAGACCTTCACCGTGGTGCTCGACGGGTCGGGCCAGGCCACGCTGCCGCCGGATGCGTTCGACTACAACACGGCCGCGGGGGGCGGCATCACCTTCGGCTCCACGGCGTTCGCCGACGGCTTCGCGACCGCGCCGATGGCGGTGGCGGCCTCGGTGGTCGACGCCCAGGACAACCCGCTCGGTCCGGTCGACCGGGTCTATCTCTCGAACCCGACCGCGACGCCCGTCGTGCCCGTGCCGACTGTGTCTGTTGGTGTTGCGTCAGTGACGGAGGAGGGGTCGCCTGCTGGG
>CAYORO010000062.1:0-15761 GCA_964406355.1 uncultured Limibaculum sp.
GAACAGCAGGCCGTTCAGCTCCTCGAAGACCGGGAGCACCGATTTCCGCGACACGCTGGTCCAGGAGCCGAAGACCGCCGCGACCTCGTGCACGGTGAGCAGCTCGCGCGCCTTTTCGGCGAAGAGCGGCCAGTCCGACGCCGGATCGACGACCACAGGCTCGAGCTGCTTGCCGAGGAGCCCGCCCTTCTCGTTCTGCTGCTCGATGAGCATCAGCATCACGTCCTTGAGGGTGGTCTCGGAGATCGCCATCGTGCCCGAGAGCGAGTGGAGGACGCCGACCTTGATCGTCTCCTCCTGGGCGCTGGCGGTGCCGGCGGCGAGCGCGGCGGCAAGCGCCGCGGAAATCAGCGAGTGGCGGTGCATGGGGGTGTCCCTCCTCTGATGTCAGCCGAGGAGGGTGAGGCAAGGCGCGTGCCATCTCAGTAAGCAACTGCTAACGCTTTGATCCTATTCGAGAAGTCGCGGGACAGGGTTTGGAATGATCCGGTTGCGGCGCCGAAATAGGCAGAATTGCGTAGGTCGGTGAAATTTTGCCTATTTCCTGGTCGCGCCTAATCCGGGATCACGCCGAGGGAAGCTCCTGTCCCTGGGGATCGGCCGGCGCCCGGCCGGTGATCAGCCGTGCGCCCTTGCCATAGGTGAGGTAGCTCCAGAACCACTGGATCGCGACGAGCACCGGCGCGCGCACGCCGATCAGGAAGTAGATATGCGCCACCCCCCAGAGCCACCACGCGATCGCGCCGCGGAACTTCAGCCGTCCGAAATCGGCGACCGCGGAGTTGCGCCCGATCGTCGCCAGATTGCCGCGGTGGCGATAGCGGAAGGGCGCAGGCTCCGGCTGGCCCGCAAGGCGCGCGAGGACCACCTCAGCGGCATAGGCGCCGCCCTGCTTGGCCGCTGGTGCGATCCCGGGGGTTGGTCGCGCCTGCGGGCCCATCCACCCAGGCGGCCGCGGCGGCATCGCCCACGATGAAGATCCGCTCGTCGCCCGGCAGCGTCAGCCGCGGCCCGACCAGCACGCGCCCGGCCCGGTCGGTTTCGGTGCGGAACCAGCCCGCGACCCGCGGCACATAGACCCCCGCGGCCCAGACGATCGTCGCGCACGCGACCGGCTCCTCGCCGATCACCACGCCGCGCCCCTCCTCGACGCGCACCATCTCCCCGAGCCGCACCTCGACACCGAGCCGCTCGAGCGCCTCGCGCGCATAGGCCGAGAGATCCTCCGGAAAGGCGCGCAGTACCCGGTCACCGGCCTCGGCCAGGATGATCCGCGCCGAGGCCGGGTCGATCCGCTGAAAGTCGCGCGCCAGCGCATGGCGGGCGAGCTCGGCGATCGCGCCGGCCATCTCGACGCCGGTCGGCCCGCCGCCGACGATCACGAAGGTGAGCTGGCGCCGCTCCGCCTGTCCGTCGGTCGCGGTCTCGGCCCGCTCGAAGGCCAAGAGCACGCGCTTGCGGATCTCGGTGGCGTCGATGATGCGCTTGAGGCCCGGCGCGTGCGGCTCCCACTGGTCGTTGCCGAAATAGGAGTGCCGCGCCCCGGTCGCGACGATCAGATGATCGTAGTCGTAGCGCGCAGTGCCTGCGATCACCTGCCGCGCCTCGCGGTCGACACCGGTCACGTCGCCCAGCACCACGCGGATGTTGCGCTCGCGGCCGAGAATGCTGCGGATCGGCCAGGCGATCTCCGAGGGGTTCAGGCCCGCCGTCGCCACCTGGTAGAGCAGCGGCTGGAACAGATGGTGGTTCTTCTTGTCGATCACGGTGACGTCGACCTCGGTGCCGGCGAGCCGCCGGGCGGCCGTAAGGCCCCCGAAGCCCGCGCCGATGATCACGACCTTTTGCCGGTCCGCTGTGGACATCCGTCCCTCCTCGCGCTGCGGTACGACGCGCAGGTATGCGGGGCCGCGCGAGCCACCAAGTGCCCGCCCGCCGGCCTCACGGAATGCTTTGCGGCCTGTGAGCCGGGGCGTCGGTCGGTCCCAGGCGCGAAGTGTTTGTCGCGTTTGTGTAATCTGCTCGTCATATGTCTGACAGCGCCATTGCAGTTAAGCACTTTGGAATTTCCGACGATTTTCATCGGACGTGATTTCGCGTATCACGGGGGCGCAGATCGATCTCGCCTCAGGGAGGACCCAAGATGAGGATCGCTACCGTCGCGGCCCTTGCCACACTCGTCGTCGCCGGCGCCGCAGAGGCGCATTACGGGATGATCATCCCCTCGGCCGCGCTGCCCGCGGACGAGACGCGGCAGATAGAGCTGACCGTCTCCTTCTCGCATCCCTTTGAGCGGGCCGGGATGGATCTGGCGCTGCCCGTCGCCTTCGGCGTGACCGGCCCGGCGGGCGAGGCCGACCTCCTCGGCGCGCTGGAGCCGACGGAGGTCTACGGCCATGACGGCTTCACCCTCGCCTACGCGCTCGAGCGGCCCGGCACGCATGTCTTCCACATGGAACCCCAGCCCTATTGGGAGCCGGCGGAGGACGCGTTTATCGTCCACTACACCAAGACCTATGTGGCGGCCTTCGGCGACGACGAGGGCTGGGACACCGAGCTCGGCCTCAAGACCGAGATCGTGCCGCTCTCAAAACCCTTCGGCCTTTGGGCCGGCAACGTCTTCCAGGGGATCGTCAAGCTCGACGGCGAGCCGGTGCCTTTCGCCGAGGTCGAGGTCGAGCATCTCAACGAGGCCGGTGCGCAGGTACCCTCGGAGATCATGATCACCCAGACGATCAGGGCCGATGCCAATGGTGTCTTCACCTATGCCGCGCCCGTCGACGGCTGGTGGGGCTTTGCCGCGCTCTCGACTGCCGAGGAGACGCTGGAGCACGACGGGGAGGCCAAGCCGATCGAGCTCGGCGCCGTCCTCTGGGTGCAATTCGAGCCCTGGGAGCAGCAATGACCCGCGCCCTAGTCGCGCTCGCGCTGGCCGTCGCGCTCGCGAGCCCGGCGCTCGCCCACCGGCTTTCGGTCTTCGCGAGCCGGGAGGGCGCGGAGATCCTCGTCGAGGCCAAGTTCTCGGGCGGCGGGCCGGCGCGGGCCGGTACCGTCCGGGTCTATGACGCAGACAACCGGCTGATCCGCACGCTGGAGCTCGGGACCGACGGCACCGCGCGCTTCCCGTTCGAAGGCCACACCGACGGGCTCCGCATCGAGGTCGACGCGAGCCACGGGCATTCGGACTACTGGATCCTGATGCCCGAGGATCTGGCCGGGGAGACCGGCGGCTGAGCGCCCACACGGAGACCTGCCTTGACGAAGTCGCTCCTTTTCGCCGCGGCCCTCGCGCTTCTGGCTCTGCCTGCTGCGGCCGAGCGGATCACGGTCACGGCCGTGGCCTATCCGCTCGCCTATTTCGCCGAGCGTCTGGCGGGCGAGGCGGCCGAGATCCGCTTTCCCGTGCCCGAGGGGCGTGATCCGCGCTTCTGGCGGCCCTCGATTGCGGAGATCGGCGAGATCCAGCGCTCGGACCTGATCCTCCTCAACGGTGCGGGCTTTGCCGAATGGGCCGCGCGCGTCTCGCTGCCGCGGGTGCGGACGGTGACGACCACCCGCGGGTTTGAGGACCGGCTGATCGCGGTCGAGGGGGTGGTGCACAGCCACGGGCCGGAGGGCGAGCACTCCCATGCCGGCACAGCGCCCTTCACCTGGCTGGACTTCGCCCAGGCCGCGGAGCAGGCGGGGACCGTCGCCGATGCGCTCGCGCGGCGCCTGCCGGCCGAGGCCGATGCGATCGCCGAGCGGCGGGCGCAGCTCGAGGCCGATCTCGCCGCGCTCGACACGGAGGCGCAGGCGCTCGGCACGGCGCTCAGCGGGCGGCGGCTGATCGCCTCGCATCCGCGCTACCAGTATTTCGCGCGGGCCTATGGTCTCGAGTTCGCGAGCCTCGCATGGCAGCCCGGGGAGACGCCGGGGCCCGAGGGGTGGGCCGCGCTCGACGCGCTTCTCGCAGAGGACCGCGGGTCGGCGCTCGTGATCCTCGAGGCCGCGCCCACGCTGCAGACGCTGGCGGGGCTGAGCGAGCGGGACCTCGCCCATGCCGTGATGCCGACGCTTGCGAGCCCACCGCCCGAGGGCGATTTCCTCAGTGCCGCGCACGCCGGGATCGAGGCGCTCCTCACCGCCCGCTGAGGGTCAGTCGGCCCGCCGCGGCCGCCCGCCGACGAGAAAGTAGAGCCTTCGGTCGAGCGAGAAGAGCCAGGCGAGGAGGCCCGTCACCGCATAGGTGCCGGCGGCGAGGAGGAGGAAATCCACCTGCCATGCCCAGCTTGTCCGCGTGAGGAGGGCGAGCCCCAGGATCGTCACCGGGAAGTGCAGCACATAGACCGGGAAGACCGCGCGCGACAGCGGGTCGAGCCAGCGCCCCGGCCGCGTGAGATAGCGGGCCGCGAGGCCGAGCGCCGCGAAGCTCCAGGCGAAGGCGTTGACCCCTTCGACGGCGGCGAAGGCGACCTCCATCGGCCCGTAGGCCGGGGCGATCCCGGCGGCTGCCCAGCCGCCGGAGGCGAGCGCGGCGCCGTAAGCCTCGGACGCGCTGAAGGCGGCGATCAGCAGCCCGATCTCGGTGGCGAAGGTCAGGAGCCCGGCGCCGATCAGCCAAAAGGCCCGGCGGCGCAGCCAGTCGAGCACCGCTTCGTGATGGGCGCCGATCACATAGCCCGTGGCGAAGATCCCGAGATACCAGGGGAACTGGTAGCCCTCGCCCGCGAGCGCCGCGCCGTGGGGTTTGGTGGCCACCGCCACCAGCGTGACGCCGGTCACGAGGATCGCCAAGAGCGCGGGCGGCGAGACCCGCCATCGCCCGATGCGCGCGCGGAGCAGGAAAAGCGGCCAGCAGAGCAATGTGTAGATCGTCAGGTTCACCAGGAACCAGAGATGCAACACTTGGCCGATCTCGGGCGCGCGCCACCAGAGGGTCAGATCGGCCAAGAGGCCCCGCGGGTCGCTCCCGGCCCAGGCGATCGCGAGCCCCGCGACGAGGTTGAGCACGAAGGTCCCAAACAGCGTCGGCACCATCAGCCGCGCCATCCGCCGCCCCATGACCCCCAGGCCGGCGCTCCGGCGGGTCGCGAACCAGGTGCCGATGCCGGAGATCAAAAAGAGTGCCGGCAGCCGCCAGCCATGGCTGAAATAGATCACGAGGGAGAGGCCGGGCCCGCCGAGGCGATCATTGGCGAAGCCGTAGACCCCGGCGCCGAAGTCGGCGAACCCGACCGCTGCGTGGTAGAGCACCAGGAGCCCGAAGAGGAGCACGCGGAGCCAGTCGAGATCGTGTCGCCGCTCCATCCCGCACCCCGCCGGGCGGCGCGCCTCAGGAGCGCGGCCGCACCCCCCGGAGCCGCTGGAGGATCGCGTCCTGCGCCTCCGCATCGATCGCCGCGGCGCGGGTCCAGGCCTCGGTGGCGGCCGCTTCGAGCCGCTCGATCTCGGCGGTGAGCCGCGCGAGCTCGGACTCGAGCCGGGCGCGCTCGGCCGCGGCTGCGTCACCGTCGGCGGCGGCGAGGCTGCGGCCCGTGGCATCGACGCCGGGCTCGGGCAGCGCGGCGAGCGCGGCCGTGATCTCCTCGGCCCCTTGCCGGGCGGTCTCGGCCTCGGCGATGGCCGCATCGCCCCGGTCGATCAGCGCCTGCGCCTCGTCCGAGATCCCGTCGCCCTGAACCCAGAGCACTATCGCCAGCGCCGCGGCGAGCCCGGCCGCCAGCAGCCCCCATCGCACCCACGCAGTCACGGCCGCCCCCTAATCTTTTCCACCACGCCACCGAGATACGTTCTGTAGAGACCTTCGAGCTGCCCGTCGGAGCTGAGCAGCACGTGCCCCACCTGATGGCGGCGGAGAAGCCCCCCTTCGGCGAGCGCGACCGCGATCTTGCGGCAGCTCTCGGGCGCCATCGCCTCGGACAGCAGCCGGCCGAGCGCCGACTGGTCGAGATACAGCGAGCCCGGCGGCGACACCAGCGCGACGAACTGCATCTGCTCCTCGGAGAACATCGCCGCCTCGATCCGCTGCGGCGTCACGCCGAGCGCCCGCATCCGCGCGGGATCGTCGAGATAGCCCTGCATCGCGACGTTGTGCGCCTCGAGGAAGTCGCGGATCCGGGCGCCGTCCTTGAGGTCCAGCTCCTCGAGGAGGAACAGGAATTCTGCGATCTGCGCGGCGCCGTCGCTGCGCAGCAGCGCCACGTATTCGCGGAGGAGCGTGCCCTTGGCGTCGCGACGCTTGGCGGGCGCGTGGCTCTCTGCGGTTTCGGTGACGGCGCGGAAGAACTGTGCACGGCCCGACCGCATCGCGGTCAACACTGCGAGTTCGTCGCTCTCTGTCGGTTGCGCGTCCATGGCCTCGTCCATCCCCTGAGCAATCGTCCCGATGGTTTCGCACCGTGTCAGAGAGGTGGGTGCACCTATAGCGCACCCCAATATTCCCACAAGTTGGGACGGTGCCGAATGGGTGGGGGCGCGGGCGGCGTTCAGCGGGTGGCGAGGCTGCGGAAGAAGTCCTGCACGGCGGTGGTCGCCGAGAAATCCTGGTTGGTCCCGCCGACGAAGCTGGAGAGCCGCGACCAGGGGCGGGCGCCCGGCCAGGTGTGCCCGCCGCCCTCGACGACGTAATGCACGAGCGGCGCGACGCAGCCCCGGTAGGTGCGGAGCTCGACGGTCGAGCCGTCATCGGGGGCGCGATCGGGCAATGGGCGCGCCTCGACCCCCTCGCAGCCATTGCGCGCGGCCAGCAGCGCCATCGTGCGCTCCACGGGCTCGACCCAGCCGCGCTCGCGGATCAGCAGGTTCCAGCCGCCGATGCGCCCGCCCGCCGGGGGCACGATGGTGTCGTCGGTGCCGTGGATGAAGAGGACGGGCCGCGCCGGGCCCTCGCGACACTCGGTGCCCCAGGGGAGGCTTGCGATGGCGATGGCGGCGCCTGCAACGAGGTCGGGCGCGTCGCAGAGGATCCGCAGCACCATCATCCCGCCGATCGAGGGACCCGCGAAGTAGACCCGCTCCGGGTCGATCGTGCCCCGTTCGGCCAGCGCGCCGATCAGGTTGCGCAGGAAGCCGATGTCGTCGGCGGTGTCATAGGGTTGCCCGTCGCTGTCGACGCGGCCGTCGTTCCAATCGCCGAGCGCGGAGGGCCAGAGCACCACCCAACCCTCGCGCGCGAGCGTGACGCGGGCCCGGCGGCGGACCGTCGAGGGCCCGGCGAGCCCGCCATGGAGCGCGATCAGCACCGGCGCGTCGCGGATGTCGGGCTGGGCATCCATCAGTGCCTCGCGCTCGACGCCGTCATGGAGGATTGTCAGGCGCCGGGTCTCGACCGCGGCGGCAGGGCTCGCGGCGGGGCTCGCGGCGACGATCGCGAGGAGCAGCAGGAGAGGTCGCAGGGAGGGCTGAGAGGG
Source organism: uncultured Limibaculum sp. (assembly GCA_964406355.1). Classification (GTDB taxonomy): domain Bacteria; phylum Pseudomonadota; class Alphaproteobacteria; order Rhodobacterales; family Rhodobacteraceae; genus Thermohalobaculum. The sequence continues at coordinate 7,392 of CAYORO010000062.1, forward strand.
CATCGGGGGCCTCGGAGACTGGTGGGGCTCAGGCGGCGACGGCCGGCAGGATCCGCTCGGCCAGGAGGCGGTGCAGCGCGCCGACATATCCGTGGCTTCGGCCGGGCCGCGTCGGATCGGAGGTGATCGCCACCACCACGCGCCGCTCGGGCACCGCATAGAGCATCTGCCCGCCATAGCCCCGGCCATAGGCGAGTGGCGTGCCGCCGGCCGCCGCCAGGAACCATCCGAAGCCGTAGGCGTGGCCGGAGAAGGGCGAGCGGGTGCGCGGCGTCCAGGAGGTGCGGATCCAGTCCTCGGGGATCACGGCGCGGTCCTGCCACCGGCCGCCGGCCAGCACCGTCTCGCCGATCCGGGCGAGCCCGAGCGGTGAGAGCGCCATGTTGTTGCCGCCGAGGAAGCGGCCCTGCGGGTCTTGCGTCCAGGGCGGGATCTCGATGCCGAGCGGGCCGCCCAGCCAGTCGCGGGCGAGCGCATGCAGGCTCCGGCCCGCGCGCATCGCCAGCACCGCGCCGAGGATGTGGAAGCTGCCGGTCGAGTAGAGGAACCGCCCGCCCGGCTCGGCCACCATCCGGCGCGAGAGCGCGAAGCCGACCCAGTCGGCGCTCGCGACCCAGGCGCCGTAATTCGCGCCCGAGGTGCGCTCGAGCCCGGCCTGCATGGTGAGGAGATCGGCGATACGGATGCCCGGCACCCGCGGATCGGCGCCATCGGGGATCAGCTCGGGCGCCACCTCGCCGAGCGTTGCCTCGGGGCCCGGCAGCAGCCCACGCTCGATCGCGATCCCCGTGAGCAGCGCGACGATGGTCTTGGAGACCGACTTGACGTTGACCGGGCGGTCGACGGCGGCGCCTCGGATCGCCTGGGCCAGCACGGTCTCGCCATCTCGGGAGACGACGATCGCATGGAGCTGGTCGAGCGCGCGCGCCTTTGCGAGGACCTCCGCCATGCCGGTGCCCTCGGCACCCGTGCCTCGCCCGAGCAGGGCGGCACAGGCGATGCCGGCGAGCGCATCGCGGCGTGTAGGGAGCATGGCGGCCTCCATCGTCTCAGCCGAAGACTAGCGCGGAGGCCGCCCTCGTCAGCCCAAAGCTGCGTGAGCGGTGGCCGCTCATTCGGGCGGCGCGTAATCCGGCGGATAGGGGCTCCATTCCTCGCCCTCGAAGCCGACTTTGTAGCCGAGCTCGTAGAGCGCGCCCATATACACAGGATCGAACAGCTCCTCCGGCTCCAGATCGAAATCTCGCGGGATGCCGACGATGTTGAGATCGATCCCGTCGCGCTGGGCCACCGCGAAGATGCGGTAGAGATCGCCGCTGCCCGAGCCGCCGATCAGCGAGGACGCGGCCTTGCCGGCGATCGAGAAGATGCGCGGGCGCACCGGCTCGTAGGGCTTGTCGAGCTTGTTGTTGATCACGATGTAGACCGCGCGCTGGATGTCGGCGCCGGCCGCCTCGTCGATCCGTCCGGTGCGGATCGCCGGGCTGTAGAGCATCACCTGCTGGGTCGCACCGCCATCCACATGCATCTCGTCGCGTTCGCCCGAGGGCGTCTGGACCGGGATGATCACCGGCGGGAAGGCGGCCGGGATCGCGGAGGAGGCCTGGATCACGTCGTGGATCAGCCGCTTCGCCTCGGGATGGCCCGTGGCCGCGATCGCCGTCAGGTTCCAGGTGACCGGGCGCGAGGCGTCGATATTGGTCGTCCCGACCAGAAGGAGACGGCCTTCGCTGTTCGCCTCGGCGAGCTGGGCCACGATGTCGTCGTCGATGTAGCGCTCGATCAGCGCGCGGTAGCGCCGGGTGTCGAGCAGCGCGGTGCCGCCGGTCAGCCCCGAGAAGATCGTGCGGATGATCAGGTCGTCGGTGGTGTAGCTGGTGTAGATCTCGCGCAGCTCGTCATCGTAGTCGGAGCCGAGGAAGGCGAAGAGCGCGATGATCGCGCCGGTGGAGACACCGGTGACCACCTGGAACTCCGGCCGGTCGCCGCGTTCGGTCCAGCCCGCGAGCAGGCCCGCGCCATAGGCGCCGTCCGGCCCGCCGCCCGAGAGCGCGAGGCTGTTCGCGACGATCGTCTCTCCGCGGGAGATCTCGTCGGCGAACTGCTCGGCGAAGATCCGCCGGCGGACCTCCACCAGCAGCTCGGCGATGTTCTCGTCGATATGGTCCCCCCAGATGCGGATGAAGGGCCGGTCGATGCCATAGGGTTGCGCCTGATCGAGCTCGCTCTCGTCGACCGCCGAGCGGGTCAACACCGTGGTGCACCCCGCTGATGCGAGCGCGACGACCGCGAGCAGCGCGGCGCTGGCGGCCCGTGCCCAGCGCGGGCGGGAGGCGGCGGATCGGTCGGTCATGCGATTGTACCTCGTGCCGTTGGTGTTTTCTGTCGTTCGGCCCGGCCGCGCGATGGCAGTGCTGGCTGCCGGTCGAGGGCCGTTTCCCTTTTGCGCGAGTGATAGCACGGGCCCGGCAGTCGGGCACGGCCACAGTTGCCGGCCCGCGTCTACCCGCGTCTAAGCGTCCCGAAAGGATCCTGGATGGGGCCCCCCCGCTTGGCGAGCGCCGACGATTCGGCTATGGGTATGGTAGTAGCGAGAAACACCCTTCTAGGGTGGAGTGAGCAATGGGTGCGGGGAACCAAGTGACGATGGCGGCGCTTGCGCTGGCCATCGGAGTTGCGGGCTTTGCCGGTCAGGCGGCGGCCTATTCGACATCGACCTACAGCGGCGACAGTGCATTTCACGACGCTACCAACGGCGATGTCGCGCTCGGCGAGTTTCGCTGGGGCAATAGCGCGCTGAATGGTGACTGGGAGGTCGCGGTCGGCTTCCCGACCTCGAGCAGCAATCAGTCACAGGCCAATTTCGTTTGGGATGGCAGCGCGATCGATTTCACGCTGGATTACATTCCGTCTTACGATGGTCTACTGCTGACCTACGGCGATGATGACGATACCCTGTTCTATTTCGACCCGGATATCGATCTGAGCGGATACAATTCGATCGCGCTGCGGACCGACGGTCGCTTCGGCAGCTCGTCGATCTCCAACGTGATGGTGAGCGGCGGCACCGAGAGCTACTCGCTGTCGGCCGATGGGTCGGTCGAGTATCTCGTGATCGAGGGCTTCGATCCGACGAGTTCGTTCACCGTGTCGGGCAGCCTGGCCCTGGGCCTCGACGATCAGAACCGGGGGTCGCGGCCGTCCTTCCAGATCAAGGCGGCGCATGTGACGCCGATCCCGCTGCCGGGTGCGCTGCCGCTCCTGCTGGTGGCGCTCGGCGGCATCGGCGTGGCGGCCCGGCTTCGCGCGCGGGCCTGAGGCACCCCCGGCTGCGGCGCCCTCCGCCGCGGCCGACAAGGGGCATGGCGGTCGCGACGATCGCCTAAACCGGGATACTGGCCTCCGGCGGCACGGAGGCCATCCCCACCACCTCGCGATAGAGCATGACCGTCTCGGTCTCAGGCGACTGGGGCGACTGGGGCGACCGGGGCGTCGGCGGGCGCACCAACGCGGCCGGCGTCGCGAAGATAGACCGGGCGGCCGGCCACGAAGGTCGCCTCGACCAGGGGGCCATCGGGCGTGTCGGCCAAGAGGACCAGGTCGGCGCGGAGTCCGGGCGCGAGGCGCCCCCGGTCCTCGAGGCCGACCGCCCGCGCCGCGCCAGCGGAGACGAGCGGCCAGCCGGTCTCGGGTCCCAGCGCCCAGGCGGCGCGCGCCAGCGCCGGGTAATAGTAGTCGGAGGCGAGTGCCGTGCATTGGCCCGCCCGCACCGCCTCGGCGGCGCAGATCGCGCCCGTGTGGCTGCCGCCGCGGAGCACATTGGGCGCGCCGAGGATCACCGGCTCGCCGGCTTCGACCGCGGCCGCGGCAGTCTCGTAGCTGCGCGGGAACTCGGAGACGCGACAGCCGAGCGCGCGGTTCCGGGCGCGCTCCTCTGGCGTCTCCTCGTCATGGGCGTAGAGCATCACGCCGTGGCGTGCGGCCGCGGCGGCGAGCCGGGCGATCGCGGGGCCGACCTCGGCGTGTCGCTCGGCCGTCGCCGTCACCAGCGCGTGGTAGTCCTCGACCGCGAGCCCCGCCCGCGCCGCGAGATCCGGCAGCTTGCGCTTCAGCCGGTCGCCGTGGAGGAGCGGGGTCAGATGGTCGTTGAGCGCCAGCACCGGGCGCGGCTCGGCGGCGAGCCAGCGCTCAACCATCTCGACCGCGTCGAGGGCGAAGGTCTCCCAGCGGATCTGGATGCGGAGATCGGTGCCGAGCCGCGGCCCGAGCCGGGCCAGCGCCGCGATCAGCCGCTCGGCCTCGTCGGGCGCGCGCAGCCCCGGCTCCCAGGAGACGGTGACGGCGAGATAGGCCGTGGTGATCCCGTTGGCCGCGAGCTGGCGATCGATCTCAACCAGCGCCGTCTCGGGCGGGAAGCTGACGCCGAGCCGCGGCATGATCACCCGCTCGAAGCCGTCGCCATGGACGTCGATGATGCCGGGCGCGACCACCAGCCCGGTGGCGTCGAACCGGCGCGCGCCGGGCGCGGTCTCGGCGATGCGGCCCCCGGACACGCAGAGGGTCGCCGGGCGGCGGCCGCCCTCACCGAGCACGCACCCGCCCGTGATCTCCCAGGATGACGGCATCGCGCGGCTCCCCCGTTGCCAGATGCCGCTCTCTAGCCCAGCGGGCGCCGGGGCTCCACCCCGCCGATGGCCTCCGGACGGCCGGAGATCGCGGCCGCGCACGGGCGATGGAGGCCCGGTGAACAGGCGTGACCCCCGCGCCGGCGGACCCTGGGGTAGCGTCCCGCTCACCGCGCCGCCCGGCCCGGATGGCGCGTCCACAGCATCGGAGGATCCCATGACACTGCGCGCTCTTCTCGTCGCCGCCGGCATCGCGGCGCTGACCCAGACCACGGCGCTTGCCGGCAACCAGCTCGCGACCGCGATCGGCGGCTACGACGCGGTCTCCTACCGCTCGGGCGAGCCGGCCCGCGGCGAGGCCCGCTACAACCATTTCTGGAACGGCGCGGTCTGGTACTTCTCGAGCGTCGAGAACCGCGACGCCTTCAAGGCCGATCCGGCGTCCTATGCCCCGGCCTTCGACGGCTATTGCGCCTGGGCGGCCTCGCAGGGCTACAAGGCGCCGGGCGACCCGCTGGTCTACGAGGTCGTCGACGACCGCCTGTTCCTCCAGGTGCACCCCCGCGCGAAAGAGCTCTGGGAGGCCGACATCCCGGCCCATATCACCCAGGGCGACGAGAACTGGCCGCGCATCCACCCCTTCTGAGGCCCGGCCGGCCGTCGCGGGGAGCGGCCCCGCGGCGGTCCGCTGGGACGGAAGCGTTACGCAAGGGTCATTGGGCTGTCACGGTCGCGGCGTATGCGGCGCGGGAACCAAACCCAGGGAGACAGCCCATGTTCCGCACCCTTCTCGCGGCGATCGCGATGGCGTTCGCGCTGCCCGCCGCGGCCGAGAGCTACAAATTCGCCGTCACCGATATCGAGGGCCTCGAGGCGCTCCAGCAGGAGTTCGGCGCCTTCGAGAGCAAGCTCGAGGAGCTGACCGGGCTCGACTTCGAGCTCTTCCCGGTCTCCTCGCGCACCGCCGCCGTCGAGGCGATGAATGCGGGGCAGGTCGATTTCGTCCTCACCGGCCCGGCCGAGTATGTGGTGATCAAGGAGCTGACCGACCCGATCATCGTCGCGGGCTGGCAGCGCCCGGACTACTTCGCGCAGATCGTCGTTCTGGCCGACGGCCCGATCAAGAGCGTCGAGGACCTGAAGGGCGAGATCGTCACCTTCGGCTCGGTCGGCTCGACCTCGCAGCATCTCGGCCCGGCGCAGGCGCTGGCCGATCTCGGTCTCGCCTATGACAGCGACTACCAGGCGCAGATCCTCAACCGCAATGTGGCGGTCGAGGCGATGATCCGCGGCGACGTCGCCGGCGTCGGCATGAATTTCGGCCATCTCGGCCGGATCCGCACCGCGTTCCCCGAGACCGCCTTCACCGTGGTGGCCCGCGGCCGCGACCTGCCCAACGACATCCTCGTCGCCCGTCAGGGTGTCGACGGTGCGGCGCTCGAGACCGTGCGCGACGCCTTCGTCCAGACCGGCGGCGAGCTGATGGAGGCGGTTCTCCAGGGCGAGGACAACCAGAAGTACCGTGGCGGCTTCTTCCTGACCGCGATCGACGACACCGACTACGACTATGTGCGCTCGATGTACCGCACGATCGGCGTCGAGACCTTTTCGGGCTTCGTGGGCGACTGATGCCCGATGCCGACGGCGACACTGCGGGGGCCCCGGCCATCTCGGCGCGGGGCCTCGGCTTTTCCTGGGGCGAGCGGGTGGTGTTCGAGGGCGTCGACCTAGATCTCGGTGCGGCCGAGCGGGTGGCGCTGATCGGGCCGAACGGCGCGGGCAAGACCTCGCTCTTGCGCTGCCTCGTCGGGCTCTCGCCGGCGCGCGGGCAGCTCGAGGTGCTCGGCGAGAGCCCCGCGCGGGCGGCCGGGCGGGCCGCGATCCGGCGACGCACGGGCTATGTCTTTCAGCGCCACGGGCTGGTGCGCCGACGCACGGCGCTCTCCAATGTGGTGCACGGGATGCTCGGCCAACCGGGGGGCTGGCGGGCCGTCAGCCAGACCGTCGCGCCTGCGGCCTGGCGCGCGGCGGCGCTCGAGGCGCTCGGCGATGTGGGTCTCGCCAACCGGGCTGAGGATCGGGCGGATCGGCTCTCGGGAGGGCAGGCACAGCGCGTGGCGATCGCGCGGGCGCTCGTGGCGCAGCCACGCCTCGTGATCGCCGACGAGCCGACGGCCAGCCTCGACCCTGCCGCCGGCGAGGAGGTGATGGCGCTCTTCTCCCGTCTCGTCGCCGCGCGCGGCATCGCGCTCCTCTTCACAAGCCACGACATGGATCATGCGCGGCGCTACTCCGACCGGGTCGTCGCGCTCGCACGTGGGCGCATCGCTTTCGACCTGCCGAGCGCCGCGGCCGAGCCCGCGCGGCTCGCGGAGGTGTTCGATGGCTGACCGCGCGCAGATGCCGCCGCGGCTTCGGGTCTCGTCGCTCAGCTTCGCGCTCTGGGTCGCGGTGGCGGCCGCGATCATCGCCTCGCTCGGCGAGGTCGCGCCGTCCTTCACGCGCCTCGCCGAGGGCGTGCCCCGGATCATCGGCCTCGTCGACCGCATGATGCCGCCCGACACGGACCCGGCCTTCCTCGCGCGCATCGGGCTCCGCATCCTCGAGACGCTGCAGATCGCGCTGGTCGGCACCGCGATCGGGGTGCTGCTCAGCCTGCCGCTCGCCTGGGGGGCGGCCCGCGGGCTCTCGCCGCTCGGACCGGGCAAATGGCTGGTCAAGGGGCTGATCTCGCTCGCCCGCACCGTGCCGGATCTCGTCTGGGCACTGATCTTCGTCTCGGCCGTGGGGCTTGGCGCGGTGGCGGGCACCATGACGATCATCGTTGACACCATCGGCTTCTGCGGGCGCTTCTTCGCCGAGGCGATGGAGGATGCCGAGCGCGAGCCGCAGGAGGCGCTCGCGGCCCATGGGGCGAGCCGGGCCGCAGTGCTGGTCGGCGCGGTGATCCCCGACGCGGCGCCCTCGATGGTCAACACCACGCTCTTCGCGCTCGAGAAAGCGGTGCGGTCCTCGGTGGTGCTGGGGCTCGTCGGCGCGGGTGGGATCGGGCAGGAGCTCGCGACCGCCTTCGATCTCTTCCAGTACCAGAAGGCCTCGGCGATCATCCTGGCGATCTTCGTCATCGTGCTGGCGATGGAGCACCTGACCGACCGCCTCCGCGCCCGGCTCGCCTGACCGTACCCAAAAGGGCGCACCGGTTGCGGCTCGGCCGCAAGGCGGTGCAGCGCTGGCCGTCCGCCGCGAGCAAGAGCGGTCGACTGGCGAGACGTTGGCCGCGGCGGCTCCGGCGCGCGTCAGTAGCTGTATTCGGCGTAGAGCCGCGAGAGATCGCCGCGCCAGGCGCCGTGGTAGCGGGCGAGCATCTCCTCGGCGGGGGTGATGCCCGAGCCGGCGATGTCGCGGAGTGCGTTGAGGAAGTGACTCTCATCGGCGTCGAAGTGGTGCGCTCGGGCGCGGGCTTTCAGCCCCGCCTCGGCGATGTCGAGAAGTTCGAGCGCCACCTGCTGGAGCGGCCGTCCGCCGATCTCGGCCTTGAGGCCGAGGGTCGAGGCGTCGATGCGGAGCCGGTCGCGCTCCTCCGCGGTCCAGCCGCGGCAGAGATCCCAGGCGGCGTCGAGCGCGCCCTGGTCGTAGACGAGCCCGACCCAGAAGGCCGGCAATGCGCAGAGCCGCCGCCACGGCCCGCCATCGGCGCCGCGCATCTCGATGAACTTCTTGATCCGCGCCTCGGGGAAGATCGTGG
>CAYORO010000063.1:0-6603 GCA_964406355.1 uncultured Limibaculum sp.
GTCTTCCTCGCCGGTCTCGTCATCGGCGGTTTCGGCGTCGCCGGTCTCGTCGTCTTCCTCGCCGGTGTCGTCATCGGCGGTGTCGTCGTCCCCGGTCTCGTCGTCCTCTTCACCTGCGTCGTCGTCGGCACCGTCGTCGTCCGTGGCGCCGTCATCGCCGGTGGTGTCGTCGCCCGTATCGTCAACAGCCGTGTCGTCGTCGCCCGTGTCGTCGTCGCCCGTGTCGTCGTCGCCCGTGTCGTCCTCGGTGCCCGCCTCGGCGATGATGGCCGAGACATCGCCCTCCGCCTCGCCGAGCAGGATCGCCTGGAGGGCGGTCAGCGGCGCGTCGAGCACGTGGAACTCGCCCACCTCACCGTCGAAGAACCACTGGGCGTTGTCGTCGTCGCCCCGACGGAGCCGGGCCGAGGCGCCGACCAGCCACTCATGGGTGTTGCCGGTCATGCCATTGGGGAAGCCCTCATCGGCATCGGCGAGGTCACCGTTCACATAGAGGTAGAGCCCCTCGGCCGAGAACGAGAACGCGACCGAGTAGGTCTTGCCCGGGACGATCTTCTCGTCGCTGTATTTGAGGTAGCGGCTCTGGTTGCTCTCGTCCTGGGCGTCCTGGAACCGGACCTCGAAATAGCCGCGATCGGTCACCGTGGCGGTGAAGTGGCCGCCGTTCTCGTTGCCCGAATGGTCCTTCGAGAGGATGGACTGGTCGTCCTCGCCCGGCGTGTCGGCGGTGAAGGTGAAGGCGATCGTGCCCTCGGCGAGTTCGGCCTCGCTGCCGGCCGGATGGGGAACGGTGGCATAGTCGCCCTCGTTGCCCGAGAACGTGCCGCCCGGACCCGAATAGACCACCGCGACCGGGGGCTGGTCGCCGAGCGTGGCGTCGGCGAAGTCGACCTGGTCCTCGTAGGGGTTGTCGAAGACCGAGCGCGGGTTCTGCCCGATCGGATCGCCCTCGACGTCGCGACTGTCGAGGCCGGTGATCTCCTCGCCGTCGATGGTGTTGGTGCGCACCTCGCCCGTCGGCGCAAACGCCTCCTGCAGCTCGTCGACCGACTGGACGATGCCGTAATGCACGCCGGCATCGGTGGTGATCATGTCCTCGGTGACCATGTCGCCATGGACGACGATATAGCCGAGGATGTCCTCGTCATGGGCGCCGCCGCCATTGCCCTGCTGGGAATAGGCGGTGATCACCGAGAGGATGCTGTCGACCTCGCCATCACCGTCGCTGTCGTGGCTGACATAGTGGACGCGGACATTGGTGGTGTGGCCGAGGACCGAGATCTCGTCCTCCTCGGCGTTGAAGTCGGCGATGACGTCGACGCCGATCGAGTCGACCCAGTGCGCGTGGACGTATTTGTTCTCCCCGGCGACACCGTGCCAGCGCACGTCGCGGGTGTCGTCCTTGAGGTTGTCCATGATGGCCTGCATCGTGCCGTTGATCTGCAGCTCGAACAGGAAGTGGTCCTCGCCCTCGCCGCCGACGAGGATGTCGTCGGCCACCATCGGCTGGCCGGTCCAGTCCCAGAGCCGATAGGTCTCGGGGTCGATGAAGAGCGGATCGCGCTGGTTGCCGGTGTCGATCAGCATCTGCGCGGCGCGGTCCTCGCCGGCATCCGAGGTGGTGCGCAGCACGTCGTTGCCCGCGCCGCCGATCATCAGATCCGAGCCGCGGCCGCCATCGAGCGTGTCGTTGCCCTCGCCGCCATCGAGGCTGTCGTCGCCATAGCCGCCGAGGATGCTGTCATTGCCGCCCTCGCCCGAGAGCGTGTCGTCGCCCCCTTCTCCGAGAATGGTGTCGTCGCCCGCGCCGCCGGTGAAGACGTCGTCGGCCGAGACGATCGCGGGCGCCGGCTGGTCGGGGATCGAGGCGGGGTCGAAGCCGGGGGTCGCGATCGTGGCGATCTCGGCAGGCGTGAGCACGCCCGCATCGTCGTAGCTGCCATAGACGGTGAAGCCCGAGAGCGCACCCTCGAAGGCGTGCTCGAGGTCCTCGTCATCGGCGCCGAAGATCTGCGCGCTATCGTTGTCGTCGGTGCGCGCCTGGTCGGCGCCGAGCACCCAGGGCTCCTGATTGTTGAGGATGAACGCCTCCTCGAAGACGCCCGGCGTCGGCACATCGCCCGACTCGGCGCTCCAGAGCCCGTCCTGGATCAGGCTGCCGTCCTGATAGACCTGCACGCCCCCGGCGCCGAAGGTCACCGCGATGTGGGTCCACGCGCCCTCGGTCAGCCGCGGACCGGTCTCCCACTCCTTGTTGCTGTCGCCATCGCCCGGCGCGAAGCGCAGGAACAGGCCGCCCTCCTTGGTGTGGCCGATCTTGAGATGGCCGCCCTCGCCGGAGTTGCGCTGGTCCTTGCTGACATAGACCTGCTCGTCGGAGATATCCGCGGGGTTCACCCAGAAGGCGATGGTGCCCTGCGTGACCTGGAAGGCGGTGTCGTGGGGGATGTAGGCGAACTCGTCCTCGCCGTTGAAGGAGAGCGCGTCCTGCGCGCCCGACGGCCCCTCGACGACCGCACCGGGGCGCGGCAGCGCCTGGTTTTCCCAGAGGGTGTAGGCCTTGGCGTCCGGCCCGCCCTGGGCGTTCTCGAAGATGTGGTCGTCGCCCGAGAACGACCAGGTGCCGAGCGGCGCCGGCATGGTCTCGGGCGCCTCAGTCGGTGCGATGAGGCCGTTGCCGGACTTCACCTCGCCCTGGGCCTCGACGACCGGCAGCGGCTCGAAGGGGTAGCGCGTCGGCGGCGGACCTGCCTCCTCCTCGAGGAGCTCGACCGCGGCCTCATAGACCTCCTCCTGGTCCTCGTTCTCGGCCAGCAGCGAGACCGGGGCGCTCGACTGCACGGCCATGGCCAGCGCCTCGGCCTCGAAGGGGTTGTCGATGTAGTCCTCGGGGTTGTCGCCGATGATGCCGTAGGTGACATCGGCGCCCTCGGCCTGGTTGGCGAGGTTGGTGTCCGGCCCGCGCGTGTCGTAGCCGTAGATAATCGTGTTGCCGTTCTCGTCGGTGCCGGTGATCGCGCCGCCGGTGTCGATGTCGCCGTTCACCACGGTCGTCTTGGTCTCGCCCTGCGGGAACAGCGCCTCGGCGACATCGGCGATGTTCTCGACCACGCCATAGGTGACGCCGGCATCGACGATGATGTCGTCATAGTCGACGAGATCGCCATAGACGATGATCTGGCCGAGCAGGTCGCGGTCATGCGCGCCGCCCGCCGCACCGTCGGCAAGGCAGGAACAGGTCGGCTGGCCGGTCCGCACGCAGGGGCCCGACTGGTTGGACTGCACGGTGATGATGGTCTCGAGATACCCGTCGCCGTTCACGTCGCGATACTCGATATCGCAGACCTCGGCGGTGTGGCCGATCACGGCGATCTGGTCGACGCCGGCCTCGTAGTCGAGGATCGAGTCGATGCCCCAGTTGTCGGTCCAGTGGTCGTGCAGCTCGTCGTTCTCGCCGGCGACGCCGGCCCAATTGATCGTGCCGTCCGAGCGGGTGTGCTTCTCGATGATCTCGAGCTTGGCGTTGATCTGCGGCGCGAAGAGGAAGAGGTCGGAGCCCGCGCCGCCCATCATCATGTCGTCGGCCTCGAGGGCCTGGCTCTCCCAGCCCGCGAGCTTCTCGCGCTCGTAGTTCACCTCGCCGCCATCGGGGCGGTTGGGCTCGCCGAGGGCGAGCTGGCCGATGCGCTGCTCGCCGGCATCCGAGCGGGTGATGAGGATATCGTTGCCGTCGCCGCCCATCAGGAAATCGTTGCCGCGCCCGCCGTCGAGCACGTCGTCGCCCGAGCCGCCGTTCAGCTTGTCGTCGCCATAGCCGCCATGGATGACGTCATCCCCGTCGCCACCCGAGATCGTCTCGTTTCCGGCATCGCCCTCGAGATCGTCATGGCCCGAGGTGCCCTGCGGCGTCTGCCCGTCGTCGAGCACCGACGGCCCGATGAAATGCGAGGGGTGATACTCCTCCGCCGGCACCAGCGCGATCGAGCCGCCGGGGTTCTGGAAGTCCGACACCTCCTGGTAGAACGCGCTCGCATCGACGGGCAGCCCGTCGATCGTGAGATCGAGCGACATGTGCCCGCCCTGGTCGAAATACTCGATCTTGATCGGGTAGAGTCCGCCATCGAACTCCGCGGTGCGCGCCGTCTCCTCGTCCGAGCGCGCGCCAAGATACTCGCTGAAGGGCACGCCGCCGATCTCGAGCGCGAAGCCGTCATCCGAGCTGACCGCGATCTCGTGGATGCCGGCCGGAATATAGATATAGCCCTCGAGCACGAGGCCCGACGGCCCCATCTCCAGATCGCCGTCGCCGGTGACGCTCGCACCGTCCTCGCCGAGGAACTCGATCAGCGTGGTGTCGCTCTTCTTGCCGCCATAGCCGATCTCGGTCGCGGTGAAGCTCGCATCCGGGCCCTGCTGCGCCACGATCTCGCGCAGGTCCTCGATTGAGTTGATCTTGGTGCCCGGCGCATAGGCCGTGCCGGCGAGACCGGTTCCGACGACGGGCACACCGGAGACTTGCTCCAGCGCGACGGCCGGGATCATGTCCGCAGGCGTGTCGACGGCGGTGACATCCACATAGGGCAGCTGGCTGTTCATCGGCTAAGTCCCCCTCGCGTCGCCAGCGCGGGCCGCTGGCGGGTTGACAGTCGTCGGATCGGTTGACGCATCACGGCACGGCCACGCGGGACACAGTGCGGGCCGTCGTCCCGGCTCTCGCCCGACGTCGACTCGCTCCCTTCCTCGGGGAGAGGCTAGCAACTTATGCGGGAATTCGGGAGGCTCAGCCGCATGAACGGCTCATTAAACCACAACCTCAGGTAGATTAGTCGCCCCATCGGACGGTCTGGCGCGATGGCTTGACGGGCCCTCCTCCGCGCACTTGACTTGGAGCGGGGCGATCAGCGCACCCGCATGACCGGAGGATATTCCCAGGATGAACACCGACGCTGGATCCATCCGCCAGGAGGAGATCGATGCCTTCCGCCGGGACGGCGCGGTGGCGCTCCGGGGCCAGTTCGACCGTCACTGGATCGAGGCGCTGCGCGCCGGCATCGACGCCGACATGGCCGATCCCTCGCCCACCCTCACCCGCCACACCAAGGACCCCGAAGCGCCGGGCTATTTCGAGGATTTCTGGGTCTGGAACCGTTACGCCGAGCTCGAGCGCTTCGTGCGACAGTCTCCCTGTGCGCCGATCGCGGCGGCGCTCCTCGGCGCGCCCTCGATCAACCTGGTGATGGACAACTGGTTCCTGCGCGAGGCCGGCTCACGCTCCCGCCCGCCCTTCCACCAGGACCTCGCCTATTTCGACTTCGAGGGGACGATGTGCGTGCTCTGGCTGCCGCTCGAGCCGGTGACCGCCGAGAACGGCATCGCCTTCGTCAGGGGCTCGCATCTCTGGGACAAGCTCTTCATGCGGGTGCGCTTCGCCGACGGGCACCGGGCCGATGCCGGCGCCTGCGAGGTCAACGGCCAAACCTATCACCTGCCGCCGGATATCGAGGCCGACCCCGGCGCCTACGAGCTCCTGCGCTGGGATCTCGATCTCGGCGACTGCATCTATTTCGACATGCGCACGCTCCATGGCGGGCTCTCGACCGTGACGCCGACCGAGACCGTGCGCCGCTTCACGCTGCGGATGACCGCGCCAGACGGGATGATCCGCTATCGCGGCGACTGGGCGGCGGGCGAGCGCGCGATCTTCGAGGCAGCGGGCTATGGCGAGGGCGACCGGATCGACGGCGCGTTCTTCCCCCGCCTCTGGCCGCGCGACGCGGCCTGAGACGCAGAGCCTGACGACGGGCCTGGGGCGCGGGCCTGGGGCGCGGGCCTCAGGCCATCACCCAGAGGCCGTCCTCGGTGTCGGCGGCGGTCAGCGCCCGGTTCTCCGCGCTCTCGGCAAAGGCGAGCAGCATCTCGCCCCGCGAAAGGCCCTTGGCGAGCTCGCCGGTCCAGTAGTCGAGCCCCGTTCCGTCGGCCGCCCGGCCGAAGATGTTGAGATAGAGCGCGTCGACGAAGGCCTCGGGCTCCGGTGCCGCGCCGCCGAAGCGGTCCTCGAACTCGGTGCTCATCACGAAGGCGTCGGCGATCTCGAGCACCGCCATCCCGTCGCCGCGCTGTCCGTCCCAATAGGCGAGCCCGCCCTCGTCCGGCGTCCGGCCATAGGCCGCTGAATAGAGGCGGTGGAGCATCGGCGCGTCCACGCCGAGGTCGAAGCGCAGCGCGCCGTCCTGCAGGGCGATGCGCTCGACGCCCGACAGCAGCTCGCTCTCGCCGCCGGGGCCCTCCACCGAGATCTCCCCAAAGGGCGTCAGCTCGACCGAGAGCATCGCGCGCGCAAGGTCGTACGTCACGCTGTCGAAGCCGCTGCTCGCGCCGAGCGCCCCGCCGGAGCTGAAGCCCTCCCACTCCGTCACCATCTCGGGCCCCGCGCTCGCGAAGAGCACGGTGTCGGGCGTGCCGCCCTGGTTGATGGTGAGGTTGGGGATCGCGCGGATGAGATCGGCGACGGCCACGCTGTCGAGGACATCGAGCGAATTGACACGGTTGATCGTGTCGGTGTTGGTGGCAGGGACCGCGCTGACGATGTCGTCGACGAGACCC
>CAYORO010000063.1:6703-15544 GCA_964406355.1 uncultured Limibaculum sp.
CGAGATCGTCACGCGGACCTCGGCCGTCTCCTCACAGCCGCGGCCGTCGGTGATCGTGTACTCGAAGATCTCGGTCGCGGTCTCGTCCTGGCCGAAGACATAAGATTCGATATCGCCGACGGAATAGACGATTGCGTCGCCCGCGATGGCGACGGAGCCGACCGAGGGCTGCTCGACCGCCACGATGCTGAGCGCATCGCCATTGGCATCGGTGTCGTTGTCGAGGACGGGGATCTCGATCTGGCCGGTGAAGAACAGGAGCGCGGCGCTGTCGTCCTCGGGCTCGGGGCAGAAATTCGCACCCTGGACCGTGACCGCGAGTGTCGCGGTGTCGGAGCAGATGCCGTCGCTGACGGTGTAGGTGACGGTCTCGGTCACGCTCTGGCCGACGAGCAGATCGTCGAAGAGCCCGCCAGTGTCGTAGCGGATGCGCTCGCCGAAGACCGAGAACGAGCCGACCGTCTCGCCGGAGATGTCGGTGATCTCGAGCACGTCGCCGTCGAGATCGACATCGTTGTCGAGCACCGGGATCAACAGCGTGTCGCCATCGGCCGCCACGGTGGCTGTGTCGTCCGCCGCGATGGGGCAGTCGTTGTCGCCCGTCACGGTGATCGTGAGCGTGCCGATCGCGGTGCACTCGCCATCGCTGACCGCATAGGTGACCACCTCGGTGGCGCTCTCGTCCCCGCCGAGATCGCGGAACGCGGTCCCCGGGTCGTAGCGGATCTGCCCGTCGAAGAGGCTGACGCTGCCGCGGATGTCGTCCGTGATGCCCACGATCGTCAGGGTGTCGCCATCGGGGTCGCTGTCGTTGTCGAGCACCGAGATCAGCACGGGCTCGGAGACCGCCGACACACTCGCGGTGTCGTCCACCACCACGGGGCAGTCATTGACCCCGGTCACGGCGATCGAGAGCGTGCCGAGCTCGGTGCACTCGCCATCGGTCACGGCATAGGTGATGACCTCGGTCACCGTCCGGCCCGGCGCGAGATCGTCGAAGGCCGTGCCCGGATCATAGCGGACCTGGTTGTCCACGATCGTCGCGCTGCCGAGGGTCTCGCCGGTCAGCGCCGTGAGCGTGAGGAGGTCGCCGTCGGGATCGCTGTCATTGTCCAGCACCGGCACGAGGAACGGCGCCGCGTCCGAGTTGATGGAGACGCTGTCGGCAACCACGTCGGGGCAGCTGTTGCCGCCCGTGACCGTGACGGTCAGGAGGCCGGGCTCGCGGCAGATCGGCAGCGACGGGTCGGTGAGATCGGCCCCCTCGGGCGCGCCCACCCCGTCGGTCACGGTGTAGGGGATCTCGACGATCACCTCGTCGTCGGGGCCGAGATCGTCGAAATCGCCGGCCGGGTCGAACACGATGCCGTTGTCCTCGACCCGCGCCAGGCCTCGGTCGAGCACGATCTCCTCGGGGATCAGGATCAGCGGATCGCCGTCGGCATCGGTGTCGTTGGCGAGCACGTCGACGAACCGCGCCTCGGCCCGCGCGGCAAAGGTCGCCGCATCGGGGGCGGGCTCCGGGCAGGCATTGAACCCGTTGAGCGTGATCGAGACGGTGGCCTCGGCGGTGGCGCCGGACGGGTCGGTGATGGTGACGAGATAGGCCTGGACCGCCGTGTCGACGCCGAGCCCCGAGAGCTCCTCGGCACTCGTCTCAAAGCTCCAGGTGACAACGCCGGTGTCGGTGGTGGGCGTCGTCGTCGGGTCGAGGACGTCGAAGCTGCCGAGGAAGCCCTCCCCGAGCGGCACCGCGGTGACGGTGTGCGTGTCGGAGAGATCGACATCGCGGAAGACGATGTCGCCGGTGTCGTCGAAGGCGAGGCCGTCCCCCTCGAGAAGCTCGCGCGGGACGGTGCCCATCAGATCCGAGACCGGGCCGTCGCCCTCGAGGATGATCTCGGGCACATCGTTCACGCCCATCACGGTCACGGTGACGGTCGCCGTGCACTCGCAGCCGAAGGGGTCGGTCGCGGCATAGGTGAAGCTGTCGGTCGCGGTCTCGCCCGCGGCCAGCGCCTCGAAGGCGCCGTTCGGGTCGTAGCTGACCGTGCCGTCGAGGTTTTCCGTCACGCTGCCGAGTGTCCCATCGGTGTCGAGCGCGGCGATGGTGAGCGTGTCGCCCTCGTCCGGGTCGATGTCGTTGGCCAGCACATCGATGATGATCGCCGGGCCGTACTCCGCGACCATCGCGGTGTCGTCGGCACAGACCGGAGCGTCGTTGGCGCCCGTGATCGTCACGGTCACGACCTGCATATCGGTTTCGCGGGCCGCCTCGGGGATCGAGCTCTCGGTCACCTCGATCGCATAGGCCTGGGTGAGCACCATGCCCTCGCCGAGGAACGCGACCGCGCTGTCGAGCACGGAGAAGCGCCAGGCGACCTCGCTCCGGTTCTGCTCGGGGCCGCCGATGCGCACGGGCTGATCGACCTCCAGATCCCCGACGAAGCCCTCCCCGAGCGGGATGGCGCGCGCGGAATGCGTGTCGATCAGGTCGGGATCGTCGAAGGTCAGGATCGCCGGATCGGTGGTCAGCAGCGGGTCGCCGGCGATCTCGGCATTCTTGTTGATCTCGGTGACGCCGAGCTCGGTCTCGGTCGCGTCCTCGTCGATCACCGGGGCGTCGTTCTCGCCGACGAAGGTGATCGTGACGGTCGCGGTGTCGGTCGAGCGCATGGTGCTGTCGGGCACGAGCGCGGCGATGTCGGTGATCTCGACGACATAGGCGTTGGTCGCCGACTGGCCCTCGGCCAGCCGGTCGAGCCCGGCGGCCGGGATCTCGAAGCTCCATGGGCTCTCGCGCAGCACCGGGTCCTCGGTCGCCGTCGCCTCGCCCGGATCGAAGCTGCCGCCCGGGACCTCCTCGCTCGCAGCGATCTCGGTGAGCCTGTGCGTGTCGCTGAGATCGGCGTCGCGGAAGGCGATCACGCCCGCGGCCGTGCCAGCACCGCCCTCGAGGATCTCGCCGGTGAGCACCGATTGCCCGGGCGCGAGCAGGACCGCGTCGTTGACGCCGAGCACCTCGATCTCGACCGGGGCGAGGGCACTCGACTGCACGCCGTCGCTCACGCTGTAGCGGACCGTGTCGATGACGCTCTCGCCCTCGGCGCGGTCGGCGAAGACCTCCGGCGTCGCGGTATAGATCAGCTCCTCCGCCATCCTGTCGAGCCGGATCGACCCGAGCGTCGCGCCCTGGTCGATCTCGTCGAAGCCGAGGGCGGTCTCGGGCGTGCCATCGAGGCTCTCGGGATCGACGCGGAAGCTGAGCGCCGTGCCGAGGAGCGTGTCGAAGAGATCGATCGAGGAGCCGTCGGCCGCCACGGGGCCGGCCCGCTCGGGCATGGGCAGGTTCGGGTCGACGGCGAGCGGCGCCCGGTCGAGGAACGCGCCAACCTCGATCGGGTTGCCGAAGAGCGCGTCGGCGGCCTCATCCGGCTCGAAGGCGAGGCTCTCGATCCCCGAGATCTCGGTGAGCTGCATCAGCGCGGTCCCGCCCGGCTCGACGCGGGTGTAGAGGAGGACCGAGCCGTCCTCGCCAGCGCTGCCAACCACCTCGAGCGAGGAGGCGTTGATCTCTACGAGATCCTCCTCGTTCGGGCCGAGGATCTGATCGGGCGGCGCATCCGGGACCTGGACGAGATCCTGCGTGAGCGTCAGCACGTTGGAGGCGAGACTGAGCCGCGCGCCGGCGGTCACGATCGTGTCGCTGCCGGAGAAGAGCGTGCGGTCGCTGGCCAGCGGGTCCTCGTTGCGCAGATAGGCGTCGAGCGTCAGCCCCTCGATCTCGTCGATGTCGTAGATCAGCGCCGTCTCGTCGCCCGCCTCGGCCGCCGCGAGGCTGCCCTCGAACGCGCGGATCCGGGCGATCTCGCCGCCATACCCATCGGGCGAGCCGGAGAAGAGCGCGCCCGGCTCCGCGTCGAGGCGAAGGAAGACCGGCTGCTCCCCCTCCCGGTCGGCAAAACTGCCGACGGTCTCAAGGATGATCACCTGCTGCGTGGGCGTTCCCACCGGCACCGCATCGGCCACCGGCTCGGATCGGAAGATGTAGTCGGGGTCGAAGATCCGGAGCGTGGTCATGGTCCCCTCCCGGCGCAGCGGCCGCGGTCAGACAGGTGTCAGGCGGTCAGAAGGCGATCCGCAGCCCGAAGATCACGGATTGCTCGTCGAGATCGTCCCGGCCGAAGGCGCGTTCATAGGCGATGTCGGCCGTCACCCCCTCGGCCACCGTGAGTGCTGCGCCGACGCCCCAGAGCACATCGGTGCGGTCGTCGGTCGAGCTGACGCTCACGGAAGTGGTGTCGGAGCGGATCGCGTCGATCCGGCCCTCGGCGCGGGTGAAGAGCTCGGCATCGCCCACGGGCGTGTCGTCGAGATAGTAGCGCGCCTCCGCCCCGATCCGGACCTGGCCGAGCTCGACCGAGCCGCCGGGGACGATGTCGCTGCCGAGCCGGAAGCTGTCCTGGTCCTCGTGGCTGTAGGTGAAGCCGACCCGGCCGATCAGCTGCAGCGCCTCGATCTCGAGGAGGTCCGGCGGCAGATAGCCGGTGGCGTTGACGAAGACGAAGACCCGGTCGGCGTCGAAGCTGCCGCGCTCGGTGCCGCTCTCGCCCGCGACCCGGCGGTCATAGGAGAGCCGCCCGTAGCCCGCGCCCGCATCGACGATGACATGGTCGCCGATCGCGCGGCCCACATAAGGCGTGAAGATGACCCCGTCGCTGGTCAGCGCGCCGGGGCTCGGCTCGGTGTCGAAATTGCCCCGCTCATAGCCGAGCGCCATGCCGAAGACCCAGCCGTCGCGCGCATAGTCGCCCCCGATGAAGGGATTGAACAGCTCGCCGTCGAACTCGGCCCCGGTGACCGAGCCGTCGAGCAGGGTGACGCTGGCATTGGTCCATCCCGCGAGGCTGCCCTCGAGGTTTTCGGTGAAACCCTGACCCATCCGGCGACGCGCCGGCGCGGCCGAGCTCGACACCCGGACGGGCGTGCCAGCCAGGTCGAGCGGCCCGCCCCCGGGCCGAAGCGCCTGCTTCACGTTGCGGTCGACGACCCGCGAGACCGAGGTGCCGAAGCTGCGATTGGTGTCGGTGGTTAGGACCTCGACGGGTTCGCGCGCCGCATCGTTTGGGATCACGAGATCCACCACCGCGTCCGCGTCCGGCTGCACGACCACCTGTCCCCGGGCTGCGCCCGCGGCGAGCGCAGCCATTGACAGACCGAGCCCAATAAGCCTCCAGCGCATCGGATCTCCCCAGCACGACCTTACGTCATATTCGGGAGATCCTCTGCGCCTGTCCAACAAAAGTTACAGTTGGTTCGCGATTTGCGAAAACCTGTGTCAGGCGATCATCACGCCGCCTGCCAGAGCGCGAACAGGAGCCCCGAGGCGAAGGACCCCGACAGCGCGAGCCCGATATAGAGCAGGAACACCGGCTTCTTCACCAGCGCCCAGACCGCGACGGCGGCCGGGATCGAGGTGACGCCCCCCGCGACCAGGAAGGCGAGGCCGGCGCCCGGCTCCATCCCCTGCTCGATCAGCCCGCCGACCAGCGGCAGCGCGGCATAGCCGTTGAGATAGGCCGGCACGCCCACGAAGGTTGCGATGATTATCGGCATCCAGCCCGACCCGCCGAGCGCGGCCGTCACGGTCTCGGCCGGGATCCAGGCGAGCATCAGGCTCTCGAGGATGAAGGCGAGCAGCAGCCATTTTGCGAGGAAAAGCGTCGTCTTCACGCCCTCGCGACGGAACTTCGCGACCCGCGCCGGGTCCTCCCAGAACTGCCAGACGACGTCGCGCCGCGAGCGCACCTTCGCGCCGCCGCAGCCACCGTCGCCGATGCCCGCGCGCAGCGGATCGGTCAGCGCGCCGGCCCGGCCGAGCACATGCACAACCCAGCCGCCATAGAGGCCGATCCCGACCGCCGCCAGCGTCTTGGCCACCGCGAACTCGGTGTCGAGCACGCCCACCGTGAGCACGAACATCGAGGGGTCCATCACCGGCGAGGCGAGCCAGAAGGCCATCACCGCCGAGAGCGGCACGCCCATCGCCAGCAGCGCGGCGATCAGCGGGATCACGCCGCAGGAGCAGAAGGGCGAGAGGCCGCCGGCGAGGGCCGCGAGCAGGATCATCGTCATCGGCGCGCCGGTGAACGCGCGGGCGATCAGGTTGTCGGCGCCGGTCGCGCCGGCCCAGGCCGCGAGCCCGATCGAGAGCAGCAGGTAGGGTGCCGTGTCCGCGAGGTTGATCGCCGCGAACTGGGCGCTGTGAGCGCCCTGAGCCGGATCGATCGCCGCGACGACCGCGAGAAGCGCCAAGGAGACGAGCCAGATGCGGCCCTCTCCGTTGGCCCAGGCGAGGAGGTCGTCGACCCGCGAGCGGGGAGCTGTGGTCGCGTCGGTCATTAGTAAGCTCCTAGGGGTGTGGTGATGTCAGAGCGAAAGAAGAGGCGCGGCGCGGTCACGCGGCGTCCTCGGCAAGGGTGATGCCGGTGCAGCACTCGGCGGTGAGGAAGCCGAGGATGCGCCGCATCGCGTCATAGTCGACGCGGTTGTTCACGAGGCGGCCCCGGCGCTCCTGCAACACGAGGCTGGCCGAGACCAGCCCGCCCAGGTGATGCGCGAGCGTCGAGGGCGCCTCGCCGAGATGCTGGCCGATCTCGCCGACGCTGAGCCCGTCGTCGCCCGCCCGCACCAGCAGGCGGTAGATCGAGAGGCGCGTCTCATGGCCGAGGGCGGCGAGGGCGGGGGCGATGTCTTTGGGCTGCTCCATGCCGCCAATATGACGATATTCCTAGTTATGTCAAGAGGCGCCAGTGCCGAGCAGGCCCGCGATCCGCGCCTCGTCCCAGCCGATCTCGGCGAGCACCTCGGCGGTGTGCTGGCCGAGGAGCGGGGCCGGCCGGCGCACCCCGCCCGGGGTCTCGGAGAACTTGACCGGCGGCCCGATCGCCTGGGTCCGCCCGGCCACGGGGTGATCGGTCTCGACCACCATCCCGCGGGCGCGCGTCTGGGGATCGACATGCATCTCGGTGACGCTCGCCACGGGCCCCGCCGGCAACCCGCCGGCATCGAGCTCCGCCAGCCAGTCGGCCGAGGACTTCTCCCGGAAATAGTGGGCGAGCGCCTCGGCCAGCGCAACGCGGTGGACGATCCGGCCGGCATTGGCGCGAAAGCGGGGATCGGCCGCGAGGTCGTCGGCCCCGAGGATCCGCACGAGCCGCTCCCAGTTCGTCTGGTTCGCAGCGCCCACAGTGATCCAGCCATCAGCGGTCTCGAAGGCCTCATAGGGCGCGTTCAGGGGATGCGCCGAGCCCATCGGCCCAGGGCTCTCGCCGGTGGCGAAGGCGATGGCCGACTGCCAATAGGTATGCGTGATCGCGGCCTCGAAGAGCGAGGTGTCGATCAGCTGACCGCGCCCGGTCACCGTCCGCGCATGGAGCGCCGCCGACGCCCCCATCGCCGCCAGGATCCCCGCGGTGATGTCCGAGACCGGCGCGCCGACCTTGACCGGCGGCCGGCCCGGCCCCTCGCCAGTGATCGACATCAGCCCGCCCATGCCCTGCGCGATCAGGTCGAACCCGCCGCGATCGGCATAGGGCCCCGTGCGCCCGAAGCCCGACACCGCCACATAGATCAGGCCGGGGTTCTCCGCGGCCAGCGTCTCATAGCCGAGGCCGAGCCGCTCCATGGTGTCGCGACGATAGTTCTCGATCACGATATCGGCCGAGCGCAGCAGATCGCGGAGCGCCGCGCGCCCCTCCTCGGCCTTGAGGTCGAGCGCGATCCCCCGCTTGTTGCGGTTGACCATCAGGAAGGCCGCGCTCTCGCCCTCGATGTCGGGTGGCAGGAAGCGGCGGGTGTCGTCGCCCTGGGGCTTCTCGACCTTGATGACATCGGCGCCCATATCGGCGAGCATCAGCCCGCAGACCGGCCCGGCCATGATATGCGCGAGCTCGATGACCCGCACACCCTGAAGCGGACCCGTCATCGCCCCTGCCAGACCGGCTTGCGCTTGCCGAGGAAGGCCTCGATGCCCTCCTTGAAGTCGGCGCTCGTATAGGCCTCGACGATCAGGTCCGCGCCGTCGGCGGCGGGCCCCTGCTCGCGGAGCCGGCGCAGCCCCTCCTTGGTGGTGCGCAACGTGATCGGCGCATGGGTGGCGAGCCGCGCAGCGATCTCCTCGGCGCGCGCCATCACGGCCTCGGCGTCGGACAGCACCTCGGCGACAAGGCCGATGGACTCGGCCTCGTCGGCCTCGATCAGCCGCGCGGTGAACAGGATCTCGCGGAGCCGCCCGAAGCCGATCAGGGTCCCGAGCCGGTCGAGGTTGGAGATCGAGAGAGTGTTGCCGAGCGTCCGCGCGATCGGAAAGCCGAATTTGAGCCGCGTGTCGCAGATCCTGAGATCGCAGGCAGCCGCGATTGCAGCGCCCCCGCCGGTGCAGGCCCCGGCGATGGCGGCGATGGTCGGCACCCTGCAGCGCTCGATGTCTCGCAGCACGCCGTCCATCTTGCGCTCATAGCCGAGCGCGTCTTCGGGGCTGTCGAAGCTGCGGAACTGGCTCATATCGGTGCCGGCCGCGAAATGCCCGCCCGCGCCGGAAACGATGACCGCCTTGACGGAGCCATCGGCCGGCACATCCCGGCAGATCCGCGCCAGCCCCTCATACATCGCGAAGGTCAGCGCGTTCCGGCTCTCGGGCCGGTTGAGCGTGACGCGCGCGATCGCGCCCTCGACCCCGTGGATCAGCTCTGCCATCGGCCTCCCCTGTCTCTCGGGCCATCCAGCTCCCGCGGGTGGGTGGGTGGGCGGAGGGAGGTGGATGGCCCCGCGGCCGCAGGC
>CAYORO010000064.1:0-15530 GCA_964406355.1 uncultured Limibaculum sp.
GCACAGCCTGCGCCGTCGCGCCTGCCGCACGGTGATGGGCGCGCTCTTCCACCGGCGCACCACCTGGCTTGCGCCGATCCTCGTCTTCACCATGGAGGAGGTCTGGCTCGAGCGCTTCGGCGAGGGCGACCATTCCGTCCACCTGGTGGACTTCGCCGGGACCCCCGCCGCCTGGCGCGATGACGCGCTGGCCGAGCGCTGGGCCCAGATCCGCGCGGCGCGGCGGGTGGTCAACGGAGCGCTCGAGCTCGCCCGTCGCGACAAGGCGATCGGCGCCTCGCTCGAGGCGGCACCAACGCTCTATGTGGCCGACCCGACGCTCGCCGGGATGCTCAAGGGCATCGACATGGCCGAGCTCTGCATCACCTCCGACCTCTCGATAGTCGTCCAGGACCCGCCGGCCGAGGCCTTCCGCCTCGACGATCCGGGCATCGGCGTGGTCTTCGAGCAGGCCGTGGGGACCAAATGCGCGCGCTGTTGGCGAATCACCGAGGAGGTCGGACGGCAGCGTCGCCCCGATCTCTGCGCCCGGTGTGACGCCGTGATCGTCGCACTCCCGGTATGAAGCGCGCAATTTATCAAGGGTTTGCCCCGAAATGGCACAAGTGCGTCGCGGGGCAGCCCAAATTTCGGCGTGTTCGGAAGTCATTTATCCCCAGGGTTGTAGGAGAGGACGTGGGGCGCTGCCCCTCGGCCGAGTTTCCACGGGGGCAGATTGGAATGACCGCGCTGATTTTTGCGCTTGCTGGCCAGGCGTTGGCAGGAATCACGCCGCATGCCGCGCTCGACATGACGAGCGTCAGGGTTTTTCGCACCGAGGCCGGGCTCGAGCTCGCGTTGCCGGAGATCTCAAGCCTCGGTTGCGCCGAGATGAAGGATGTTCTCTCCCGGATCGACGGCACGCATTACCGCGCCGACGGCATTCCGGAGCCGAGCGAGCTCGATTTCGCGCTGTTCCTTTACGAAGACCAATTGTCGCGTGCGCTGTTCCATGACTGCATCATCGAGGTGGAGCACGGCATGTCCTCCACGATCGTCTTTACCGACGGTTTCGACAGGCAGTGACCGACGAGCCGCCGCCGCCACGGGCCGCGCGCCCGGTTCGGCTGCTGGCCGCGACGGCCCTTGCCGTCATCATCGCGGATCTCGCCAGCAAGTTTCTCGTCGTCGAGATCCTTGAGCTCCCCGCAGTGCGGCGGTTGGAGATCCTGCCGCCCTATCTCGTTTTCGTCTACGCCGAGAACCGGGGCGTCAATTTCGGGCTGTTGGGCTCGGCCGATCTGCGCTGGCTGCTCACAGGGCTCGCGGTCACCGTCAGCATCGGCCTCGCCTGGTGGTCGCTCCGGCGCGGCACCGCGCCGCTCTTGCTCGGCGCAGGCCTGGTGATCGGAGGGGCGCTCGGCAATGCCTGGGACCGGGTCCGCTACGGCGCGGTGATCGACTTCCTCAATATGAGCTGCTGCGGCATCAACAATCCCTTCGCCTTCAACATCGCAGATGTGGCGATTGTGTTCGGCGCGCTGCTGATCGCCTGGAAGGCCTGACGCCGTCGCGGAGCCCGCTGGTTTCGCTCGGCATTGCGTCCGCGCGCCGTGCGGGGCATGGTCTGGCCGACAGCGATCCCGACCGGATCTGGGGAGGCTCCGCGATGACGCGACCGATCACCACCCTCGCCGTGCTCGCGGCGGCCACGGCCCTTGCCGGCTGCGACACTGTCGGCAACCCGCTCGACGCGCTCTCCTCCAAGAAGCCGTCGCCCGACGAGTTCCAGGTCCTCACGCGCCGGGGCCTCGAGCGCCCGCCCGGGCGCGGCGCCTCGACCCTGCCGGAGCCGCGCCCCGGCGTCGCCTCCCCGCTCGACCCCGACCCGCAGGCCGAGGCGATCGCCGCGCTGACCGGCGCCGCACCCCCGCCGCGCGCCACCGCCATCAGCCGCGGCGAGGCCGCGCTTCTTGCCGCGGCCGACGCACAGGCCGCCTCCTCCGAGATCCGCACCCAGATCGCCGTCGAGAACCGCGAGATCGAGGAGAACAAGCCCTACGAGGCGCCGACGATCTTCGAACTTCTGAGCGGCGAGGAGACGATCGACCCCGAGACGGTGATCGATCCGGCCGCCGAGGCCCGGCGCCTGCAGGAGAGCGGCGTGGCGACACCGACGAGCCCGCGCGCGCTCGCCGAGGAAGCCGAGCGTCAGGCCGCCGCCGAAGAAGACATCACAGAGGACGAATCGCAGCCCATCAGCGGCTCGATCGGCACGCCGCGCTTCTACACCGCGATCCCCAACGACAGCACCGCCGACTGAGCGCCGCGGCCGGCCCGATCCCGGCCAGACGCGATCGTGACGGCCGCTGGCTGGCCGACGGGGCAGCGACGGTCTATCTGTCGGCCAAAGATCCCCGTCGGAGGACCCCCATGCCAACTCTCCGCGCCGCAATCGCGGCCGCAGCGCTTTCGGGCGCACCCTGTCTCCCCGCCGCCGCAGAGCCCCAGGTCACGAGCTTCACGCTCGAGAACGGCATGCGCGGCGTGGTGATCGAGGACCACCGCGCGCCCGTCGTCACCCACATGGTCTGGTACGAGATCGGCGCCGCCGACGAGCCCTGGGGCAAGTCCGGCATCGCGCATTTCGTCGAGCACCTGATGTTCAAGGGCACCGACGAGATCCCCGAGGGTGCGTTCTCGAAGATCGTCGCGGAGAACGGCGGCTCGGACAACGCCTTCGTCAGTTACGACTATACCGCCTATTTCCAGCGCATCGCGTCGGATCGGCTCGAGACGGTGATGCGGATGGAGGCCGACCGCATGACCGACCTCGTCTTTTCCGAGGAGGTGACGCTCACCGAGCGCGACGTGATCATCGAGGAGCGCAACCAGCGCACCGAGAACAGCCCGCAGGCGCTGCTCGGCGAGCAGATGAACGCGGCGCTCTTCCAGAACCACCCCTACGGCATCCCGGTGATCGGCTGGCGCCACGAGATGGAGAGCCTGACGCGCGCCGATGCACGCGCCTTCTACGAGCGCCACTACGCGCCCGACAACGCTGTCCTCGTGGTCGCGGGCAACGCCGACCCGGCCGAGGTCCAGCGTCTCGCCGAGCTGCATTTCGGGCCGATCGCACCGGCCAGCCGGCGGCCGGAGGCCCGCCCCCAGGAGCCGCCGCAGCGCGCGCCGCGCCGCATCGCGATGTCGGACGAGCGCGTGCGCCAGCCCTATGTCGTGCGCAGCTACCTCGTGCCGAGCCGCGGCAGCGCCGATCAGGCCGAAGCGGCCGCACTCGAGGTGCTGTCGCGGATCCTCGGCTCAGGCGTCGCCTCGCGCTTCGCCGAGCGGCTTGAACTGGCAGACAAAACCGCCGTCGATGCCGGCGCCTACTATTCGGGCTCGGCCCGCGACGCGACCGAGTTCACAATCTACGCCGTGCCTGCAGAGGGCGTCGATCTCGCCACCGTCGAGGCAAGCCTCGAAGAGGTGCTCGCCGAGATCGTGCGTGACGGGCCGACGGAGGAGGAACTCGAGCGGGTGCGCCGCACGATCCGCGCCGACTTCATCTACCAGCAGGACAGCCAGATGTCGCTTGCCCGGCGCTACGGGATGGAGCTCGCGATGGGCTACACGCTCGAGCAGATCGCGGCGTGGCCCGAGCTCTTCGAGGCGGTGACCGCCGAGGATGTGCGCCGGGTGGCGGCCGAGTATCTCCTGCCCGAGCGCTCGGTCACCGGCTGGCTGATGGAAGAGATCACCGAGGAGCAGGGCTGATGATCCGCAGCATTTTCGCCGTCGCGGCCCTCGCGCTGCTGTCGCTGCCAGCCCGCGCGGTCGAGATCCAGGAGGTCACGAGCCCCGGCGGAGTGGCGTTCTGGCTCGTCGAGGAGCCGGCGATCCCGATTGTCTCGGTCGACATCTCCTTCGCCGGCGGCGCCCGGCTCGACCCCGCGGACCGCACCGGCCTCGCGCGAATGACCATGGCGCTGCTCGACGAAGGCGCAGGCGAGCTCGACTCGGTCGCCTTCGTCAAGGAGCGCGACCGCCTGGCCGCCCGCTACGGCTTCTCGGCCGGCCGCGACACCGTCGAGGTCAGCGCGACCATGCTCGCCGAGGAGGCCGGGCCGAGTGCCGCGCTGCTCGCCACCGCCCTCACCGAGCCGCGCTTCGACGCCGACGCGGTCGAACGCATCCGGGGCCAGATCCTCTCGGGGCTCGCGGCCGACGAGACCAGTCCGCGCACCGTGGCGAGCCGCGCCTGGTTTGCCCGCGCCTTTCCCGACCACCCCTATGGCCGCCCGACCGACGGCGTGGCCGACACCGTGCGCGCGATCACCGTCGAGGATCTCCGCGACGCCCGCACCCGGCTGCTGACCCGCGCCAACGCCACCGTCGCGGTGGTCGGCGCGATCGACCCCGCCGCAGCCGGCCGGCTGATCGACACCATCCTCGGCGGGCTCGACGAGGGCACGCCGGTCGTCGCGCCCGAGGAGATGGGCGCGCCCCCGGCCGGCACCGAGGTGATCTCGCTGCCAGTCCCGCAATCGGTCGCGATCTTCGGCCAGGCCGGCATCGCGCGCGAGGACCCGGATTTCTTCCCGGCCTTCGTGATGAACTACATCCTCGGCGGCGGCGGGTTCTCGTCGCGGCTGATGGAGGAGGTGCGGGCCAAGCGCGGCCTCGCCTACGGGGTCTATTCCTACCTCTCCGATCTCGACGCGGCCAATCTCTATCTCGGCAGCGTGCAGACCGCGAATGAGCGCGTCGCCGAGAGCCTCGAGGTGATCCAGGCCGAGTGGCGCCGGATGGCCGAGGAGGGCGTGAGCGCCGAGGAGCTGGAGGCGGCCAAGCGCTACCTCACAGGGGCCTTCGCGCTCCGCTTCGACAGCAACGCCAAGATCGCGGGCTACCTCGTCTTCCTCCAGCGCGAGGGGCTCGGCACCGAGTATCTCGAGACGCGCAACCCGCGCATCGAGGCGGTGACCCAGGACGATATCGCCCGGGTCGCTGCGCGCCTGCTCGAGCCCGATGCGCTGTCGGTCATCGTGGTGGGCGAGCCGGCGGGCCTCTGACGAGGCCGGCAGGGCGGGCGCCGCGATCCGGGATGGAAACCGTCCGCACCGTCGCAGAGCTGCGCGCCCATGTCGGCGCGTGGCGGCGGGCCGGCGAGCGGGTGGCGCTCACGCCCACCATGGGAGGCCTCCATTCGGGCCACCTCGCGCTCGTGGCGGCCGCACGGGCGGCAGCCGAGCGGGCGGTGGCGACGATCTTCGTCAACCCGACCCAGTTCGGCGCGGGGGAGGATTTCGACGCCTATCCCCGCGACGAGGCAGCCGATGCCGCGATGCTCTCCCGTGCCGGCTGCGACCTCCTCTTCGCCCCCCCGGTCACCGAGATGTACCCTGCGGGTTTCGTCACCGAGGTCCGCGTCACCGGGTTGACCGACGTGCTCGACGGCCAAGCGCGCCCCGGCCATTTCGACGGCGTGGCCCAGGTCGTGACCAAGCTCCTCAATCAGGCGCAGGCCAACATCGCCCTCTTCGGCGAGAAGGACTGGCAGCAGCTCGCGGTGATCCGGCGCCTCGCGCGCGACCTCGACATCCCGACCGAAATCCGCGGCGTGCCGACGATGCGCGAGCCGGACGGGCTGGCGATGTCCTCGCGCAACCGGTATCTGACGGCGGAGGAACGCGCGCTCGCGCCATCGCTCCACCGGGTGATCTCGGCCGCCGCCGCGCGGATCGGGACGGGCGTCCCGCCGGGACCGGAATGCGACGGTGCGGCGGCGGGGCTCGCCGCGCTCGGCTTCGGTCCGGTCGACTATGTGGAGTGCCGGGCGGCCGAGACGCTGGCGCCCATCGAGCGGCACGACCCCGGCGTGCCGGCGCGCGTCTTCGCGGCAGCCCGGCTCGGGCGGGCGCGGCTGATCGACAACGTGCCCGTGCTCGGGCCCAAAACGGCGACGGGAAAGGCGGCACCGTGAGCGAGGCGACCTGGAGAAAGGCGATCGACCTGCCCCCCGTCTGGCTGATCGGGCATATGGCGCTCGCCTGGCTGATGGCCGAGGTCTGGGCCCCGCTCGGCGGCCTGTTGCTCTGGCCCGGGATCGTCCTCGCGGTTGCAGGCTTTGCGGCGGCGATCTGGGCGCTGGTGACGATGTCTCGCGCGAGCACCACGCCGAACCCCCATGGCGCGCCCTCGGCGCTCGTGACCGACGGGCCGTTTCGCTGGAGCCGCAACCCGATCTATCTCGCCGATATGGCGATTCTCGCGGGCTGGTGCCTCGCGCTCGGGACGGTCGCCGGGCTCGTGCTCCTCGGGCCGCTCTATGTCGTGCTGGAGTCGCGGTTCATCCGGCCCGAGGAGGCGCGTCTCACGGGAGCTTTCGGCGAGCCCTACCGCGCCTATGCCGCGAAGGTGCGTCGCTGGATCTAGCCTTTGGGCTCTTCGACCGAGCGGGCGGCGAACCAGGCGAGCACCCGGTCGAGCCACCCCTCGGGCGCTGCATGCCCGCCCGGATGCAGCTCGAAATCGATCCGCCCGACATCGCAGCTCTCCCAATGCCGGAGCCACAGATCCCCGTGGGTCTCGCCCCGGTCAGGCTGTCGCGCATCGCAGCCGAGCGTCTCGCGCAGGATCTTGAGGCTCGCGAACACGTCGCCCTGCACGATCTCGTCCTCGCGGAACGACCGTCCCTCGAGCGGCACCACCCGGTCGGTCCATCCATGGCTGTGATAGAGGCTGACCGCACCTGCACAGCCCTCGGGCAGCGGCTCCCAGAAGGCGCCCGAGATCGGCGCAAAGCCGCGAAAGAGATCCGGGCGCGCGCAGGCGACGTCCCAGACGAAGGAGCCGCCGCGGGAGAAGCCCGAGAGCAGGATCCTCTGCGGGTCGACACCGCGGGCGGTCGCATCGGCGATCACCGCCTCGAGAAAGGCGATGTCGTCGCGCGGATGGGGCTGCCCGTCGCGCACCGCCCAGTCGCGCTGGGTGCGACCGGCGCGCGGCACCCCCTCCGGCAGCAGGAGCGCATAGCCGCGATCGGTGAGGGCCGCACCGCCATCGAAACGGTTGAGCGCGCCGCGCGAGCTTGCCCCCCAGCCATGCAGATGCAGCATGGCGGGCACCGGCCCGTCGGCGCGCTCCGGCATCACGAGGCGGTAGAAGCCGCCCGGCACCTCGCATCGGGCGCCCGCCGTCTCGCCATCGGGCTCGCAGGCATGGGCGGGAAGCGCGGCGAAGAGGGCCAGCACGAAGAGCGGTACGGTCAGGCGCATCGCCGGAAATCTCCCGTGGGAACCGCCGCGACATGCGACGCCCGACCGGCAGATAACCCGCCAGCCGCCGCGCGCCCAGCCCCTAGGATCACCGCGCCGAGGCGGCCGTAATCAACGCAGGCCCGATCGCCCCCTCGAACTCCGACCACACCGGGCGCATCGCGCCGCGCCACTCGGCCCGCTCGGCCCCGCTCAGCTCGTGCACTGCCATTCCAGCCGCGATGAGGCGCGCCTTGGCCGCCTCCCCGCGCTCGTAGACCAGGCGGTTCGCCTCATGCGACACCTCGGCGACGACCTGCTCGAGTTCAGCCCTCAGCGCAGGCTCGAGACGCTCCCAGGCCGGCCCCGCAGCAAGCAACACATCAACCGCCACGCTATGATTCGTCGCGGCCGCGTGGTCCTGGACCCGGTGCAGATCCCAGTCCGACATCGTGGCCCAGGAGCTGTTCTGCCCCTCGATCACCCCGTCGCGCAGCGCGTGGAAGACCTCCGCCCGGCTGAAGTCGATCCAGCCCGCCTGGAGCACGGTGAAGTAGCCGCGCTCAATCTCCGAGAGCCCGGCGGCGAAGGTGAGCCCCGCGGCATCCTCGGGCCGGCGGATCGGGCGGTCGGCACTGATCTGCTCGAACCCGTCGAGCCAGAAGGCGAGCCCGACCACGCCCGCCCCTTCGCCAGCCGCCAGGAGCCCGCGCCCCTCCGGTGAGGCGTCGAACGCCATCACATGCTCGATCCCGTCGAAGAGGAACGGCAGATCGAAGAGCAGGAAGGCCGGGCTGACCGCGCCGAGCGTCGAGGCATCGGCCACGGCCAGATCCACGGCCCCGCCGCCGAGCGCTGAGACGACCGTCTCCTGCGCCTCCAGCGCGGCGGGCTCCACGATATCGAGGCAGAGCCGCCCGCCGAGCCGCTCCTCCACACGGTCGGCGAGCATGCGGACGGTCTCGGCGCGCGCCGTTCCCTCCGCGGGGCCGGTGTGTCCGATGCGCAGGGCCGTCTCGCCCGGATCGCAGGCCGCGATCGCAGGTGAAGCGACAACCGAGACAAGGATGGCGGCGATAATGCCTGGGCGCATGGTCAACTCCCCCGATGTTGAATGTCCATGCGTATGTAGGCCCGGCCACCGCCTCCGGTTTTCACCCTCAGTCGCGCCCGCGTGACCTTCCGTCAGGCCGGGTGCGCCTGTGCCGATGCGCCCCTGCGCTCCTGGCCACGCTCGCGGCGCAGGCTCTAGCGCCCCTTCCAGACTGGATCGCGCTTTTCGGCAAAGGCGCGGGCGCCCTCGAGCTGGTCCTCTGAGCTGTAGAGCCGGTCGACGGTCGCGAGCTGGCGCTTGCCGATCCGGCTCATCATGTCGTGGAAACGGGTGTCCTCGGCCTCGCGCAGGATCTCCTTGATCGCGGCATAGACGAGCGGCGGGCCCGAGGCGAGGAGGCGGGCAAGCTCCCAGGCAGCCTCCATCAGGCGCTCGCCCGGCACGATCTCGCGCAACAGCCCGAGCCGCAGCGCCTCCTCGGCATCGAACCAGCGGCCGGTGAGGAGGAGGTCCATCGCCACGTGATAGGGGATGCGCTTCGGCAGCTTGACCGAGGCGGCATCGGCCACGGTGCCAGAGCGGATCTCGGGCAGCGCGAAGGTCGCATGTTCGGCGGCGATGATCAGATCGGCCGAGAGCGCGAGCTCGAGCCCGCCGCCGCAGGCGATCCCGTTGACCGCCGCGATCACCGGCTTGTTGAGACTGCCGAGCTCCTGCAGCCCGCCGAAGCCGCCGATCCCGTAATCGCCGTCGGCCGGGTCGCCGCCCTCGCCATCGGTCCCGGCGGCCGCCTTGAGATCCCAGCCCGGGCAGAAGAACTTGTCACCCGCGCCGGTGATGATCGCGACCCGCAGCTCCGGGTCGTCGCGAAAGCCGCGAAAGGTCTCGCCCATCAGGCGCGAGGTGACGAGGTCGATGGCGTTGGCCTTGGGCCGGTCGAGCGTCACCTCGAGGATATGCCCCTCGCGGCGGACCTTCACTGGGCTCGGAGCGGTGTCGGGCGCATTCATGCGTGATCTCCTTGGCGGGTGGCGAGGCGGAGCAGGGCGTCGGCCGCCCAGGCACCGTCCGGCGTGACGATCAGCGGATTGATCTCGAGCTCGGCCAGGCGGTCGGCCTCGGCCTCGGCGAAACGCTCGAGCGCGGCGACGGTGGCGATCACGGCCTCGACGTCGCCCGCGGGCTTGCCGCGGTGGCCCTCGAGGAGGCGCATCACGCGGAGGCCGGAGAGCGCGGCGCGGACGGCCTCCGGCCCCGCGGGCAGCAGCAGCGTCGCGCTGTCGGCCAGCAGCTCGGCCAGCGTGCCGCCGGCACCGATCGTCAGCGCGAAGCCATAGGGCGGCTCGCGGGTGATCCCGATCAGGAGCTCCGCCACGCCGCCGGTCACCATCCGCTCGACGAGAAAGCCCTCCGGCGCCGGCATCTCGCAGGCCGCCGCCAGCACCGCACCGCCGGTCGCGAGGCCGAGCCGCACGGCACCCGCCTCGGTCTTGTGCGCGTGGCCGAGCCCCTTGAGCGCCACGGGAAAGCCGACCACCGCGGCGGCCGTGGCGGCATCGGCGGGCGTCGCCGCACGGCGCCCCGCCGCGACGGGCACCCCTGCCGCGGCAAGGCGCGACTTGGCCTCGGCCTCGTCCAGGAGGGGCGCCGGCGCCTCGGGGCCCGCGGCGAGGCAGGGCGCCGCGGGTGGCCGGGCCCAGGCGCGACCGACCTCGGCCGCGGATGCTGCAGCGGCCAGCGACGCGTCGTTGCCCAAGAGCGGGGCGATGCCCGCCTCGCGAAACCCGTCCGCCACCGGTTCCGGCAGGCATTCGGGCAATGTCGCGACCACCGCGAGCGGACCGGCGCCCGTTGCCCCAAGATGGGCGGCCTCGATCGCACAATCCCAGGCCGAGGGGTCGCAACGATCGGCGCGCGGGATGTCGAGCACAAGGAGCGTCAGATCGGCCCCGGCGGAGGCCACCGCCGCCACGGTCTCGCCCATCGTGGCGACATCGCCCCAGATATAGGTGTTGTAGTCCAACGGGTTGGCGATGTGCACCCGCGGACCGAGCGCCGCCGCGAGCCGCGCCGACGTCGCCGCATCGAACGCGACCCACCGGAGCGGATGGGCCAGTGCCGCATCGGCGATCAGGCTCGCCTCTCCGCCCGAGCAGGAGAGCGCGGCAAGCCGGTTCCCCGGCAGGCCGCCATGCACGTGGAGGAGCGACAGCGCGGCGAGAAAGTCGGGCAGGCTGCGCACCAGTGGAATGCCGAGCCGTGCGAAGAACGCATCGCCGGCCACCGAGGACCCCGCGAGCGAGGCAGTGTGGGAGAGTGCGGCCGCCCGCGCCGCCTCCGACCGCCCGACGCGGAGCGCAACGATCGGCTTGCGCGCCACCCGCGCCGCCGCGGCGAGCGCCTCCATCGCGCGCGGATCGCCCACGCCCTCCACATGGAGCCCGACGGCCGTCACGCGCGGATCGGCGAGGCAGGCGGCGGCGATCTCGGCGAGCCCGATCTGCGCCTGGTTCCCCGCCGCGACCGCATAGGCGATCGGCACGCCGCGCTGCTGCATGGTGAGGTTGATCAGCATGTTGGAGGACTGCCCGACCAGCGCGATCCCGCGCTCGACCGGGGCGCCGCCATGCTGGTCGGGCCAGAGGCAGACGCCGTCGAGATAGTTGATGAAGCCGTAGCAGTTGGGCCCCAGGATCGGCATCGCGCCCGCCACGCCGATCAGGCGGCGCTGGAGCTCCGGCCCGTCGGCGAGCTCCCCCGCGGCCTCGGCGAACCCGGCGGCGAAGCAGACCGCGCCGCCCGCCCCCATCCCTGCGAGCTCTGCCACCACCTCGATGCTCGCCGCTCGGTTGACCGCGACGAAGGCGGCGTCCGGCGGCTCGGGCAGTGCCGCGAGCGACGGGAGGCAGGGAAGACCGCCGAGTTCGGCCCGCGTCGGATGCACAGGCCAGATCGGCCCCCCGAACCCGATGGCGCGGCAGCGCTCGACAACGGATCTCCCCCAGGCGCCACCGCCGATCACGGCGACGGAACGGGGGCTCAGCAGGCGGCGGAGATCGGCAGGCATGGGACCCCGGGCGGGCGGATCGGACCTCTTTGTTGGCACCAGCCGCGCGCGATGGGAAGAGGCTGCGTCAGCCTTCGAGGGGCACGAGGCCCTCGGTGGTCAAGAGCGACCGGTCGGCCCCCTCGAGCACCAGGCAGGTGAGCGGTCCGCCATAGACCGCGCCGGTGTCGATGCCGATCCGGTTGGGCCGGACGGTGACCTGGTCCGTCGGGGTGTGGCCGTGGATCACCACCAGACCGTGATCGGCATCGGAGTCGAGGAACGGTCCGCGGATCCAGATGAGGTCGTCGATCGCCTGGCGAATCAGCGGCACGCCCGGCCGGATGCCGGCATGCACGAAGAGATAGTCGCCCTCCTGGTGGTGGAGCGGCAGCGCCCCGAGCAGCTCGCGATGGTACTCGGGCACCACCTCGCGCATCGCCTCGAAGAGCGACAACCGCCCCATCCGCCCGGAGATGTCGGGAATGCCGGCGATCCCGTAGGAAGCCAACGTCGACACCCCGCCATTGCCGAGCCAGGTGGTGAGCTGGCGCGCCTCGGGGCTCTCGAGCGCGGCGAGGAACATCGCGTCGTGATTGCCGAGCAGCGGGATCTGCCGCTCAGGGTCCCAGCGCAGCAGCAGCTCATGGACCACGGCGGCGCTTTCGGGCCCGCGGTCGACGTAATCGCCGACCAGCACGACGCGAAAATCCTCGGGCGGGCGCGTGGCCAGATCCGCCTCGATCTGCGCGAACAGAGCCCTCAGGAGCTCCGCGCAGCCATGCACATCGCCAATGCAGTAAATGCGTCGGCCTTCCGGACCGCGCGCCTCAGGCAGCAACATCGGGACGCGCCGGTGTCGGGCCGCAGGAGGCCGACCGGCCTATCAGAGAAGTCCCTCGCGCTGGGCTTTCTTTCGCGCCAGTTTCCGCGCCCGGCGGATCGCCTCGGCCTTCTCGCGCGCCCGCTTGACGGACGGCTTCTC
This sequence comes from uncultured Limibaculum sp., assembly GCA_964406355.1. Taxonomy (GTDB): domain Bacteria; phylum Pseudomonadota; class Alphaproteobacteria; order Rhodobacterales; family Rhodobacteraceae; genus Thermohalobaculum. Next base: position 12,324 of record CAYORO010000064.1, read on the forward strand.
GTAGTGCTGGCGCAGCTTCATCTCGCGAAACACGCCCTCGCGCTGGAGCTTCTTCTTGAGCGCGCGGAGCGCTTGATCAACATTGTTGTCGCGGACCTGAACCTGCACTGGGCCTCCATAAGTCGTGTCGCGGCGTTTGGATTTGCTCGGGAGTGGGTTATACGGGGTTGGGCCGGCGCTGTCCACCAGGGCCGCCAATCGAAACGGAGCTGTCATGGAAGCGACACAGGAGCCGGGCGCGGGCGCCGGGACAGAGTTCGAGGGCGACCATCTGGCCGAGGCGCGGCGGCGCCTGGTCGAGGCCGCGCTGCCCCATGTCGCGTTCGACGGGTGGTCGTCGGTGACGCTCGCCCAGGCCGTGAGCGAGACCGGCATGGATCCAGAGCTCGTCCGCCTCGTCTTCCCCCGCGGCGGGGTCGATATGGCCATCGCCTTCCACGACCTGATGGATGCGCGGCTTCGTGACGAGCTGGCCGACACCGATCTCGGCCGGATGCGCGTGCGCGAGCGGGTGACCCATGCCGTGCGCCGCCGGATCGAGCTGGTGGCCGATGATCGCGAGGCGGTGCGCCGCGGTGCCACGCTGCTGGCGCTGCCGCTCTACGCCGCCGACGGCGCGCGCGCGATCTGGCGCACGGCCGACATCATCTGGACCGCCTGCGGCGACACCGCCACCGACTACAACTGGTACACCAAGCGGGCGATCCTCGCCTCGGTCTACTCGGCGACGCTGCTCTACTGGCTGGGCGACGACAGCCCCGAGCGGAGCGCGACCTGGGACTTTCTCGACCGCCGGATCGAGGACGTCATGCGATTCGAGAAGACCAAGGCGATGATCGAGGGCAACCCGGTGGCGCGGCTCGCGCTCTGGGGGCCGATGCAGGTGCTGAGCCTCGTCAAGGCGCCGGGCGCCCGGCGGGCCGCTCAGGGGTCCTGAGCCCGCACCACAGCTCACCCCAACGCCGATGCCCGAGCTTCCCGAGGTGGAGACCGTGCGGCGCGGGCTCGAGCCCGTGCTGGCCGGACAGCGCATCCGCGTGGCCGAGCAGCGCCGGCCGGATCTCCGCTGGCCGCTGCCCGAGCGCTTTGCCGAGCGACTGACCGGCCGGCATGTGGGGGCGCTCCGGCGGCGGTCGAAATACCTCTTGGTCGACCTCGACGCCGATGCGGCCGGCGCCCCCGAGACGCTGATCATCCATCTCGGCATGTCCGGCCGGATCTCGATCATCGAGGCCGACGCCGCGGGCCCCGCGCCCCTCGGCAACACCGCGCTCGCGAGCGGCGGCACGGCGGCGCACGATCATGTGAGCCTCACCACCGAGGCCGGCCACCGCATCGTCTACAACGACCCGCGGCGCTTCGGTGCGATGGATCTCTGGCCGACCGACCGGCTCGAGGAGCACCGCCTGCTCGCGGGGCTCGGCCCCGAGCCGCTGTCGAACGCCTTCTCGGGCGAGACATTGGCGGCGGCGCTCGCCGGGCGGCAGACACCGATCAAGGCCGCGCTGCTCGACCAGCGGACCGTCGCGGGCCTCGGCAACATCTATGTCTGCGAGGCGCTCAACCGCGCCGGCATCCACCCGCGCCGCATCGCCGGCTCGATCTCGCGGACCCGAATCGAGCGGCTGGCCGGCGCGATCCGCGAGACCCTGCAGGACGCGATCGCGGCCGGCGGCTCGAGCCTGCGCGACTACCGCCAGGCCGATGGCGAGCTCGGCTACTTCCAGCACAGCTTCCGGGTCTATGGTCGGGAGGGCGAGCCCTGCCCCTGCGGCGTCGCCGGCGCGCGGATCCTGCGCATCGTCCAGTCTGGCCGCTCGACCTTCTACTGCTCGCGCTGCCAGCGCTGAGTGCGCGTCGTGCAGCGCTGCATGAGACGCGTGCCGTGCTGCCGGTTCCGCGCCTCGGGCCGGCTCCGATATCCCCGGCACACGCAGACAGCAATTTCCCGAAAGGACATTCCATGCCCCTCGACGCCATCACCGACCAGAGCGAGCTCGACCTCCTTGCCGCCCTCGAGGCGAAGTTCCCCTTCAAGGCCGGGCGCAAGGACGATTGCGCCAAGGCCAACGGTGTGCTCACCGCCTGCCGGCTGGTCTCGCCCTCCAACTTCAGCCAGCTCACCCTGATCAAGGACGTGCTCGCGACGCTGCTGCGCCGGGTCAAGGACAACACCACCCTGACCGGCCGGCTCCGGAAGAAGCTCCGCAAGTTCGGGATCGGTGCGTTTCGCCAGGAGATCCTGAAGCTCGGCAGCCAGCATGCGGCACTCGCCCGCAAGGATGCAGCGCTCGCCGACAAGAAGCTTGCCGGCATGCTCGCCAAGCAGCTCAAGCTGAGCTCGCAGGCGGCGATCTTCTGGGGCGTGAAGGAGCAGGAGTGCGGGCGTCTCCCGCTCCAGCTGGCCCGCATCAAGATCGATCTCGGCAAGGCCGACGAGGCCTTGAAGGCAGCGCTCGATGCCGCAGAGGACGACGCCAGCGATCTTCGCCTTGCCCGCCAGATCTACAAGGACCTGACCGCGACCCGCGAGCATGTCGACACGGCGATGGGCGACTACATCACCATCAGAGCGCATTTCGCGAACAAGCGGGACCGGTTCGCAGCCATGTCCGCGCGGATCTCGGCGCGGCTCGCGAAGAAGTCCACCGAGGATGTGGGCCGGTTCCTGAAATCGCTCGTCAGCTGAGGCGTGGATCGGGCCCGGGGGCCGGCGGCGGTCGGCCCTCGCGGGCAGCGCGACGGACGCGGCAGTGGACGGGGGCGAGCGGATCGCTAGGCTCCCGTCCCGTGACCGCGCATGAGACGCGAGCCCGGAGGGACCCATGGCCTACAAGACGATCATCGTCGAGACCCGCGAGCATGTCGGACTGATCACGCTCAACCGGCCGAAAGCGAGAAACGCGCTCAACGCGGAGCTGATGCAAGAGCTCGGTCAGGCGCTCGTGAAGTTCGACGCCGATGCAGGGGTCGGTGCCATCGTGATCACCGGCAACGACAAGGCCTTTGCCGCCGGCGCCGACATCACGGAGATGCAGCCGAAGACCTTCGTCGATGCGTTCCGCAACGATTTCATCACCGCCGAATGGGAGACCGTCACGCGGATCCGCAAGCCGGTGATCGCCGCGGTGGCGGGCTGGGCGCTCGGCGGCGGCTGCGAGCTCGCGATGATGTGCGACTTCATCCTGGCGGCCGACACGGCGAAGT
>CAYORO010000065.1:0-5639 GCA_964406355.1 uncultured Limibaculum sp.
GATCCGGGCGAGGTGGCGGGCGGGCGCCACCGGCGCGTTCGCCGGCGAGCGGTCCGAGCGCGGGAAGAGCTTGCCGGCGCCGTGCATCGCGGCCAGCAGCGGCGTGCGCGGCGCGACGGTGAAGACCACCGAGCGGTCGGCCATCGCGGCGAGGCGCGCGATCGCGGCCACCATGTCCGCCGCGCGGTAGTGGATCAGGCTGTCCATCGCGACAACGTGATCGACGCGCCCGGCACCGGGCTCGAGCATGTCGCCCGCGCGCCAGTCGATGGCGAGCCCGGCGGGCGCGCGCTCCCGCGCCACCTCGACGAGCGAGGCCGCGACATCGACCGCGATCACCTCGGCGCCGCGCGCCGCCGCCGCCACCGCGAGCGCGCCGGTGCCGCAGCCCGCGTCGAGCACGCGCCGGCCGGCGAGATCCGCGCCGAGCCAGGAGAGCAGCGTCTCCCGCATCGCGTCGCGCCCCTCGCGCACCGTCTGGCGGATCCGGGAGACCGGCGCGTCGGAGGTGAGCCGCGCCCAGGTCGCGCTCGCCGTGCGGTCGAAATAGTCGCGCAACCGCTCGCGCCGGGCCTCGTAGGTCGCGGGCAGCATCAGTCGAACCCCAGAAGCTCGAAGATGTCGCGGTCCGGCAGCGGGTCGGGCGCCAGCGGATCGGTGCCGGCCCAGAGCGTCTCGGCGAGGCGGATGTACTCGGCCTGCACCGCCACCACCTCCGGGCTCTGCTCCATCTCGAAGAGCGTGCATTTCTTGAGCCGCGAGCGGCGGAGCGCGTCGAGATCGGGCAGATGCGCGAGCCGCTTGAAGCCGACCGTGTTGCAGTAGCGGTCGACCTCGTTGGTCTCGCGCGAGCGGTTGGCGACGCAGCCGGCGAGGCGCACGGCGTAGTTGGCCGATTTCGCCTGCACCGCCGCGACGATGCGGTTCATCGCGTAGATCGAGTCGAAGTCGTTGGCGGTGACCACGAGCGCCCGCTCGGCGTGCTGGAGCGGCGCCGCGAAGCCGCCGCAGACCACGTCGCCGAGCACGTCGAAGATCACCACGTCGGTGTCCTCGAGCATGTGGTGCTCCTTCAGCAGCCGCACGGTCTGGCCGACGACATAGCCGCCGCAGCCGGTGCCCGCGGGCGGGCCGCCCGCCTCGACGCACATCACGCCGTTGTAGCCCTCGTAGACGAAGTCCTCCGGGCGCAGCTCCTCGGAGTGGAAATCCACCTCGGCGAGGCTGTCGATCACCGTCGGCACGAGGCGCTTCGTCAGCGTGAAGGTCGAGTCGTGCTTGGGGTCGCAGCCGATCTGCAGCACGCGCTTGCCGAGCTTCGAGAAGGCGACGGAGAGGTTGGAGGAGGTGGTGGATTTCCCGATCCCCCCCTTGCCGTAGACCGCGAAGACCTTGGCCCCCTCGATCTTCATGGTCGGGTCCAGCTTGACCTGCACGCTGCCCTCGCCGTCGGGGCGGGGCCGTCTGCGGGGCAGGCTCGGCGGTGTCTCGAGCGGGGCCATGGCGGTCTCCTGTCAGGCGGCGGCGGTTGCGGGTTCGGGGTCGAGGCCCTCGAGGCGGTCCTCGAGCTCCTCGCCGGCGGCCTCGAGGGCCGCGAGCGTCTCGGCGTCGGGGCTCCAGTAGCGCCGCTCGTGCGCCTCGAGGAGCCGCCCGGCGAGGCGGGCCGAGGCGGCGGGGTTGAGGCTCCCCATCCGCCGGCGCATCTCGGCGTCGAGCACGAAGGTCTCGGAGAGGCGCTGGTAGACCCAGGGGTCGACCGCGCCCGTGGTGGCCGACCAGCCGACCGTGTTGGTCACCTGCGCCTCGATCTGGCGCACGCCCTCGTGGCCGTGGGAGAGCATTCCCTCGAACCATTTGGGGTTGAGCGCGCGGGTGCGGGTCTCGAGCGCCACCTGCTCGGCGAGCGTGCGCACATGCGCGCCGCCGCGGGTCTGGTCGCCGATATAGACGGCCGCCTGCCGGCCGCGGGCGCGGGTGACGGCGCGGGAGATGCCGCCCAGCGTGTCGAAATAGTGGTCGACCGTCGTCACGCCGAGCTCGACCGATTCGAGGTTCTGGTAGGCGAGGTCGACGCGCTCGAGGATCGAGCCGAGGAGCGCCCCCTGCGGCGCCGAGCGCCCGTCGCGGCCATAGGCGTGGCACTTCCGGCGCTGGTAGCTGTCGGCGAGCTCGTCCTCCTCGCCCCAGGTGCCGGCGTCGACGAGGAGGTTGACGTTGGAGCCGTAGACCCCCTCGGCGTTCGAGAACACGCGGAGCGCGGCGGTCTCCATGTCGCAGCCGTGCCGCGCCTGGTGCGCGAGCGCGTTGGCCCGCACATGGTTCTGCCCGAGCGGCTCGTCGGCGGTGGCGGCGAGCCAGGCGGCCTCGGCGAGCAGCTTGATCTGCAAGGGCAGCAGGTCGCGGAAGATGCCCGAAAGCGTCATCACCACGTCGATGCGCGGCCGGCCGAGCTCCGCGAGCGGCACGAGGCGCGCGCCCGCGAGCCGCCCGTAGCTGTCGAAGCGCGGCGCCGCGCCGAGGAGCGCCAGCGCCTGCGCCACCGGCGCGCCCTCGCTCTTCAGCGTGTCGGTGCCCCAGAGGACGAGCGCCACGGTCCGCGGCGCGGCCCCGCTGTCGGCCTCGTGGCGGGCGACGAGGCGGGCGGCCTGCGCCGCGCCGTCGCGGAGCGCGAAGGCCGAGGGCATGCGGAAGGGGTCGAAGCCGTGGAGATTGCGCCCCGTCGGCAGGATCTCGGGCGAGCGCACCAGATCGCCGCCGGCGACCGGCGGAACGAAGCCGCCGCCGAGCGCGTGCAGGAGCGCGGGCGTCTCGCTGTCGGTCGCGAGATGGTCGGCCGCGGTCGCGAGCCGCTCGAGGAGGCCCGCAAGGGCCCGGGGCGTTCCCTTGGCGAGGAGGCCCGGGAGGGCCGAGGAGCCGCCCTCGGCGAGCCGCTCGAGGATCGCGCGCGGGGGCGCGGCCACGCCCTCGGCCTCGGCGAGCGCGCCCGCCATCGCCGCGAGGGTGTCCGCGCGCTCGGCGAGCGCGGGCACCCGCCCCATCACGTGCAGCCCGTGCGGGATCAGCGTCGCCTCGAGCTCGATCAGCCGGCGCCAGAGCCCGTCGACCTCGACCGCCGCGCTGCCGTTCCACACCGGCTCGGGCTCGGCGAGATCGACCTCCGCCGCCTGCGCCTGGATGAGCTCCTCGAGCGCGTGGCGCTCGGCGAGCGCCTCGGGCGGCGCGGCGCGCCAGCGCTCGATCGAGGCCTTGAGATCGGCGAGCCCCTTGTAGAGCCCGGCATTGGCGAGCGGCGGCGTCAGATGCGTCACCGTCGTTGCCGCCGCCCGGCGCTTGGCGAGCGCGCCCTCGGACGGGTTGTTGGCGGCGTAGAGATAGATGTTGGGCAGGTCGCCGATCAGCCGGTCGGGCCAGCAGCGCGCGCCGAGGCCGGTCTGCTTGCCGGGCATGAACTCGAGCGCGCCGTGGGTGCCGAAATGCAGCACCGCGTGGGCGCCGAACTCCTCCGAGATGTAGCGGTAGAACGCGGCGAAGGCGTGCGTCGGCGCGAAGCCCGTCTCGAAGAGGAGCCGCATCGGGTCGCCCTCGTAGCCGAAGGCCGGCTGGACGCCGACGAAGACCCGGCCGAAATGGCGCCCGAGCACGTGGACGCGCCGCCCGTCGGCCTGCTGCCGCCCGGGCGCGGGGCCCCACTGCGCCTCGATCTCGGCGAGCCACGGCGTCTCGCGCACGAGCCGGTCGGCCGGGATCGAGGCCGCGACATTGGCCTCCTGCCCGTGCTCGGCCGCGTTGCCCTCGAGGATCGCGCGGCGGAGCGCGTCGACGCTCTCGGGCGGCTCGACATCGTACCCGTCGGCACGGAGCGAGATCAGGAAATTGAAGAGCGATTCGAACACGCCGAGATAGGCGGCGGTGCCGACCGCGCCGGCATTCGGCGGGAAGCCGTAGAGCACCACGGCGAGGCGACGCTCGGGCGCGGGCGCGCGGCGGAGCGCGACGATCCGGGCCAGCCGCTCGGCGAGCCGCTCGGCGCGCTCGGGGCAGGCGACCATCCGCCGGGCCGCTCCGTCGGCGCCGAGGACGCAGGCGCGGTCGCAGCCGGTGCAGGGGACGCCCCCGCCTGCACGTCCGCCGAAGACCGCAGGCCCGGTCGCCCCATCGATCTCCGGGATCGCGACCATCATCGTCGCCTCGACCGGCGAGAGCCCCTGCCCGTCCGCGGCCCAGGTCTCGAGCGCCTGGAACTCGAGCGCATGGGCGGCGACATAGGGCACATCGAGCCGCGCGAGCGTGGCGCCCGCCGCCTCGGCATCGTTGTAGGCCGGGCCGCCGACCAGCGAGAACCCGGTGAGCGAGAGCACCGCATCGACCTCCGCACCGCCTGCACCCTCGAAGAACGCCTCGACCGCGGGCCGCGCATCGAGCCCCGAGGCAAAGGCCGGCACGACCGCGAGACCGCGCGCCTCGAGCGCCGCGATCACCGCGTCGTAATGCGCCGTGTCGCCGGCCAGGAGATAGGAGCGCATCAGCAGGAGCCCGACACGCCCGCGCGCGCCCTCGGGCACCGGCAACGCAGCCGCGTCGGTGGTGAAGCAGCCCTCGAGCCGGGGGTGGTAGAGCCCGGTCTCGGGATACTCGATGGGTGGCGGCGGGGTGAGACGGCCGCGGAGCCCGGCATGGGGCTCTGGCGCATAGCGATCGATCAGAAGCCGGACGAGCCCCTCGAGGTTCTCGGCCGAGCCCGACAGCCAGTACTGCATCGCCAGGAAATAGGCGCGCAGGTCCTGCGCCTTGCCGGGGATGAAGCGGAGGATCTTCGGCAGGCGGCGGAGCATCTTCATCTGCCCCGCGCCGGAGCTCGGCGCCCCGCCGGGCTTGGTCTTGCCGCGGAGGCGCTTGAGGAGGCCGACGATGCCGCTGGAGGGGCGGTCCATGCGCAGCTCGCCGAGACGCGTGGTGCGGGCGATCTCGGGCGCGGAGATCACGCTGCAGACGCCGTCGCGGTCGGCAGCGCGGGCGGCGAGCGCGGGGGCGATCGCGGAGACCTGGTCCTCGAGGAACAGCATGGCGGCGATGACGAGATCTGCCTCGGCGATCGCGGCGCGGGCAGCCTCGAGGGCAGCCGGGTCGCCACCCCAGTCGGTCGCTGCGAAGAGCTCGAGCCGGAGCCCGGGGATCTCGGCGCGGAGCCGTGCCTCGGCCGCCGCCAGCGGCGCCTCGAGATGGCGATCGAGCGTGACGAGGGCAATGCGCAACGGCGCCACGCCCGGCGCCGCCCCGGCGCGCGCGGAGCCGAGAAGGGTGCGCTCAGCGGGAGTAGTGGGCCTTGGCATCATAGAGCGTCTCGAGGGTGATGGTGGCGAGGCCGCGCTCTGCGGCGAAGCGCTCGGTGTTGCGCCGCGCGCGGCCGCGGACGAAGAACGGGATCTTGCCGAGCTCGCGCTCGGCCTCGGGGGACCAGACGGGCGCCGTTGCCGGAGCAGTGTCGACGGCCGCGCGCTCGGCGACGGCGACCCCAGCCTCGGCGGAGGCTGCGGCTCCCGGTTCGACCGCCCCGGACCCGGCCTCGGGGGGGGTCGGGCCCCCCTAGCCCGCGGCGGGGCGCGGGCCGGCGGGGGGGGCGGGCCCGGGCGCCCCCGGGG
>CAYORO010000065.1:5649-15481 GCA_964406355.1 uncultured Limibaculum sp.
AGCCCCATCACCAGCGGATGCACCCAGGTGTCGAAGAGGACGTTGGCCCCCTCGAAGCCCATCTGGGGCGAGTGGCGCGCGGGGAAGTCCTGGACATGGACGGGCGCCGAGATCACCGCGCAGGGGATCCCGAGGCGCTTTCCGATGTGGCGCTCCATCTGCGTGCCGAGGATCAGCTCGGGCGCCGCCGCGGCGATCGCCGCCTCGACCTCGAGATAGTCGTCCGTCACCAGGGCCTCGATCCCGTGTGCGCCGGCCGCGGCGCGGATCTCGCGGGCGCGGGCGCGCTCGTAGGTGCCGAGGCCCGCAAGCGCGAAGCCCATCTCCTCGGTCGCCACCCGGGCGGCTGCGAGCGCATGGGTCCCGTCACCGAAGACGAAGACGCGCTTGCCGGTGAGATAGGTCGAGTCGACCGAGGCCGACCACCAGGGCTGGCGCGCCTCGGCAGGATCGGCGGGCGGCGCGTCGCGGCCGGCGAGCTCTGCCACCTCGGCGAGGAACTCCCGCGTTGCCTGGGTGCCGATCGGCACCGTCCGGGTCCAGGGCTGGCCATGCGTGCGCTCGAGCCAGCGCGCGGCCGGCTCGGCGATCTCCGGGTAGAGCACGATGTTGAAATCCGCCGCGCCGAGCCGGGCGATGTCGGACGGCCGGGCGCCCATCGGAGCCGTGACGTTGACCCGCAGGCCGAGCCCCTCGACCAGGCGCCGGATCTCGGCGAGATCGTCGCGGTGGCGGAAGCCGAGGGCCGTGGGGCCGAGGATGTTGCAGGCGGGGCCGGGCCCGCGCTCCACAGGGGCGGCGAGCCCGCGCACGAGCTGGTAGAACGTCTCGCCCGCGCCCCAAAGCTCCTTCTTCGAGTAAGCCGGGAGCTCGAGCGGGATCACCGGCACCGGCAGCCCGAGCCGTGCGCCGAGACCGCCGGGGTCGTCCTGGATGAGCTCCGCGGTGCACGAGGCGCCGACGATCATCGTCTCGGGACGGAACCGCTCAAAGGCCTCGCGGCAGGCCCGGCTGAAGAGCGCCGCGGTGTCCGAGCCGAGATCGCGTGCCTGGAAGGTGGTGTAGGTCACCGGCGGGCGCGCGCCCCGCCGCTCGATCATCGTGAAGAGGAGATCGGCATAGGTGTCGCCCTGGGGCGCATGGAGCACATAGTGCAAGCTCTCCATGCCCGCCGCGACCCGCATTGCGCCCACATGGGGCGGGCCCTCATAGGTCCAGACGGTCAGCTTCATGACCCGCCCCCCACCAGCGCCGAGGCCCGGTTCTGGGACCCGGCCGCACCAGCGGCCGCGGCTGAGGGGGGCTCGATGCCCCCCTCGGCCGGGCCCGAGGATGGGCCCGAGGCCGGGTCTGACGCGGGGCCGGAGGTGCCGCGCTGGAGGCCGGCGAGACGCGCCCGCCGGTCGAGCGGACGGGCGAAGAGGCCGGCCAGATCGCCCGCCTGCTCGTAGCCATGGACCGGCGCGAAGACGAGCTCGATCGCCCATTTCGTCGCCATCCCCTCGCGCTCGAGCGGATTGGCGAGGCCGAGCCCGCAGACCGTCAGATCCGGCCGGTCCGCCCGCAGCCGGTCGAGCTGGAGCTCGACATCCTGCCCCTCGGCAAGCCGCGTCGTTGCGGGCAGCCGCGCGAGCTCCGGCGCCATGATCGCCCGATGGAGGTAGGGCACGCCCACCTCGACAGGGGTCATTCCGCATTCCTCGAAGAGAAAGCGCGCAAGCGGGATCTCGAGCTGACTGTCCGGCAGGAAGCTGATCCGCTTGCCCTCGAGCAGCGCCCGCGGCTCGGCGAGCGCGCGCTCGGCCCGGGCGCGCGGCGCGGCGGTCACCGCCTCGACCCGCTCGGCCGCCACGCCCAACGCCTCGGCCGCGACCCCGAGCCAATCGGTCGTGCCGCGCGCGCCGAACGGGAAGGGCGCCGGCAGCACCGTCGCACCGCGCTTGGCCAGCGCCTTGACCGTCTCGCCGAGGAAGGGCTGGGCCAGCAGCACCCGGGTGTTGAGCCCCACCGCCGGCATCTCGCCGGAGCGTCGGCCGGGGAAGAAGTCGGCCGGGATCTCCAGCGCCTCGAACAACCGGCCGAACTGGTCCTCGACGATGTCGGGCAGCGTGCCCGCCACGATCAGCCGCGCCTCCTCGGTCTCGGCAAGCGCGGGCGCAAGGGCCGCCAGGCAGGCATCCTCGCCCTCGGTGAAGGTCGTCTCGATCCCCGAGCCCGAATAGTTCAGCACCCGCACCTGGGGCGCATGGACCGCGTTGAGCCGCTCGGCGGCCCGGCTGAGATCGAGCTTGATCACCTCCGACGGGCAGGAGCCCACGAGGAACAGCATCCGGATATCCGGCCGGCGCTCGAGGAGCCGCGCCACCACCGCATCGAGCTCGGCATTGGCATCCGTCAGCCCCGCGAGGTCCTTCTCCTCCATGATCGCGGTCGCGAAGCGCGGCTCGGCGAAGATCATCACCCCCGCCGCCGACTGCAGGAGATGCGCGCAGGTGCGGCTGCCCACCACGAGGAAGAACGCGTCCTGGATCTTGCGGTGGAGCCAGACGATCCCGGTGAGCCCGCAGAACACCTCGTGCTGGCCGCGCTCCTTGAGCACCGGCGCGTCCTGGCAGCCGATCGCCGCCGCGCTCGCCTCCGCGCCGCTCACGTGCGCTCTCCCTCGAGCCGGGCGGCGCGCAGCTTCAGGAGGAACTGCGCGGCGTTGACCACATAGGCGGCGTAGGCGGCGAGCGCGATCGCCATCTGGCCCTCCGCGCCGCCCCAGCCGGTGAGGAGGGCGGCGAGATAGGCGGTGTGGAGCGCGATCACCCCGAAGCTCACCACGTCCTCCCAGAAGAAGGCGGGGGCGAGGAGATACTGTCCGAACACGACCTTCTCCCAGATCGCGCCCGTCACCATGATCGCATAGAGGACGAGGGTCTTGAGCACGACCGAGACCGTGGCTGCCATCAGCCCCTCGCCGGTCAAGAGAAAGCGCAGCACAAGCGCAAGGCTCACGAGGAAGACGAGAAACTGCACCGGCGCCAGCACGCCCTGCACGGTGGTCCAGACGGTGGCGTCGCGCCGTGCGCGCTCGGCCGGGGTGTAGAGCTGGCGCGACGGCGCTGCGCCCCCGTGGCCCGGGTGGCCCCCGCGGCCCGCGTGGCCTCCGTGGCCTCCGTGGCCCGCGTGGCGCAACTCCGGCGCCGTCCCGACATCTGCCGAGGCTGATGCTATTGCGGGGGGCACTGCGCCTCCTTCCCTGTTGGTCGTCTCCCTTAGGCTCAGGAAAGACTAGTCGGCGCCCCGGGGAGTGTCAACTTGGATTTACGGATGACCGTCCGCCGCACCTGACGCGTCCGCACAAAGAGCCGCAGCTTTAAGACAAATGGCCGCGGACAGGCGCCTGAGCGGCTGATTCTTGCGGACGACGGCGGCTGAAGCCCGCAGTCGGGCCCAGGCGCGTCAACAAAAATTGACATTCGTTCTGGACAATGCTTTCATCCGTAGAAGCCGCCTGCGCCTCGCGCGCAGGCATCCGCCTGCGGGCTGCGCGACCGTCATGTCGGCCGCGGCGTCCGTCGAAACGGGCCCATCTGGGCCGCCGGAGGATCCAGCTCGATGACGGGCCTGACGAGAAGCGGACCGAAGGCGCGGGGCGGCGTCCCTCAGACAGCGCCAGCCGGCCACGGGCGTGCGCAGAGCCGCCCCCGGGCCAATGGTCATGGCTCCGGCGGGCATGGCTCCAACGGTCACGGGCCCAATGGTAGCGGTCACGGGTCCAATGGTGAGGTCGGCCTGCTCCTTGCCGCTGTCGAGCGCGAGGTCATCCCGCGGCTGGTGCGCGAGCATGCCCCGCGCCCGAGCTCGCGCGCCCGGCCGGGGCTCTCGGATGTCGAACGGCTCGCAGGGCTCGCTCTCGACGGGCTCGCGTCCGAGGCGACCGATCTGGTCGACCACCTGCGCGTTGCCGGCGTGCCGCTCACCTCGATCTACACCGACCTCCTCGGCGCGGCCGCCCGGCTGCTCGGCGAGATGTGGGAGCAGGACCGGGTGAATTTCGTCGATGTCACGGTCGGGCTCTGCACGCTGCATCAGGTGCTGTTCCGGATCGGCACCGACATGGTCGAGGGCATCGGCGGCGAGGATGTCGGGCGGATCCTGCTCGCGCCGGTACCCGGAGAGACGCATGTTTTCGGTGCGCTAATCGTCGCGCGCTTCTTCGCCCGGGCCGGGTGGCGCACCTGGACCGAGCTCGATGCGAGCGAAGCCGAGCTCAACGCGCTGATCGCCAAGCACAAGTTCGACGTGATCGGCCTCTCGCTGAGCTGCGACCGTGAGCCGGACGAGCTGCGCGATCTGATCGCGCGCATGCGGACGGCCGCCCTGCCCGCCAAACCGCAGATCTTTATCGGCGGTGGCGCGGTCGAGCGCATGCCCGGTCTCGTCGGATCGATCGGAGCGGATCGGAGCTCGACCGACCCGACCGAGGCGGTCCGCATGGCGGCAGCGGTGCGCAATCGGCATGGGGGCCTTGACTGAGATGCCGGGAACACCCTTCCTTCGGCCGCGCCAAAGGAGCGATCGAGCGCAATGCTGCCAGGGTTGAAGGCCACACATTTTTCAAAGCCCGAGAGTTATCTCGGCGGCGCCGACTTGCGCACGATCGGCACGATCATCGCAACCGCCTCCGACATCTCGCTCGTCGTCGATCGCGACGATCTGGTGCAGGATTTCGCCCTCGGGGTCGATGGTATCGACGGCTCGGTGTTCGCCGACTGGCTGGGCGAGCCGATCGAGGCGATCGTCACGCTCGAGAGCCGGCAGAAGATCCGCGACATCATCGAAACCGCGCGCCGCGGCGAGACCCCGCGCTGGCGCGAGGTCAACCATCCCGTTGGCCCCGACGAGCCCGACCTGCCGGTGCGCTATTGCGGCGTCATGGCCGATGACCAGGGCAGCGTGATGCTGCTCGGGCGCGATCTGCGCACGGTCGCCGCCCTCCAGCGCCGGCTCGTCAGTGTGCAACAATCGCTCGAGCGAGATTATGGGCGGCTCCTCCAGATGGAGACCCGCTACCGCCTCCTGTTCCAGACCGCGACCGAGGCCTTCATGATCCTCGACGCCGGCACCGGCCGGGTGCTCGAGGCCAACGGCGCGGCGGCAGAGCTCTTCGCCCGCCCGGCCGACGAGATCGCCCGGCGCCGCTTCCCCTTCGGCTTCGACGATGCGGGGATGCAGGCGATCGGCGAGAGACTGCAATCCGTGCGCAACACCGGCAAGGCCGAGGCGCTCTCGGCCACGCTCTCAGGGAACGGGCGCAGCCTCGATCTCTTCCTCTCGCTCTTCCGCGCCGAGGGTTCGCGCCAGTTCCTCGTGCGCATGACCGCGCCCGGCCATGAGGGTCTCACGGCCCATGAGGGGGCGGCGCAGATCGTCTCGCTCTTCCGCACGGCCTGCGAGGGCATCGTGATGACCGATGCCGAGGGGCGGATCGAATGGGCCAACGACGCCTTCCTCGATCTCGCCCAGGTCGCCGTCGAGACCCAGCTCCGCGACGAGAACATCGACCGCTTCTTCGCGCGGCGCGGCATCGACCTGCCGCTGATCCTCTCCAACACGCGCGAGGGCGGGCGGCTGCGCTTCTACTCGACGAGCCTCTCGGGCGCGCACGGCCTCGTCACCGAGGTCGAGGTCTCGAGCGTCGCGCTCGGCGACGGCGCGGAGGCTGGCTACGGCTTCGTCTTCCGCAACGCCGCCTTCCGACCGTCCGAGACACCGATGGTGGGCAACGCGCTGCCGCGCTCGGCCGAGCAGCTCACCGAACTCATCGGCCGCGTGCCGCTGAAGGACCTGGTGCGCGAGACCGTCGACGTGATCGAGCGGCTCTGCATCGAGGCCGCACTTCGGATGACCGACGACAACCGGGCCTCGGCGGCGGACTTGCTCGGCCTCAGCCGCCAGAGCCTCTATGTCAAGCTCCGCCGCTACGGTCTCGGCTCCCCGGACGGCGACGAGCGGAGCTGAGCGCGCGCGTCCCGCCAGGCTGCGACAGGGGGACACAGCCGCGCGGAGCCACGGGAAAGCGCTTCCCCTCTCCCGAAGTGTCATGTTTAATTGACGCATGAGCGTCAACGAATCCATACAATCGCCGCGGCGCCGGTTCCCCGAGCCCGCCGCGGTGCTCGAGCTCTTCAAGCCCGTCACCTGGTTCCCGCCCATGTGGGCCTTCGGCTGCGGCGTGGTCTCCTCGGGCGTGGCGCTCGGCGCGCGCTGGGAGCTTCTGGTGCTCGGCGTCCTGCTCGCCGGCCCGCTGGTCTGCGCGATGAGCCAGGCGGTCAATGACTGGTACGACCGCGAGGTCGACGCGATCAACGAGCCGCACCGGCCGATCCCCTCAGGCCGCATTCCGGGCGCCTGGGGGTTCTGGATCGCGCTCTCCTGGACGGTGGTCTCCCTCGGGGTCGCGACGCTCCTCGGCCCCTGGGGGTTTGGCGCGGCGGTGGTCGCGATCCTCGCGGCCTGGGCCTATTCCGCCCCGCCGGTGCGCCTCAAGGCCAACGGCTGGTGGAGCTGCGCGGTCTGCGGCCTCTCCTACGAGACGCTGCCCTGGATCACCGGCGCCGTGGTGATGACCCAAGCGGCGCCCGAGCCGCGCGTGCTCGCGGTCGCACTCCTCTACGGGATCGGCGCGCACGGGATCATGACGCTCAACGATTTCAAGGCGATCGAGGGCGATCGCGCGACGGGCCTGCGCTCGCTGCCGGTGATCCTGGGCCCCGAGCGCGCTGCGCGCCTCGCCTGCTGGGTGATGGCGCTGCCGCAGGTCGCGGTGATCGCGCTTCTGATCGGCTGGGGCGCGCCCTGGCATGGCTCGATCGTGGCCGCCCTGCTCGGCCTCCAGCTCATGGCGATGCGCAAGCTGCTGGCGGACCCGAAGGCGCGGGCGCCCTGGTACAACGGCACGGGCGTGCTGCCCTACGTGCTCGGCATGCTCACGGCCGCCTTCGCGCTCGGCGGCCCGTTGGCGGGAGGTGCGGGATGACCCCAGATAGCGGCCTCTCCTGGATCGGCACCGCACGGCTCGGGCTCGTACAGATGGCCCTCGGCGCGGTGGTGGTGCTGACGACCGCGACCATGAACCGCGTGATGGTGGTTGAGCTCGCCCTGCCCGCGATCCTCCCGGGCTTCCTCGTCTCGGTCTACTACGCCACGCAGTTTTGCCGCCCGAGCTTCGGCCATGGCGCGGACAAGGGCGGGCGGCGAACCCCCTGGATCCTCGGCGGCGTGGTGGCGCTCGGGCTCGGGGCGATCTCGGCAGCCCTCGCGGTCGGCCTGATGGAGCGCGACACGACGCTCGGCATCGCCGCTGCGATCCCCGCCTTCCTGCTGATCGGCCTCGGCATCGGCGCTGCGGGCACCAACCTCCTCGCCCTCCTCGCCGTCCGCGTCTCGGAGGCCCGCCAGGCCGCCGCCGGCAGCCTCGTCTGGATCATGATGATCTTCGGCCTCGCGGTCACCGGGATCACCGCAGGCCAACTGCTCGACCCCTACAGCCACACGCGGCTTGTGGCGGTCACGGCAGGCGTCGCGACGGTCTCGCTCCTCCTCACGATCGTCGGCATCTGGGGGCAGGAGCGCGGCGCCCGCCGCCAGCCGCCCGCGCGCGAGGCCGACTTCCGCTTGGTGATTGCAGAGCTCTGGGCCGATCCGCGCGTGCGCCGCTTCACGATCTTCGTCTTCGCCGCGATGCTCGCCTACAACCTCCAGGACCTGATCCTCGAGCCCTTCGCCGGCCATGTCTTCGGCATGACGGTGGGCGAGAGCACCGCCCTCGGCGGCACGCACCACGCCGGCGCGCTCGCGGGGATGGTGGCGGTGCTGCTTTCGGGCACGCTCCTCGCGCGCTGGGTCGCGATCCCGATCGCGGCCTGGATCACCGGCGGGTGCCTTCTCTCGGGCGCCGCGCTGATCGCGCTCGCGGCGGGCGGGCTCTCGGGCCCCGGCTGGCCGATCGGGCCCAACGTCTTCGTCCTCGGCCTCGCCAACGGGGCCTTCGCGGTCGCGGCGATCGGCGCGATGATGGGGCTCGCGCGCGAGGGCGCGGAGGCGCGCGAGGGCGCGCGCATGGGCCTCTTCGGCGCGGCGCAGGCGATCGCCTTCGGGCTCGGCTCCTTCCTCGGCACCGCCGCGGCCGACCTGATGCGCGCGCTCGTGGCCAGCGACGCGCTCGCCTATGGTACCGTCTTCGCCCTCGAAGGGGGCGTCTTCCTCGTCGCGGCGCTGCTCGCCGCCCGTGGCGCGGCGCCCCAGCCCGCGCACCCCCTGCCCGCCACCGTACCGGGAGAATGACCCATGCAGTCCTATGACGTCATCGTCGTCGGCGGCGGACCCGCCGGAGCCACGGCCGCCGAGCGCCTCGCCCGGGATGGCCGCGCCGTCCTGCTGCTCGACCGCGCCGGGCGCATCAAACCCTGCGGCGGCGCCGTCCCCCCGCGTCTCATCCGCGACTATGCGATCCCCGACAGCCAAATCGTCGCCCGCATCCGCAAGGCGCGGATGATCTCGCCGACCGCCAAACATGTCGATATCCCGATCGAGAACGGCTATGTCGGCATGGTCGACCGCGAGCATTTCGACGAGTTTCTGCGCGCGCGCGCGGCCGAGGCCGGGGCGACACGCGCCACCGGCACCTTCGAGGCGGTCGAGCACACCGATGACGGCCTGACGCTGGTGCGCTGGCGCGAGGGCGGCGAGACCCGCCGCGCCGCCACCCGCCTCGTGATCGGCGCCGACGGCGCGCGCTCGAACGTGGCGCGGCAATGCGTGCCCGGCGGCGACAAGATCCCCTATGTGATCGCCTATCACGAGATCGTCCGCAGCCCCGCCGAGGACTGGGACCCCGAGCGCTGCGACGTCGTCTATGACGGGCGCATCTCGCCG
The DNA here is from genome assembly GCA_964406355.1 of uncultured Limibaculum sp. GTDB lineage: Bacteria > Pseudomonadota > Alphaproteobacteria > Rhodobacterales > Rhodobacteraceae > Thermohalobaculum. The sequence goes on from CAYORO010000065.1 coordinate 14,575, forward strand.
GACTTTTATGGCTGGGTGTTCCCCCACGGGCCGTGCTCCTCGGTCGGGATGGGCACCGAGCAGCGCGGCTTCGACCTGAAGCGCGCCACCGCCGATCTCCGCGCCGCTTCGGGGCTGGCCGAGGCGGAGACGCTGCGCACCGAGGGCGCGCCGATCCCGCTCAAGCCGCTCAAGCGCTGGGACAACGGCCGCAACGTGGTGCTGGCGGGCGATGCCGCGGGCGTGGTGGCGCCGGCCTCGGGCGAGGGCATCTACTACGCCATGCTCGGCGGGGAGCTCGCCGCCGATGCCTGCCTCGAGGCGCTCGCCACCGGCGATGCCCGCGCGCTCCGCACCGCCCGGCGCCGCTTCATGCGCGAGCACGGCCGGGTGTTCTTCATTCTCGGCATTATGCAGAAGTACTGGTACAAGAACGACAAGCGCCGCGAGAGTTTTGTCAAGATCTGCGAGGACAAGGACGTCCAGCGCCTCACCTTCGAGGCCTATATGAACAAGAAACTGGTGCGCCGCGACCCGCTCGCCCACATCAAGATCTTCTTCAAGGACATGGCGCATCTCATGGGGCTGGCGCGGACCTGAAGCGACGCGTCAAGGCAAGTTGACAGGCCGCGGGCGGGCGGTCAGGCTCGCCCCCGAGAGCCGAGGGAGCCCGCCCCATGGACCAACCCGTCGATGTCACAGCCCGCGCCGCGACCCGCCGCCCCGCCTTCCCCTTCACCGCCATCGTCGGCCAGGAGGGCATCAAGCAAGCGCTGATGATCGCCGCCGTCGACCCCTCGGTCGGCGGCGTGCTGGCCTTCGGCGACCGCGGCACCGGCAAGTCGACCGCCGTGCGCGCGCTCGCGGCCCTCTTGCCCGAGATCGAGGTGGTCGCCGGCTGCCCCTACAACCGCGAGCCGGGGGCGCC
>CAYORO010000066.1:0-15178 GCA_964406355.1 uncultured Limibaculum sp.
GGCGCCTTGCGCGGGTGCTCCTCATGACGCTCGCCGGTCAGCGAGAACACGCCCCAGACGCCGGCCTCGCGACACGCCGCGGCGAAGATCTCGGTCTCGTCACCGGGGACGGACGAGGCGGTCTCGTACATCTCCTTCTCGTCATACATGATCCCGTGGGTCGAGTATTCCGGGAAGATCACGAGATCCATGCCGGGCAGGCCGACCTTCATCCCCTTGAGCATCTCCGCGATCTTGCGGGCGTTCTCCAGGACCTCGTCCTTGGTGTGCAGGCGGGGCATCTTGTAGTTCACGACGGCGACGCCGACCGTGTCCAAGCTGCTCGAGATATCGCCGTGGTACATGGGGTCTCCCTTCCTCCTCAGTTGTGGTGGCGTGGGCCGCCCCGCGCGGGGTGGCCGGTTGATCCGCCGGGGCAGCGCGCCCGCCCCGGTCGGGTCGTCGGGTCGCGTCAGCCGGCCTGCTCATAGGCATGGGCCGCGCGCAGCACGGTGGCGTCGTCGAACTGGCGGCCGGTGAGCATGAGCCCGACGGGCAGCCCGTCGACGCCCTTCACCGGCACCGAGATCGAGGGATGCCCGGTCAAGTCGAAGGCAGCCGTGTTCCACACCATGTTGAGCGCCTGGCCGATATGCTCGGCCCGGTCCGCCTCGGGCATTGCGGGCATCTTGTGCGCCGTCTGCGGCGTCGTCGGCATCAGGATCAGATCGGCGGTCTCGAGCACGGCGTCATAGGCCCGCGTCAGCGCGCGGCTCATGTTCTGCGCCCGGGCATAAAAGACGCCATCGTAGCGGCGGCGCATATACTCGCCAATCAAGGCGCCGAGCTTGGCGGTGGGCGAGAAGTCATGCGCATGCGTCTTCACCCCGCGCATCATCGCGCTGATGAGGTGTGGGTTGTAGTAGCCCTTGTGCTGGAACGCCGTGTGCCCGCGGTAGAAGCTGTCGATCCCACCCTCGATGGCGATGCAGTTCCAGATCGGCACGACCCGGGCGTGCATCGGGACCGAGACCTCGGCAACCTCGGCGCCCAGGGCGGCGAGGCGCTCAGCGGCCCCGCGGACCGCGGCATTGACGCTGTCCATCGCCTCGGGGGTCTCAAAACCCTCCTTGAGGATGGCGATCTTGAGGCCCGTGACATCGCCCGTCAGCGCGGCGACGTAGTCCGGTACCTCGATGGTCGTCGGCTGGCGCGGGTCGATGGCGGTGTCGTCGACACCTGCGATCGCGCCGAGGAGCCGCGCGCAAGTCTCCACCGAGGTCGCCATCGGCCCGATATGGTCGATCGTCTGGTCGAAACCGACGATGCCGGTATAGGGCACGAGGCCGTGCGTCGGCTTGTGGCCCACCACGCCCGAGAAGGAGGCCGGGATCCGGATCGAGCCGCCCTGGTCACCGCCGAGCGCGACATCCACCTGACCGGTTGCTGGCGCCGTGGCCGAGCCGTTCGACGAGCCGCCGGGCAGATGCGCGGGATCGACCGGGTTGCGCCCCGGCCCGTAGCAGCTGGTGTGACCGCCGCCCGAGAAGGCGAAATCGTCGGTGTTGAGCACGGCCGTGATGTGCCCGCCCGCCTCGAGGATGCGCTTGACCACCGTCGCATCGATATCCGGCGTGTAGTCGTAGAGGAGCCGCGAGGCGCAGCTCATCGGGATGCCGGCGACGCAGATCGTGTCCTTCACCCCGACCGAAACGCCGCTCAGCGGGCCATTGGTGACCTCGGGGGCGGCCGTCACGCTGCAATGCCGCACGATGCCGTTCAGCGGATCGTCCGCGGGCTCCGGTCGCGCGCCGGGGATGCGGATGGCAGGCGTCACCGCGCGCAGCGGATCGGGGTACTGGTCGAGCAGATCGTAGCCGTCGAGCACCGCGGCCACGATCGGCTCGAGCGTCGCGATCTCGGAGGCGGTCAGGTCGAGCCCGCTATCGGCCCCGATCTCGGCGATCTCGGCGGCGTCAGGACGGCGGAGCGTCATTTGTGGCCCCGCTTGGTGGGGGCCGGCCGCGCCTTGCGCGCCGCCACGTAGCGCCCGACGGCGGCGCAGCCGAGCCCGACAGCAAGCGCTATCAGGACGAGCTGCCCCCCATGCGCACCGTCATGCGCGGGCTCGCCTGTCAGATGGGCAAGCGCCGGTGCTGTCGATGTTACGCCGATCAGCGCGGCCAGGACGAAGGGTCTCACGGGCTCAGTCCTCCTATTTCGGTCTTCGGCGAGGGGGGTGACCGGTCAGGCCGGTGCGGGCGGCGGACCATCCGGTCTCGAGCGCGGTGCTGAGTGCGGCGCCGTCGGTGGCAAGGACCCGCAGGAGCACCAGCCGGCGTTCCTCGAAGACCGACACCGCAGCATAGGCCGCGCCACCGATTGGCTGATCGATCGCCCCGCGCAGCCCGTCGCCAACGGCTCGCGCGTCGATGGCGCCCGCCACGATCATCGTGCCGAGGCAGGGCCAGCCGCCGCAGCGGGCATGCCAGTCGGCGCCGGCCACGACCCCGCGGTCGATCAAGAGCGGCGCGCCGTCGGTCGTCTCGATCCGGATCTCGTTGCGGTAGCGGTCGAAGGGGGCGCCGATGCCGGCAGGGTCGTGGGTCAGCGCCGCATCCGCCAGCACAAGCCGGGCTCCCGGGCCGAGCCGCGCGACCACCTGTGCGTCGAGGCGGGCTCCGGCAAAGAGGATCGCCGGATCGGGGCAATACTCGAGCAATGCATCCTCGCCCGCCGCGAGCCGCACCTCGACCCGCGTCTCGCCGCCGCGGGCATGGTGCACGATGCTCGAGGCCTGGGTGGTCACATGCGCGGCGGCGCGGGGGCCGGCAGCGATGTCGAGCGACAGCCGATCGTCGCCATAGAGCCCGCCCGAGGAGGACTGGAGATAGAGCGTCGCCATCCCCTCGGGATCGCCGGCAAAGCGGAAGGGGCGCGTGATATGGAAGGGATGCGGCGTCCGCTGCTCGGCCAGATGGGTGCGCCCTCCGACCGCGCGGAACCCGAGACGTGCCGCCACCTCGCGCCCGGCGGTGACCGGCGGCCCGGCGAGCGGCATGGCGGGGTGCACGGTCATCTCTCGGACCTCGCGGCGACGGAGCGGAACAGCACCTGCTCCTCAAGCAGCGCCAGGATCCGGCCGACGCCGTCCTCGGCGTCCGCCCCGCGGGCCCGGCAGCCGATCACCGGGCGCGTGCCGCGGATCTCGCGCGCCTCGGCGAGCAGCGCGGCGCCGTCGACACCCACATGGGGCGCGAGGTCGATCTTGTTGATGACCAGGAGGTCGCATTGCAGGATCCCGGGGCCGCGCTTCCGTGGGATGTCGTCGCCCTGCGCCGCATCGATCACGAAGATCCACCAGTCGACGAGATCGAGCGAGAAGGTGGAGGCGAGGTTGTCGCCGCCCGACTCGATCAGGATCAGCTCGAGACCGGGGAAGGCCGCCTCCAGATCGTCGGCAGCAGCGATGTTGAGCGTCGGGTCCTCACGGATCACGGTGTGCGGACAGGCGCCAGCCTCGACCGCAACGACGCGGGCCGGATCGATCAGGCCGCTGCGACGCAGCCGCTCGGCGTCTTCCTTGGTCACGAGGTCGTTGGTGATCACCGCGAGATCGACGCCGGCTGCCGCGAGCCGCGGGATCAGCGCCTCGATCAACGCGGTCTTGCCCGAGCCCACGGGCCCGCCGATGCCGACGCGCGCGGCGCCCGCCGGCCGGGCCTCGGGTATCGCAGCCTGGCGGTTCATCGCAGCATGTACCTCTGCGCGAGCGGCAGCTCGGTCGCGGGCTCGCAGGTCGCGAGCTCCCCGTCGACGAAGACGTCGAAGGTCGCGGGGTCCACCCGGATCTCGGGACAGGCGTCGTTGAGGAGCATGTCGGGCTTTCGCAGCTCCCGCGTTCCGGTGGCGGGCAGGAGCGACTTCTTGAGGTCGAGCTCGCCCGCCAGCCCGCCCTCGATCGCGCGCGGATTGACAAAGCAGGCCGAGAGCGATTGCGGGGCGCGCCCGAAGGCGCCCCATTGCGGGCGGAGCCGCAGCGGCTCGCAGGTCATCAGCGAGGCCGCGCTGTCGCCCATCGCGCCCCAGACGATGAACCCGCCCTTGATCACGAGCTCCGGCTTCGAGCCGAAGAAGGCCGGGCGCCAGAGCACCACATCGGCCATCTTCCCGTCGGCGAGGCTGCCGATGTGCTCGGCGATCCCGAAGCAGCGTGCGGCATTGATCGTATATTTCGCGATGTAGCGCTTGATCCGCGCATTATCGCCCTTGGCCGCCGTCTCGCCGTCGAGCCGGCCGCGCTGCACGCGCATCTTGGAGGCAAGCTGCCAGGTCCGGCAGATCACCTCGTTGATGCGCCCCATGCCCTGGCTGTCGGAGCCGAGCATCGAGATCGCGCCCATGTCGTGGAGGATGTCTTCCGCCGCGATGGTCTGGGCGCGGATCCGGCTCTCGGCGAAGGCGACGTCTTCCGGAATCGCGGGGTTGAGGTGGTGACACACCATCGTCATGTCGAGGTGCTCGTCGAAGGTGTTCACGGTGTAGGGGTTGGTCGGGTTGGTCGAGGAGGGCAGGCAATTCGCCACCCCTGCGACCCGGATGATGTCCGGCGCATGGCCGCCGCCCGCGCCCTCGGTGTGGTACATGTGGATTGCGCGGCCCTTGATTGCGGCCAGCGTGTCCTCGAGAAAGCCCGACTCGTTCAGCGTGTCGGTGTGGAGCTGGACCTGGAAGTCGAGCTCATCGGCGACCGACAGGCAGCAGTCGATCGCGGCGGGCATCGCGCCCCAGTCCTCGTGGATCTTGAGCCCGAGGCAGCCCTTCTCGATCTGCTCATGGAGCGCTGCGGGCTTGTGCGCGTTGCCGCGCCCGAGGAAGCCGAAATTCATCGGCCAGTGCTCAGCGGCCTGCAACATCTTGCCGACATTGAACGGCCCGCCGGAGTCGATCCCCACGGTGATAGGTCCGAGCGAGCCGCCGAGCATGGTGGTGATGCCGCTCGAGATCGCGTGCTCGACGAGTTGGGCGCTGTCGAAATGCACATGCACGTCGATGGCGCCGGCGGTGGCGATCAGGCCCTCGGCGTCGCGCACCGTGGTGCCCGCGCCGACGATCAGCCGCGGGTCGACGCCCTCCATGATGTCGGGGTTGCCGGCCTTGCCGAGGCCGACGATGCGCCCGTCCTTGATCCCGAGATCGCCTTTCACGATGCCGATCTCGGCGTCGATCACCAGCACGTTGCAGAGCAGGAGGTCGAGCACGCCGTCGCTGCGGCTGGTGGCGCCGGCGACGAGCCCGAGCCCGTCGCGGAGAGTCTTGCCGCCGCCATGCAGGCATTCTTCGCCATAGACCGCATAATCATGCTCGACCTCGGCCCAAAGCTCGGTGTCGCCGAGGCGGACCAGATCGCCCGTGGTGGGGCCGAACATCGCGGCATAGTCGGCGCGGGAGATGGTGGCCATCGCGTCAGGCTCCCTTGAAACCGGCGGCGCGGGCACGCTCGAGCGCCGCCTCGCGGGCGGCCTCGGTGGTCTCGCCATTGGTCAGTGCGTTGAGCCCGCCGACGCGGGCATGCCCGCCGATCGCCACCAGCGCGACCTCCTTCGACTGGCCGGGCTCGAAGCGGACCGCGGTGCCGGCGGGGATGTCGAGCCGCATCCCGAAGCTCGCGGCGCGGTCGAAGTCGAGCGCCTTGTTGACCTCGAAGAAGTGGTAGTGGCTGCCGATCTGCACCGGCCGGTCGCCGGTGTTGAGCACCATGAGGCTCGCCTTGCGCCGCCCGGCATTGAGCTCGAGCTCGCCCTCGGCCGCGCGGATCTCGCCAGGCGTGCCGGCGCTCTCGTCAGGGGCGGCCGTGCCCGGGCGAATCGGGTCGTGCACCGTCACGAGCTTGGTGCCATCGGGGAAGGTCGCCTCGACCTGGATCATCGGCAGCATCGCGCCGACGCCAGGCATCACGTCGTCGGAGCTCAGGATCGTAGAACCGAAGCCGATGAGATCGGCCACCGAGCGCCCGTCACGCGCGCCCTCGAGGATCTCGTCGCAGATCAGGGCGGTCGCCTCGGGCATGTTGAGCTTGCACCCCCGCGCGCGTCGCTTCCGGGCGAGCTCGGCGGCTGTGAAGATCGTCAGCCGTTCCATCTCGGTCGGGGTCAGGAGCATCTCGGTCGGTCTCCTCAGGTGGCGAAGAGGCGCGCGGACTGCCCGTCGCGCCGGCAGGCGGCGATGTCGATCAGCGGCGCGAAGGAGGACGGTGTCTCGGGAGGGGCGGCGGCGAGCGCGGGCGCGGTCTCGGCGAGGAGCCGGCCGAGGATCTCCTGGCCGGTGAGCGCGCCGATCTTGCCGAGCCGGATGCCGACGCTCGCGACGCCGGCCATGAGGGCATAGAGCGCGCCGGCCTCGGTCTCGGCGCGGCCACAGCCGAGGCCGGCCCCGATCAGCCCTTGCGCGACCGGGGCGTGACCCGGCGCATGGCCCTCGCGCAGGCACGCCAGGTGATCCGATGCGCCCGGCGTCCCGATCCGTGCATGGGTGCCGAGGAGGCCGCGGCCGACACGGCGTGACGCCTCGGCGAGGGGGGCGACGGTCTGGTGGGCCTCGCAGTCCCGGTCGATCTCGATCAGCGCCTCGCAGTGCCCCGCCGCTGCATGGGCGGCCGCGAGGAACGCCCGGTCGAAACTCAGCCAGCGCGGCACGATCTGGACCCGGAGCGTCTCGGCGAGCCCGTCGGCATCGGTGATCTGCCCCTCGTCGCAGAGTGTCTCGAGCCCGCCCGAAAAGGCGAAAGCCCCGCTGGGGAATGCGCTGTCGGTGGTCTGGAGGAGGCGAAGGAGGGCGAGCGGTTCGGTCATGGCGCCTCCTCGGGGATCGCCACGGTGCCCTCGGCGACCAACGCGGCGAGCCGGTCGCGATAGGCCTGCTCGGGCCCTTCCAGCGCGACGAGAAGGTCTGTTCCGTCGAAGCGCACGCGCCAGTGAAGGTTCCCTGCATGGTAGCCGAGCCGGAGCGCCGCCGCGGCGTCCGACGGCCGCACCCGGAGCCAGGCCTCGGCCTCGACGCGGACGACGAGCGCCCTCTCCTCGTTGAGCTCCAACACGGCGCCGTCGAAGAGCTGGCGGTCCCGCGGCAGGGCGACGGCGATGTCTCGCCCGGCTTCTGTCCGCCCCCGGAACCGGCGGCGCGCCAGATCGGCACGCGGCAGAACCAGCCAGTCGACCGCCTCGGAATGCTCCAGCCGATGCAGGGGGGCGGCAAGCTCCGGGGCGTCCCGCTGGCCGAGTATGTCGGTGATAAGGTCCATCAGATCGTCATGTGCCGCGCGACGAGGTCGTCGGTGAGCGTGTCGATCGCGCCCGCCGCCACCGCCCGGCCGTTCTCCATCATCGCGAAGCTGGAGGCCGCGCTGCGGGCAAAGCCCACATTCTGCTCGACCAGCAGGATCGTGAGCCCCAGCTCTTGGTTGAGCCGCACGATGCTTGCCTCGATCTGCTCCACGATGTTTGGCTGGATCCCCTCGGTCGGCTCGTCCATCAGCAGGATCTTCGGCTCGGCTGCGAGGGCGCGCGCGATGGCCAGCTGCTGTTGCTGGCCGCCGGAGAGAACGCCGCCCGGACGGTCGAGATTGTCCATCAGATAGGGGAAGAGCTCGGGCACGATCGCGGGGATCTTGCGCTCGCCGCCGGATCGGGCGAAGCCGCCCATCAGGATGTTGTCGCGGATCGTGAAGTCCGGGATGATCTGGCGGCCTTGCGGGACATAGGCGATCCCGGCGCGCGCGCGCTGATGGGTGCTGAGCGCGCTGATATCCTTGTCCTCGAGTCGGATCTGCCCCTCGGAGCGGTCGGTCAGCCCGAGGATCGTTCGAAGGAGCGTGGTCTTGCCCACGCCATTGCGCCCGATGATCGCGACGATGCTCTTTGCCGCCGCCGAGAGGCTCAGATCGTGCAGCACCTGGCTTCGGCCATAGTAGCTGTTGATGGCGCTGAGGGAGAGCATCAGTGAATGCCCCCGCTGCCGAGATAGGCCTCCTGGACATCTGGGTTGGTCTCGATCTCGGCGATCCGGCCATGGGCGAGCATCTTGCCGAGATGCATCACCGTGATCTTCTCGGCGATCTCGCGAACGAACGCCATGTCGTGCTCGACGACGAGAAGGGTGTGCTGTCCCTTGAGCTCGTTGATGATCTCGGAGGTCTTGTGGGTCTCGGCCTGGGTCATGCCGGCGGTCGGCTCGTCGAGCAGGATCACGCGGCTGTCCTGCACGATCAGCATGCCGAGCTCGAGCCACTGCATCTGGCCGTGGCTGAGATCGCCCGCACGCTGCCCGAGCACGTCACCCAGCCGGGTGAGCTCGATCACCCGGTCGATCTTCGCGCGGTCGTCCTGGGGCAATCCGAAGCGCAGGTTGCGGAGAACGCCGGTCTCCTTGCAGGCCGCCACCTCGAGGTTCTGACGCACCGTCAGGTCGCGGAAGATGCTGGGGATCTGGAACTTTCGCCCGACGCCGGCGCGCGCGATCTCGTGCTCGGCCATGTTGGTGATGTCGCGGCCATAGAGATCGACCCGGCCCTCGGTCGAGCGCGTCTTGCCGCTGATCAGGTCCATGAGCGTCGTCTTTCCGGCGCCGTTGGGCCCGAGCAGGACGCGAAGCTCACCGTCCTCGATCACGGTGGAGAAGCAGTCGACGGCCTTGAACCCGCCGAACTCGACCCCGAGCCCGTCGATCACCAATGCGGCAGGGTTTGGCATGAATCCCTCCCTCACTCGGCCGGGCTTTGCGCCGATGCAGGGCCCGAGACACTCGTTCGAGTGGCGCCCGGCCGAGACCGCTCGGGCTTGAGCAAGCCGACGACGTCCTGGCCGATCCCGGCGAGACCCCGTGGCAGGTAGAGGACGACAAGCACGAATATCAGGCCGATGATGGCTTTCCAGGCCTCCTGGAACATCTCGGTCTCGCTCGCCGTCGCCTCGATCGTGTTGATGAGGATGGCGCCGATGCAGGCGCCGAGCAGCGAGTTGCGCCCGCCGACCGCGGCCCAGACCACCATGCTGATCGAGAAGGTGAGCTCCATGAAGCTCGGCGAGGCGAACTCCGAGGCGATCACATAGAGCATGCCGGCAAAGCCCGCGATGCCCGCCGAGACGCAAAAGAAGAACACCTGATAGGTCGCGACGTCATAGCCGAGATAGCGCGAGCGGTTGGCGTCGTCGCGGGTCGCCTGCAAGATCAGCCCCGCGCGCGTGCCGATCAAGAGCCGCGCCAGGATCAGCACCACGATCAGGGAGACCGCGACGAGGTAGTAGGTCTCGGTCAGGTAGGGATCGAACTCGAAGCCGCCGATCGTCAGCCAACCGAGATCGGTGAGCCCGTTGAAGCCGTTGGTCACCGGCTGCGCGTCGATGATCAGGAGCCGCACCAGCAGCACCAGCGCCAGGGTGATGATCGCGACATAGACGCCGGAGACCCGCAGCCGGAAGATCGGCCAGGCCAGCGCCAGCGCCACCAGAACCGGCAGCACCAACGACATCACCATCCCGAACCACTGCGCCTGGAACGGGATCCACAGGAAGGAGCCCTGGTTGATGCAGCAGAGCTCCGTCGGCGCGCCGGGCTCAGCGTTCCAGAGCATGAAATCGGGCACCGGCTCGTCGGAGCCCTGCTGGAGGCTCGTATAGCTCTGCAGCTTGAGCGACATCGCGACCATGTAGGCGCCGAGGCCGAAGAAGAGCCCCTGGCCGAGATTGAGCACGCCCGCATAGCCCCAGGAGAGCGCGATCGCGACGCCGCACATCCCGAAGACGAGGTATTTGGCGATCCGGTTCAGCCAGAACGGATCGTCGAGATAGAGCGGCAGGAGCAGGAGCGCGGCGAAAAAGAGCCCATAGGCGACGATATCGGAGAGGGTGCGCGTCTGGAGGAGCTGCATGGCCGTCAGCGCCCCCGGAACGCGAAGAGGCCACGCGGCCGCCAGAGGATCAGCAGGATCACGACGCCGAACACCACCGCGCGGGCGAGAATGTCATTCGTCAGCACCGCCACCACACCATTGATCTGTCCGAGCAGCGTCGCCGACAGCACGGTGCCGAGCAGGCTCCCCACGCCGCCGACCACCACGACGAGAAAACCGTCGATCACCGCGCTCGATCCCATGGCGGGCTGCACCGTCTTGAAGCCCGCGAGCAGCACGCCGGCCACTCCGGCAAGCCCCGATCCATAGGCGAAGGTGAGCGCCGAGACGCGCCGCACGTCGATCCCGCAGGCCGCCGCCATCTGCGGATTGCGCATGATCGCGCGCACCTGCATGCCGATCGATGTCCGGTACATCAGGAACCAGGTCAGCAGCGCGAGCCCGATCGTCACGCAGATGATGAAGCTGCGATAGGGCTGGACCTGGAACCCGCCGAGTTCGAACGGCCGTGTCAGGAAGGCCGGCACCGCCATGTTCTGAAGGCCGGGGCCCAACCCGTCGATATGAATGTCGAAGAAGGCGAGGCCGAATTCGAGCCGGATCATCTGCTGGAGCAGGATCGCCACGCCCCAGGTCGCCAGCAGCGTATCGATGATCCGCCCGTAGAGGCGCCGCACCACAAGCCGCTCGATCAGGAGCCCGACGCCACCCGCCGTCAGAAACGCCAGCGGCAGCGCGAAAAAGAGGTTCAGGTTCAGATAGATGCCGGCCATCACGGCGGTGTAGGCGCCGATCATCACCAGCTCGCCATGCGCCATGTTGATGACGCCCATGGCCCCGTAGGTGATCGACAGGCCGAGCGCGATCAGGAGCAGGATCGACGACAGCGACAGGCCGATGAAGAGGATGTCTTCCATGCGATCCCAAACCCGACAGCAGGGGAGAAGCAGACGCCGGACAGCGAGGCCCGGCGCCCTCGGTCGGTTCGATCAGAGCTTGCTCGTGTCGAGGCCGCTCGCATTGCAGAAGAGATTGTCGTCGGTCTCGCCATAGGCGACGTAGGGCAGCGGCCGGATCGGCGCCTCGTACTCGTCTATGATGGTGCCCTGGCCGTCGGCGCCCCACTGCGCGATCCGCGGCGTGAGGTAGGCGTGGAGGTTCTCCGGGTCGATCGTGACGGTGCCATTCGGCGCCTCGAAGACCTGGCCCTTCACGCCCTCGACGATCGCGGCGGGCGTCGCCTCGCCGGCCTTCTCCACTGCCTGCTTCCAGAGGAACACCTGGAAGTAGCTCGACTCGAGCGCGTGGTGGGTCACCGCGCTGGCGTCATTCACGTACTTGCGGTAGCGCTCGATGAACGCCTTGTTGATGTCGGTGTCGATCGCCTGGAAGTAGGGGAACGAGGTGAAGCTGCCGACCGCGAACTCCGCGCCCATCGCCGCGATCTCGATCTCCGAGGTCACGGTCGCGCAGATCGGCAGGGTGTCGTGGGTGAGACCCTGGTTCTTGAACTCGCGGTAGAACGCGACGACCGAGTCACCGACGACGTTGGAGAGCACGACGTCGCAGCCCGAGTCCTTGATCTTGCTGACCATCGCGCCCCACTCCGAATGGCCGAGCTCGAGATATTCGTCCGCGACCCATTCGGCGCCGTTCTGCTCGATGAGGATCTTGCACACCTTGGCCATCTCGCGCGGATAGATGTAGTTCGATCCAACGATGAAGAATTTCTTCTTGTCGAGGTTCTTGATGATCCACGGGATGAAGTTCGAGAGCTGCTGGTTCGGCACCGCACCCGTGTAGACGACGTTCTTAGAGCATTCGAAGCCTTCGTAGTAAGTCGGGTAGAAGTAGAGATTGCGCCGCTTCTCAAACACCGGCAGCACCGCCTTGCGGCTCGCCGAGGTGTAGGAACCGAACACAGTCGGGACGCGATCGCGGATCACCAACTTCGACGCTTTCTCATTATACGTCTTCGGGTCCGATGCGCCGTCTTCCATGATCGGCTTGATCATCTTACCCATGACGCCGCCCGCGGCATTGATCTCGTCGATCGCCATCATGGTGGCGTCCGCCAGCGACTTCTCGATGATCGACAAGCCGCCGGTCAGCGAGAACAGCACGCCGACCTCGATCTCATCGGCGCCAAGCGCAGTGCTGGCATAGAGGGACGGGCCGAGAGCCGACGCCGCGCCGAGCAGGGATCCCTGCTGAATGAACTTCCGGCGGGTTGTGGTCATGTGTGAACACTCCGTGTCGCGCGTTTTGAACGCCGAGACTGCGCCCGGCTGCCAGTTAACAGGTCCAGTGAACAGGTATCGTCGTCGTGGTGACCGACGTCTGCCATCCACAGTCGGCGCTGCACGCAACTCAGCTGGTGTCTGGCGTCTTCACCACTCAAAAGCCAAGTTTGTTCAGAACGAATGTAGATAGCGGCGAAGCGACCATGCTTCGTCTTCGCCACGTGGCAGCCATGCGATCGAACCGGTGAGGCCCACAGTCAAGTCAGCCAGAGCCGAACATCCCGCGCGTGTCGCCACGTGTGCTGTCTCAGGACACCGTTGGCCTGCGACGAAGTGGATTATGCATCATTGACGCGGCCTGACAAGAGATCGTTTGCGTTGATGATCGCAATTGCCATCTCTTCGATAGAGGCGCGTTTCGCCATCGCCTGCGAGCGGATCGTGCGATAGGCCTCCTGCTCGCCAATCCGTTGAACTTCCATGATGATTGCCGTCGCCTTGGCCACGTTTCGCTGTGCGGAAAGGCGTTCCTCAAGGCGCTTGATGCGCTGTGTGTGCTCCCCCATCGCCAACCACGCGTTCCGGGCAACTGCCAGGTTGGTTAAGATTCCGAAGGGGCGCACCGGCTTGCTGATCACGGCAAGCGCCTCGATCTCGACGACCAGCTGAAGCATCGCAGGGTTCTCGTAATCGATGACCGCAATCACCGCCGGGGGCGTGCCGTCGGATTTTCGCAGCATCTTGATCAGCGCGGAATGCGTGTCCCGCGAAATTCCTGCGAAGACGACATCGATCCCGGCTGGCAACGCTTTCGGTGGCGGCCAGATCGCCTCGGTTTTGCATCCGATGCGGCGAAGCTGCTGCAGGACGAGCGCGCCGTCCTGATCTTCAGGATGCACGACCGCCACGGTCATCTCCCGAAGATCCTTGAGCCGCAGCCGGGTCATGCGTCGGACACGGGTCTAGGTGGCGGCGGCGGCGCCGCTCCAAGGCATCGGCTCCGGCTCGACAAGATACGGATCCGGCCCCACCGGCTGTGCCGCCTGCTCCAGGATCTTGAACGCGCCGCGCGCGTCGACCTGCCCGATGCGTGGCCAGAGATAGGTGTGCTGGGTGTTCTGGCCGACCCGAACGGGCCCCTGCGGCGCCTCGAACGTGCAGGCCGGCAGCGCCTCGAGCAGTGCACGGCGCTCCGTTGTCCCGGCCCGCTCGGCGGCAAGCGCGAAGAGGTGGACCTGCATATACGCGGCCTCGCTGCAGGCCGAGATTGGCGCGCCGGGTCCGTAGGCCTCCTGGTAGGCCTCGACGAAGCGCCGATTGGCGGGCGAGGTCACCGTCTGGAAATAGGGGGCCGAGGTGATGTGCGCCTCGGCAGCCTCGGGCCCCATCGCTGCGATCTCCGGCTCCCCTGCGGTGAGACTTCCGATCGGCATGACCGTGCGGTCGAAGCCCGCGCGCGCATAGGCCCGATAGAACTGCTTCGCAGCGTCACCCACGATGGTCGAAAAGACGACGACGGGCGCGCTCTCTCGGATCTTGCCTATAACCCGGTCGATATCCTCGGCCTCCGGCTGCATCGGCACGTAGATCTCCTCGACGACCTGTCCGCCACGGTTCTGGAGCAAGTCGCGCATGATCCGGTTTGATTCGTACGGAAAGACATAGTTCGAGCCCACGAAAAAGTAGCGGCTATCATAATTTCGCATCAAATGGTCGGCAAGAAAGATGCTGTTTTGGTTCGGCGCCGCCCCGGAATAAATGCAGTGCGACGAGAACTCGAAGCCCTCGTACAGGGTGGGATAAAAGAGGAGCGCATCGCGTTGCTCGATCGCGGGCAGCACGGCCCGCCGGGTCGACGACATGTAGCACCCGAAGATCGTCCGCACGCCGCCGTCGAGCAGTCGCACCGCTTCGGCGTGGTAGCGGCGTGGATCGGAGGCCGGTTCGGTTGCCACGGCGCGCAGTTCCCGGCCGAGCACGCCGCCGGCGGCGTTGATCTGCCGGATCGCCAGAAGCGCCGCCTGTCGTTGGGTGCGCTCCACAACCGCGGTCAATCCCGTTTGCGAGAACAGAACGCCGATCTCTATCGGCGCGACCGTCGAAGACATTCCTCAGGGTCCATTTGCTGGAGTGGCAACCTGGACCAAGCTGTGCACCTGATCCAATCCAAGCTGACGGTCACCGCAGGTAGCATAGACACCACGCGACTCCGGTTCAACGCCCCATTCGCTCGACATCCAATGGACGGCTCGCCGTCATCGAGCCGGAGTCAGTCGCTCGGCCGGAGCGCGCGGAACGCCAGGACCTCGTCGTTGAACCGGAACGATCCGATCCGGTTGGCCAGTCCGGTGACCCGCTCCGCATGGAGATCGGCCCCGGGCCAATCGCCCTGTTCGCAGGCCGCGAAGACACAGGCCGCCTGCGCGTTGAGCTCGGCCCGATCATGCCCGACCCGGCGCGCAGACCCGATCACGCTTGCCCCGACCCCGCCCAGACCGCGCGCCTCTGCCTCGGCCGAGCCGATCTCGCGCGCATAAACGAGGCTCTGACGGTGTCCGGCCGCGCAGCCCGCGATATCGCCCTTGGGAAACAGGAGATTGCCCCGGAGGTGGTGGAGCCGCATCAGCACGTCCGACACGCCCTCTGCCTCGGCGATCTCCTGCGTGCGCACAAGCTGGGCGATCTGCTCGAGCAGGATCTCGTCCGCCCAGTGCAGATCCTCGACCACGATGAGCCTCGGCTGCTGCCGGCTGAGCCGGCAGGCGAGCGCCGACACGGTGGCCCTCTTGCCGGCGTTGCGGGTGAGGTTGTTCATCGCGTCATAGAGCACCTGGTCCGCCGCCGACCTGGGCAGGTCCAACAGGTCCCGCAGATGAAGCGCGTTGTCCTCGGCGACCACCCCGTCGGCGAGCGCCGGCTCGGCTGCGGCGGCCCGGCCGTCGGCCTGGGTCTCGTCCGAGATCTCCAGAAGGCTGCGCACCAGGGTCCGGACCGGATCCTGGCCCCGTCCGACACCGAAATCGAGCACCAGGGATCGGTGACAGGCGAA
>CAYORO010000067.1:0-14732 GCA_964406355.1 uncultured Limibaculum sp.
GGGCCGCATCTCGACAAGCTCGGGATGCGCGGCTCCAACACCTGCGAGCAGATCTACGAGGATGTCGAGGTGCCCTACGAGAACGTGCTCGGCGAGGAGGGGCGCGGGGTGGCGGTGCTGATGTCGGGGCTCGACTACGAGCGGGTGGTGCTCGCGGGCGGGCCGCTCGGCATCATGGCGGCCGCGATGGACGTGGTGATGCCCTATGTCCACGAGCGCGAGCAGTTCGGCCGGCCGATCGGCGAGTTCCAGCTGATGCAGGGCAAGATCGCCGACATGTACACCGCCCTCAACGCCAGCCGCGCCTATGTCTATGCCGTTGCGGCGGCCTGCGACCGGGGCGAGACGACGCGCCAGGACGCCGCCGGGTGCCTCCTCTACGCCAGCAGCAGGGCGACCGAGGTGGCGCTCGAGGCGATCCAGGCGCTCGGCGGCAACGGCTATGTCAACGACTACCCCACCGGTCGGCTGCTCCGCGACGCCAAGCTCTACGAGATCGGCGCCGGCACCCAGGAGATCCGGCGCATGCTGATCGGGCGCGAGCTCTTCAGGGAGACCGCCTGATGCAGAGTGCGGCCGTGCTGCTCGCGGTGGCGCTAGCCCAGCCCGCCGGGGCGGTGGAGATCGGCGTGCAGGAGGCGACGCGCTGCCTGTCCGGCGAGCTCGAGGGCGGGCGCGACGGCTGGCGATGCCTCGACGTGCTGGCCGCGCCCTGCGCGGAGACGGCCTCGCCGGCGCTGCGGGCCGACTGCATCACCTCGCTGGCCCGCGACTGGTCGGCCTACACCCATGCGCTGCTGGACCGGCTCGAGGGGCGCTACGCCGCGGCCGAGATGGCCGAGATCAGAGCCGCGGTCGCAGAGCTTCGGGCTGCCGCGACCGAGCGGTGTCGGGACCTTCCCGAGACCGCGATGGCGCAGGGGCGCCCCGCCGCCCCGCTCGGCGAGTGCCTGCTGCATGGCGCCGCGCTGCTCGCGCATCTGCTCGAGTTCCACCCCTCGCGCCTCATCAGCCGGCCCGAGGCCGAGACGTGACGCGAGAGCTGCCCTTAGCGAAAGGCACGCGGCACGTGGGGCCCGGGCTTTGCGACCACCTGCATCGGGTCACGCCAGAGGATCTCGCCAGGGTCGCGGCTTTGGAGGGGGCGCACCGGCTCGCCCGCCTCCTCCATCAGCCACGCGACATAGCGAGCGCGCGAGATTGCCTCGCCCGCCTCGGGCCGGAACCAGCAGATCCCGTGGATC
This sequence comes from uncultured Limibaculum sp., assembly GCA_964406355.1. Taxonomy (GTDB): domain Bacteria; phylum Pseudomonadota; class Alphaproteobacteria; order Rhodobacterales; family Rhodobacteraceae; genus Thermohalobaculum. The sequence goes on from CAYORO010000067.1 coordinate 1,245, forward strand.
GACCCGCGCCGCTTAGACCGGCGCACCAGTCGCCTTGGCACGGGCAGATGGGCGTCGAACCAGTCAAGCTCGTAGCGGAGTTCGGCGCGCAGCCAGTCGGGCACCTGATGCGCCCTGGCGAGCGCATAGGCACGGTGAAACAGACCAGTCTCGGCCCGGCACGCCGGGAGCTGCGAGGCCAGCACGAAACGGAGATACATGTCGGGTTCGCGACGGGCGTTGGCCCGCGCGCCTCGTCATCTCGGCACTGGTCGGATGCGGAGCCGCGGCTCCGGGGCGGTCAGGCGCCCGAGGGAGGACGGAAAGCGGCGCTGACGCGGTTGGCGAACACGGACATCTCCCTGACTGGCGGGGTGGTGGACGACGCGTCGCCGCGACGCAAGCGCCGTTGGCCCACGGGCGGATGACCGCACCCGGCTATGGCACAGGCGCGCAATGTCGGTGATCGCCTCCCGGCACGACCCCCGCTCCGAGGCGTCACAGGTCAACCGTGCGGCGACCGAGACGGCGCTCGCGGAGATTCGGAACGCGGCGGAGACGGCCCTTGGGGGTGGCGGCGCGGCGGCGCTCGCCCGACATGTGGGTCGCGGCAAGCTCCCCCCGCGCGAGCGGATCGGGCGGCTGCTCGACCCCGGCTCGCCGTTCCTCGAGATCGGGCTGTTCGCGGCTCACGGGCTCTATGGCGGCGAGGCACCTGCGGCGGGCCTGATCGCCGGGATCGGCCGCATCCACGGGCGCGACGCGCTGGTGGTCGCCAACGACCCGACGGTGAAGGGCGGCAGCTACTTTCCGATGACCGTCAAGAAGCACCTGCGCGCCCAGGAGATCGCCGCCGAGGGCCGCTTGCCCTGTGTGTACCTGGTGGACTCGGGCGGCGCCAACCTGCCGCGTCAGGACGAGGTCTTCCCCGATCGCGACCATTTCGGGCGGATCTTCTACAACCAGGCGCGGATGTCAGCCGCCGGGATCCCGCAGATCGCGGTGGTGCTCGGCAGCTGCACGGCGGGCGGCGCCTATGTGCCCGCGATGGCCGACGAGGCGATCATCGTCCGCGACCGGGGCACGATCTTCCTCGCGGGCCCGCCGCTGGTGATGGCCGCGACGGGCGAGGAGATCTCGGCCGAGGCGCTCGGCGGGGGCGATGTGCACACCCGGCTCTCCGGCGTGGCGGACCACCTGGCCGAGGACGAGCCCCATGCGCTCGCGCTCGCGCGGACCGCAGTGGCGAGCCTGCCCGGCGCGCCCCAGCCCGAGGCCACCGGCGAGGCGCCGCTCCACGATCCCGACGAGCTCCTCTCGATCCTGCCGCCCGACACCCGCATCCCCTATGACATCCGCGAGGTGATCGCCCGGCTCGTCGACGGCTCGCGGCTCGAGGAGTTCAAGCGCCGCTTCGGCGAGAGCCTCGTCTGCGGTTTCGCGGCGATCGAGGGGCGCGTGATCGGCGTGCTGGCCAACAATGGCATCCTCCAGTCCGAGAGCGCGGCGAAGGGCGCGCATTTCATCCAGCTCTGCTGCCAGCGCGGCGTGCCGCTCTTGTTCCTGCAGAACGTCACGGGCTTCATGGTGGGCCGCGCTGCCGAGCATGGCGGGATCGCGCGCCACGGGGCGAAGCTCGTGGCGGCCGTCGCCTGCGCCGAGGTGCCCAAGGTGACGCTGCTGGTGGGCGGCTCCTTCGGTGCGGGGAACTACGGGATGTGCGGGCGGGCCTATCAGCCGCGGTTCCTCTGGAGCTGGCCATCCGCACGGATCGCGGTGATGGGCGGCTTTCAGGCGGCGGGCGTGCTGGCGACGCTCAGGCGGGAGAGCGTCGCGCGGCAGGGCGGCACCTGGACGGATGAGGACGAGGAGGCGGTCAAGGCGCCGATCCTCGCGCAGTTCGAGGCGCAGTCGCACCCCCTCTATGCCTCGGCGCGGCTCTGGGACGACGGCATCCTCGACCCGCGCGAGACCCGCACGGCCCTCGCCCTCTCTTTCCGCGCCGCCGCAAACGCCCCGCCGCGCGAGACCCGCTTCGGCGTTTTGCGGATGTGAGGAGGCAGGCATGGACCGGATCGAGATCGTCGAGGGCGACATCACCCGGCTCGAGGTGGACGCGATCGTCAACGCGGCCAACACCGACCTCGCGCCGGGCGGCGGGGTCTGCGGCGCGATCCACCGGGCGGCGGGTCCCGGGCTCGCCGAGGACTGCGCGCAGCTCGGCGGTTGCGCCACGGGCGGGGCCAAGATCACAGGCGGCCACGCCCTCCCGGCCGCCCATGTGATCCACGCGGTCGGCCCGGTCTGGCGGGGCGGCGATGCCGGCGAGCCCGCACTGCTCGCCGCCTGCTACCGCCGCGCGCTCGAGATCGCCGAGGCGGAGGGGCTCGCCTCGATCGCCTTCCCCGCGATCTCGACCGGGATCTACGGCTATCCGCCGGACGAGGCCGCCCGCACGGCCGTCCGGGCCGTCGCCGACACCCTGTCCGAGACGCCGGGCATCGCGCGCGTGCTCCTCGTCGGCTTCGACGCCGTCAACGCCGGCCATCTCCGCGCAGCCCTCGCCGAGCTGCGCGGATGAGCGGCGATGCCGGGATCACTGGGAGACCTGGAGCGTCCGCAGATGCTCGATAAGGCCGAGGATTTTCTCGCTCACCTCGGTCTCGGCCGACTTGCCGCCTCGTTCGGCATCGCTCTCGAAATCGGCGAGGCGGCGGTATTCGTAGCCCCAGATCGGCATCTCGCGCGGCCCGTGGGCGCGCAGTTCGGTGCGCCCGTCGATGATCCGGTAGACCTCCTCGAACGGGAAGCGCCCGCCGTTCTCCACCGAGAGGCGGGTGAGGTCGGCGGGCGGCACGGTCAGGAACATGCCGTATGGGCCGTCGCCCGAGCCGCTGTCGCCATGGCAGACCGCGCAGCGCCGGGCGAACTCGTCGGCGCCGTCGATCTCGGCGGCGGCTGGCAGAGCAACGGCGAGCGCGAGCGTCGCGACGAGGGAGCCGGCGGCGAGGCGCGCGGCATGCGGGATCTTGGGCATGGGGGGTCTCCATCACCGGGGCGCGGGTGGCGGGGCCACCTCGGCCGAGGGTTGCTGTCTGGCGCGAGTGTCACCAAGCCCGGCCCGTTCCGCGTTGACGTCGGTCAAGCCGTCGCAGGCCGAGGCGAGGCGCTGCCATGATCCGCCGGCTGCTGATCGCCAATCGCGGGGAGATCGCGGTCCGTATCGCGTGCACCGCCCGGCGCCTCGGTATCGAGACGGTGGCGGTCTACTCCGAGGCGGATCGCGACGCGCTCCATGTCCGGGTCGCCGACCGGGCGGTCGCGATCGGGCCTGCGCCCGCGGCTGAGAGCTATTTGGCCGGTGACCGTCTCCTTGAGGCAGCTCATGCAACGCGCGCAGACGCGGTGCATCCGGGCTATGGCTTTCTCTCGGAGAACGCTGCGTTCGCCGAGGCGGCGATCGGCGCCGGGCTCGTCTGGGTCGGGCCGCCCCCGGCGGCGATCCGCGCCATGGGACTCAAACACGAGGCCAAGCGGCGGATGGAGGCGGCGGGCGTGCCCGTGGTGCCGGGCTATCACGGCGGCGCGCAGGACGATGCCCGCATCGCCGCAGAGGCCACGCGCATCGGGTATCCGCTGCTCGTCAAGGCCGCGGCCGGGGGCGGCGGGCGCGGCATGCGCCGGGTCGACCGGCCCGAAGACCTGGTCCCGGCGCTCGCGCGCGCCCGGTCCGAGGCGCTCTCGGCCTTTGGCAACGCGGCCCTGCTGATCGAACGCTATGTGGAGACCCCGCGGCATATCGAGGTCCAGATCTTTGCCGACCATGAGGGCCGGGTGGTGCATCTCTTCGAGCGGGACTGCTCGCTCCAGCGCCGCCACCAGAAGGTGATCGAGGAGGCCCCGGCGCCCGGCATGACCGACACGCTGCGGCGCGCGGTCACCGGCGCGGCGATCCGGGCAGCCGAGGCGGTCGGCTATGTCGGTGCCGGCACGGTCGAGTTCATCGTGGATGCCGACCGGATGACGCCCGATGGGGTCTACTTCCTCGAGATGAACACGCGGCTGCAGGTCGAGCATCCGGTGACCGAGGCGGTGACGGGGATCGATCTCGTGGAGTGGCAGCTCCGAGTCGCGGCGGGCGAGCCCCTGCCTCTGGCTCAGCACGAGATCCCGCTGAGCGGCCATGCGATCGAGGCGCGGCTCTATGCCGAGGACCCGGCGGAGGGGTTTCGCCCCGCCACGGGCCGGATTTCCGCGCTCGCCTGGCCCGAAGACGTGCGCGTCGATGCGGGGGTCGCGGCCGGCGACCATGTCAGCCCGCATTACGATCCGATGCTCGCGAAACTGATCGCCCATGGGCCGACGCGCGCAGCCGCCCTTGCACGGCTCACTGAGGCGCTGGCGGAGACGCATCTCGCGGGGGTCACGACCAATCTGACCTTTCTCGAGCGGCTTCTGGGGGATCGTGACGTGGAGGCCGGCCACCTCGACACCGGGTTGATCGCGCGGCACCTCGACGCGCTCACTGCGCGCCCCGAGCCGACCCTCGCCGATCTCGCGCTGGCGGCGGCGGCGCTCGGGCGCCAGCTCCCGCCGGAGCGCCATGCCTTCTGGCGGCCCTGGGGCGATGGCCGGAGCCATGCGACGCTCCTGGCCCGAGGCGCACCGATCGCGGTCGCCTATCGCGTGGCGGAGGCGCGAGGCTCCCTGACGATCGAGGCCGAGATCACCCGGGACAAAACGGCGGAAGGCATCCATCTGACGGCGCGATCGCTCGGCGGCCCGCTCTGGCAGGTCGGCGCAAAGGACGGCCCCTCCGGACCCGTGCGGATCCACCCAGACGGCGACGGTGTCATGCTGGTCCGTGACGGTGCCCGGCTCCGCCTCTCGCGCCCCGACCCGGCCGCCGCCCGCGAGAGCGACCCGGGCGCCGCCGACACGCTCACCGCGCCGCTCCCGGGCGTCGTCCGGGCAGTTGCCGCACAGCCGGGCCTGGCAGTCACCCGCGGGACACCGCTCGTGGTGCTCGAGGCGATGAAGATGGAGCACAGCCTCGCCGCGCCGCGCGACGGCATCGTCGCCGAGGTGAGCGCCCGGATCGGCGAGCATGTCGCCGAGGGCGCGGTGCTCCTCCGCCTCGCGCCGGAGGAGACCCGATGACCCGCGAGCGACGGGTGGAGATCGTCGAGGTTGGTCCGCGCGACGGGCTCCAGAACGAGCCGTGTCAGATCCCGACATCGGAGAAGATCGCGCTGATCGACCGGCTCTCGGCCACGGGGCTCCGCCGGATCGAGGCGACGGCCTTCGTCTCGCCCCGCCGGGTGCCGCAGATGGCCGACGCGGCCGCGGTGATGGCGGGCATCGCGCGGGCGCCGGGGGTCGCCTACACGGCGCTCGTGCCGAATCTCAGGGGCTACGAGGCGGCCCGGGCGGCGGGCGCGGACGAGGTCGCGGTTTTCGCCGCAGCCACGGAGACGTTCTCCGCGCGCAACATCGCGGCGAGCATTGCCGAGAGCCTGGCCCGCTTCGAGCCCGTGGCCCGAGCGGCGGCGCGCGACGGGGTTCGCCTGCGCGGCTATGTCTCCTGTGTCGTCCACTGCCCCTATGAGGGGCCGGTCGCGCCCACGGCGGTCGCCCGCGTCACCGAAGCGCTGCTGGCGCTCGGCGCGGCCGAGGTCTCGCTTGGCGACACCACGGGCCAGGGCACGCCCGAGACCGTGGCGGCGGTGCTCGAGGCCGTGCTCCACGTCACGCCGGCCGCGCGCCTGGCGGGGCATTTCCACGACACCAACGGCCGCGCGCTCGAGAGCGTCGCTGTTGCCCTCTCGGCCGGGATCCGGATCTTCGACAGCTCGGTCGCGGGACTTGGCGGCTGCCCCTTTGCGCCGGGCGCGCGCGGCAACCTCGCCACGGAGCGGCTCCTCACCTTCCTGGCCGCCGAGGGGTGGGAGACCGGCATCGACAGCGGCGCAGTAGCCGCGGTCGCGAACCACGCCAAGCAGCTGACGGAGCAGCCATGACCGACACCGTTCGTCTCGAGACCGACCCCCGCGGCGTGGCCCGGATCACGCTCGCCCGGCCCGAGAAGCACAACGCCATGAACCGGGCGATGATCGACGCGCTCGCGCGGATCGCGGACGAGATCGCGGGGCGCGCCGGCGCCGGGGGGGATCTCCGCGTGGCGGTGCTGGCGGCCGAGGGGCCGAGCTTCTCGGCCGGGGCCGATCTCGACTGGATGCGCACGCAGATGGCGGCGCCGCGCGCCACCCGGATCGAGGGCGCACGCGCGCTCGCCGGGATGCTGGGCGCGCTCGACGCGCTGCCGGTGCCGCTGATCGCCCGCGTGCAGGGCCGGGCGCTCGGCGGCGGGCTCGGGCTCGTCGCGGTCGCCGATGTGGCAATCGCGGCGGACGGGGCCGAACTCGCCCTCACCGAGACGCGGCTCGGGCTGATCCCGGCGACGATCGCCCCCTTCGTTCTGGCCCGCACGGGCGCACGGGCGCGCGGCCCGTTTCTCAGCGCGCGACGGATCCCTGCCCCCGAGGCCGTGGAGCTCGGGCTCCTCGCGCGCGCCGTGCCCGCAGAGGAGCTCGACACGGCGCTCGACACGGCGGTCGAGGCCGAGATCGCGCCGGCGCTCGCGACCGCCCCCGGCGCCGTGGCAGACGCCAAGCGGCTGATGCGCCGGCTGCTCGGGAGCCCGTCGGCAGAGACCGTCGAGGCGACGGTCGAGGCCCTCGCAGACCGCTGGGAGACCGAGGAAGCGGCCGCCGGGATCAGGGCCTTCTTCGAGCGCCGCCCCCCGCCCTGGGCCGACGGCTAGAGCGCCATCGCCAGACCCGGTGCCGCCTGCGGCGCGCCCCCGGCCCCGCCGAGGCCGATGGGGCGCGGGACGTCTCGGCCCGTCGCCGCAGTCGCCCGGGCGGGCGGGGCCTCGGCGGGGCCGGGGCGGGGCCGGGGCGGGTGGCATCGCAACAGGGGGGTCGACGCCGTGAGCCCGGTCAGTAGCGGAGGTCGTAGCCGCGAAAACCCTCAACATACCAGATCGCGTAGCGCATCTCGCGGTCGGCATGGGTGGGGAAGCGGTCGACCTCGATCTCCTCGGCGATCTCGAAGCGCGCCGCGATCTCCGCCGCCTGGGCCCCGTGCAGCACCGCGAGCACCATCGGCCGACGGTCACCCGGCTGGAGGGTCGCGACGAGCTCGTGATGGGTGTCGGGCAGCCGGTCGGGGTTCCAGACCGCCACCCGGTCCCAGCCCAGCCCGCCGAGGAACATGCATTCCGAGAGCCGCCGCCGGCTGTCGGAGAGCAACACCTCCGCCCCCATCTCGTCCATCACGCTGAGCGCGCGGGCACAGAACTCCGGCCCGATCCGCATCTTCTTGAACGGATCCGCCCAGCGCGGCAGCTCGGTCGCCCGGTCCGCATAGAGCGCCGCCAGGCCGATCACCGCGACCGCCGCGACCCCGCCCGTCCAGAGCTGGGCCTGGAGCGCGCGCCGCCAGTCGCGCGTCACCAGCCAGCGCGCCGCCAGGATTGCGCCCCCGAGATAGGCCGGCGCCGCCCAGTTCGGCTGGGCCCGCGTCGCGAAGGCGAGCGCCGCGATCGGCAGAAGGAGCGCGAAGGTCTGCCACGCGATCAGGCGCATGCCCCACTCGGCCCGCCACTCGCCGCGCCACCAGAGCGCCGCCAGGATCGCCGCGAAGAAGACGGGCCCGATCACGCCGAGCTGCGCACCGGTGAACTCGAGAAAGGCGAGCGGGTTGAGATAGCCCTCGCCCGGATCGGCATCCTCGGCGACATGGGCAAAGGTCGCAAAGCTGTGCTCGGCATTCCACAGGATGTTGGGCAGGACGACGAGCGTCGCCACCGCCACCGCAAGCGCCGCGCCCCCAAGATCGCGCTCCCGCGCCGAGAAGAGCCCGTAGCCGAGCGCGCCGACGCCAAACGCCACGGCGGTGTACTTCGCATGCACCGCGAGCCCGATCGCCGCGCCGCAGGCCGCCCACCAGAGGAGCTGGCGCTGCCGTGGCCCGTCTTCGCCCGCACGCAGCATCGCATAGAGGGCGGCCGCCCAGCCGAGCATCATCGGCGGATCGGTCGAGACGATCATCGCCGAGGCCGTAACCCCGGGCGCGGCGGTGTAGCCGGCCGCGGCCCAGAACCCGGTGCGCCCGTCCCAGATCCGCGTCGCGACGAGGAACAGGAGCGCCGCGATCCCGGCATGGGCGAGCGGGCTCGGCAACCGCAGCGCGAAGAGCGTGTCGCCCAGCACATCGGTGCTCGCGCGGATCAGCGCGCCCACCCCGGCCGGCTTCGAGAGATAGCCCCAGGCGAGCTCCTGCCCGTAGGCCCAATACTGCGCCTCGTCGAAGTGCGGCGGGATCAGCGCCGCCGCGTTAACCGCGAGCCGGACCGCGAGCACACCGAGGATGACCGCCGCGGCCCAGATCGCCCAGCGCCGGCGCTCCGCGCGGGCCGCCTCGGCCTGGGCCTTCTTGCCGCGGGGCTTGCGGGGTTTCGCGGGTCGGCCGGCACCCGCTTTCGCCTTCCCCGTTGCCGCGCGCGCCATCGGTGCCCTCCCCGTTCGCCCGGCTCTGTTACGCGATCCCGCCGCCCTGCGGAAGGCCTCTGAACCGGACCACAGGCGGACTTGACCGCACGGCCCGCCCGGTCTCCGATAGCGCGACCCCGCTGGAGGACCGAATGCGCACCGACACCCATCCGAGCCAGAGCCGGACCCGCCTCGCCGACTACCGCCCGCCCGACTGGCTCGTCGAGGAGGTCCGGCTGGAGTTCGACCTGGCGCCCAGCGCCACGCGCGTGACCGCCCATATCGTGTTCGCCCGCAACCCTGTCTATGCCGGCACGCCGCTCGCCGATCTCCGCCTCGACGGGCGCGCGCTGGTCTTCCGCGGCGCCAAGATCGACGGCGCGCCGCTCGCCGAGGACGAGTTCCGGATCGACGCCGAGGGGCTGACGGTGCCGGCCGCGCGGCTCGCCGGCCCGCGGATCCTCTGGCACTGCGAGACCGAGATCGATCCCGCGGCCAACACAGCGCTCGAGGGCCTCTATCTCTCGGGCGGCATGTACTGCACCCAGTGCGAGGCCGAGGGTTTTCGCAAGATCACCTACTACCCGGACCGCCCGGACGTGATGGCGCCTTTCACCGTGCGGATCGAGGCGCCGGCCGAGCTGCCGGTGCTCCTCTCCAACGGCAATCCCGGCGAGAGCGGCACGACCGGCGACCGCCGCTGGGCGCTCTGGCACGACCCGCATCCCAAGCCCGCCTATCTCTTCGCGCTGGTGGCCGGCGATCTGGTGGCCCATCACGACCGCTGCACCACGATGTCGGGCGCAGGCGTCGATCTCGCGCTGTGGGTGCGCCCGGGCGACGAGGGCAAATGCGCCTATGCGATGGACGCGCTCAAGCGCTCGATGGTCTGGGACGAGCGCGCCTATGGCCGGGAGTACGACCTCGACATCTTCCAGATCGTCGCCGTCGACGACTTCAATATGGGTGCGATGGAGAACAAAGGGCTCAACATCTTCAACTCGCGCTATGTGCTGGCGAGCCCCGACACCGCGACCGACACCGACTATGAGCGCATCGAGTCGATCGTCGCGCATGAGTACTTCCACAACTGGACCGGCAACCGGATCACCTGTCGGGACTGGTTCCAGCTCTGCCTCAAGGAAGGGCTGACGGTCTTCCGCGACAAGTGCTTCTCGGCCGACGCACGCTCGGCTCCGGTGCAGCGCATCGCCGATGTGCTGGCGCTCCGGGCGCGGCAGTTCCCGGAAGATGCGGGCCCGCTCGCCCATCCGGTGCGGCCCGAGGAGTATGTGGAGATCAACAACTTCTATACCGCCACGGTCTACGAGAAGGGCGCCGAGGTCATCCGGATGCTCGCCGTGCTGGTGGGGGCCGAGGGCTACCGCCGCGCACTCGATCTCTATTTCGAGCGCCATGACGGGCAGGCCTGCACCATCGAGGAGTTCCGCCAGTGCTTCGAGGATGCCTGCGGGCGCGATCTCTCGCAATTCGCTCTGTGGTGGAGCCAGGCGGGCACGCCGCGCCTTCGCGTCGCCGAGAGCTGGGAGGGCGGGCGCTATACGCTGACGCTGTCGCAGGAGACGCCGCCGACCCCCGGCCAGGCCGAGAAACGGCCCCTCGTGATCCCGGTTGCGACGGGCCTCCTCGCAGCCGACGGGCGCGAGCTAGTGCCGACGACGGTCCTCGAGCTCGACACGGCCGAGCGGAGCTGGAGCTGGGAGCTGCCCGAGCGCCCCACGGCTTCGCTCGCCCGGGGCTTCTCGGCCCCTGTGATCCTCGAGCGCGCGATCTCCGAGGCCGAGCGCGCGCTCCTGCTGGCGCATGACACGGATGCCGTGACGCGCTGGGAGGTCGGCCACGCCTATGCGGTCGATGTGGCGCTCGGGGTCGTCGACGGCGCCGCGGTGCCCGAGCCCTGGGTCGCGGCGCTCGGCCGGTTGCTCGCGGAGGAGGCCCTCGATCCGGCGTTCCGGGCGCTGGCGCTGGGTCTTCCATCTGAGGACGAGCTCGCCGGTGCCATGGCCGCGCGCGGCGGGCTCGCCGACCCCGACGCGATCTTCGCCGCGCGGCGGGCGATGCGGGCGGCGCTGGCCGAGAGCCTGAGCGGTCCGCTCGCCGAGACCTATGCCGCGATGCGGGTCGACGGCCCCTACAGCCCCGACGCCGCCTCGGCCGGACGGCGCAGCCTGCGCAACCGCTGCCTCGGGATCCTGATGGCCACGCCCGAGGGCGCCGCCCGTGCCGCGGCGCAATACGACGCCGCCGACAACATGACCGACCGGATGGCCGCCCTCTCGGCGCTCGTCGTCGAGGGCGCGACCGGCGCCGCGGACCGCCTCGCCGCCTTCGAGACCCGCCACGCGGGCGACTCGCTGGTGATCGACAAGTGGTTCGGCGTGCAGGCGATGGCCCCGGCGGGCGACCCCGTGGCCCGTGCGCGCGCCCTGACCGAGCACGCCGACTTCGCCTGGAAGACGCCGAACCGCTTCCGCTCGGTGGTCGGCGCCTTCGCCATGGGCAACGCCACGGGCTTCCACCAGTCGGATGGCGCGGGCTATCGCTTCGTCGCGGACTGGCTGCTCACCCTCGATCCGGTGAACCCGCAGACGGCGGCACGGCTGACCGCTGCCTTCGAGAGCTGGCGGCGCTACACCGAGGACCGTCAGGCCCGCATGCGCGGCGAGCTCGAGCGCATGGCCGCGGTGCCGACGCTCTCGAAGAACACCCGCGAGATGGTCGAGCGCATCCTCGGCTGAGGTGGTTCAGAGCTTCTTGTAGATCCCGGCGATCAGGTCGCACCGCTCTAGCCGCAGGTCGTCGTCGAGCGCGAGCGACGAGAAGGCGAGGATGTAGGCGCCGGTCCGCATCCGCTCGACCACGCGCGCCTCGAACTCGCGTTGCAATGCATCGTCTTCGAACGGGCGAAAGAAATAGATCACATCGTGCTTGCTGTAATCGTAGTCCATGGCGTCAGCGACAAAAAGATCGCGCTCGGACAAGCCAAATCGACTGCGACCGCAGGTGATCAGCTCCTCCGACAGATCGAACCCACACACCTCGTTGAAGCCGAATCGGTTCGTCGCTCTCAGCAGGGCCACGATGCGGCCGGTGCCGCAGCCGGCGTCGACGAACCGTACCGGACGATGACGGCGCGTCGGATGGGCATAGTCGGGATCTTCGGCGAGGAACTCCTCGAGGAGAAAGACGCCGGGGAAGAAGTTCCTCAGATCGAGCCGGATGTACTTGTGCGAGCCCGCCGCGACGGCGGGTAACGCGGGCCCTTGCCGATCTACTTGGTCGAGAGTCGCCTGCAGCACAAAGATCTGGTCGCGCATCCGGCGCACGACCGTCTGAACGGCGGCCGCATTGTCTATTGCCCGGTCGATCTCGGAGTCGTCGCGGAAGTCCTCCTGCCGGATCACGGTCTGGTGCCAGGTGTCACTTCACCGCCACGCTGATCGTGTTGCCTTTGGCCTTGGCCGAGACCTGCAGGCTGCATCTGCCAGGCATGATCTGGTTCAGATGGCGCACCACGACGTTGAGGTGGTTGCTGACCGACTTGTCATCCTTGTGGACATCCTTGCCGATCTTGGCAATCGCACCTTCCAGCGCCTTAGCGGCCTTCTTGATCGGCGCTGACATCGCAGCGAGTTCCTGGACCATCGTCTTCTTCACGTTGGCCATCTTCTCATCTCTGATCTTGTCAGAAAGCTGCATCATTTTGGGCAAGTCTTTGTGGACCGCTTTCTCGAAGTCCATGACCGCTTTGTCGATTGACTGCATTGTCTTTTGGTCTGCCATCTGTGCTCTCCCATTTCTGTCGGAATGTAACGCCTAACGCGCGGCTCCCAATGTGCGGGCAAATTCACGGACTTCCATTCTGAACTTAAGACCCGCCGAGAGCGATTACAACTGGTTTGGTCGCACTTGCCAAGACCGAAAGCGTTGATCGGCGCGCTCTGGCACAAGTCCACGGGCAGAGGCGGGTTGGTGCCGCGGCCGATAAAGCATGTGCTCACGCTTTCGGCTGCGCAAAGCATTGGCGCCGCCAGTTTTCGCGCGATGTCGGGGTGCGGCCTCGTCGGCGATTGATGCGCGCATCGGACTTCATGAACCAATATCGAATTTGTTAGGTCGAGGCCCTTGGTCTTCGCCGATGAGATTGAGGAGATCTGTCGAGATCAAAGGTTCGCAGTCGTCCTGCCCTGGCTGATCTTCATCCCATGCGTTGACATCCATGGATAGCGATCGGGGGCGTCGACGTCGGTGGCGCACGCTTCCTCGGCGCCGCGCGCCCTTGCGCGCGGCTGCGGGGCGGCGTATAGGCCGCGGCAGATATCCACAGGCGAGGGCGGGCCGGCGGCGGGAGACATCCCCGTCGGTCCACCGGTTGGGGCACTGCCCCTGATCCTCGCCGAGGCGAAACCGGAAAGGACACGGACCATGGCGCTGCCAGAGCTCAGCCTGCGCCAGCTTTTGGAAGCTGGCGTGCATTTCGGGCACCAGACCCACCGCTGGAACCCAAAGATGAGCGACTTCATCTATGGGGATCGGAACGGCATCCACATCATCGACCTGACGCAGACGCTGCCGCTGCTCGACGCGGCCCTCAACGCCATGCGCGAGGTCGTGGCCAAGGGCGGGCGCATCCTCTTCGTCGGCACCAAGCGCCAGGCGCAGCAGCCGCTCGCGGACTGCGCGCAGCGCTCGGCGCAGTACTTCATGAACCACCGCTGGCTCGGCGGCACGCTGACCAACTGGAAGACGGTGTCGAACTCGATCAACCGCCTGCGCGAGCTCGACGACCGGCTCGAGGACGGCGCGGCGGGCTTCACCAAGAAGGAGCGGCTCAACCTCGATCGCGAGCGCACCAAGCTGCAGCTCGCGCTTGGCGGGATCCGCGAGATGGGCGGCCTGCCGGACATGCTCTTCGTGATCGACACCAACAAGG
>CAYORO010000068.1:0-14705 GCA_964406355.1 uncultured Limibaculum sp.
CCGCTGCGCGCCGATGTGCAGGCGGCCTTCGCCGTCATCGGCCGGCGGCGCGAGCAGCGTCGCCGGATGGAGCGGGAGCGCAAGCCCGAGCCGTTCCGCCTCGATTTCCGGCGCGCCAATCTGCAGGGCCTCGACCTCTCCGGACTCGACTTCGCCCATGCCGATCTCCGCGAAACCCGGCTGGAGGGGGCGAGCCTGCGCGGGGCGAAGATGGAGGGGGCGGACCTCACCATGGCGAGGATGGAGGGGGCGAACCTCAAGTGGGCTAATCTAAGATCCGCCAATCTGTGGGACTGTTACATCGCCCGCACGTCCCTCAGATCGGCGGATCTTCGCGAGACGACAAACCTGACGCAGGCCGCTGTCAAGTCAGCCTTCGGTGATCGGGAGACCCAACTGCCGAAGGGCATCGAGATGCCGGAGGACTGGAAGACGCGCCATCCGATTCTAGCCTTCCAACCCGACCCCGACTACGACGCATGGCTGACACGGCAGGGGGAGGCTGGCACGCCCGGCGGGGCTGGGGCATAGAGGCGCCGGCAACCGCAGGGAGGCACCCATGCACGACATCCGGCTGATCCGCGAGAACCCCGAGGGGTTTGACGCATCGCTCGCGCGGCGCGGGCTGCCGGCGCAGTCGGAGACGATCCTGATGATCGACGCGGCCCGGCGCGAGCGCATCACCGCGGCCGAGGCGGCGCTGGCCGAGCGCAACGCGGCCTCGAAGGAGGTCGGCCAGGCCAAGGCCCGCGGCGACGAGGCGGAGTTCGAGCGCCTGCGCGCCCTCGTCGCCGAGAAGAAGGATCTGATCGCCCGCCTCGAGGCCGAGGCCAAGGCCGAGGACGAGGCGCTGGAGGCGCTGCTGATGGGGCTGCCCAACCGGCCGCTCGACACGGTGCCGGACGGCGCGGACGAGGACGCCAATGTCGAGCTTCGCCGCTGGGGCACGCCGCGGACCTTCGACTTCGCCCCGCGCGAGCATTTCGACATCCCCGCCGCGGCCGCAGGGCTCGATCTCGAGCGCGCCGCGAAGCTCTCGGGCAGCCGCTTCATGGTGCTGACCGGCAGCCTCATACGCCTGCACCGGGCGCTCGCCCAGTTCATGCTCGACACCCACATCACCGAGAACGGGCTCACCGAGGTCTGGACCCCGGTGCTGGTGCGCGACGAGGCGATGACCGGCACCGGGCAGCTCCCGAAATTCGCCGAGGACCTCTACCGGACCGAGACCGGATGGTGGCTGATCCCGACCTCGGAGGTGACGCTGACCAATCTCGTCGCCGGCGAGATCCTTGACGAGGCCGCGCTGCCGAAGCGCCTGACCGCGCACAGCCAGTGCTTTCGCTCCGAGGCGGGCTCGGCCGGCAAGGACGTGACGGGGATCCTGCGCCAGCACCAGTTCGAGATGGTGGAGATGGTCTCGATCTCCCGGCCCGAGGAGTGCGATGCCGAGCTCAAGCGGATGACGCGCTGTGCCGAGGGGATCCTCGAGCGGCTCGGGCTGCCCTATCGCACGGTGGTGCTCTGCACGGGCGATATGGGCTTTGGCGCGCGCCGCACGCATGACATCGAGGTGTGGCTGCCGGGGCAGGACCGCTTCCGCGAGATCTCCTCCTGCTCCACCTGCGGCGATTTCCAGGCGCGCCGGATGACTGCGCGGTTCCGCCGTGAGGGCGAGAAGCGGCCGGAGTTCCTGCACACGCTCAACGGCTCGGGCCTGGCGGTCGGGCGCTGCCTGATCGCGGTGGTGGAGAACGGCCAGGAGGCGGACGGCTCGGTCACCCTGCCCGAGGCGGTCCGGCCCTATATGGGCGGCGCCTCCCGCATCGGACCGGACGGCAGCCTCGCCTGAGCGGCTGCGAGATCTCCGCTGCGCCGCCGCGCCCGGTCGGCTATACTGGCGCGGCTGATGGGGAGGTCGCGGATGCTCAAGGCGAGCGCGGTGGACTATCCGAAATGGGTGACGGCGCGCGACGGCGCACGCCTTCGGCTCCGGCACATCCGACCGGACGACGCCGTGTCGCTCCAGCGCGGCTACGACATGTATTCCGACCGGCAGAAGCGCCTCCGGATGCTCGACACCGTGCCCCATCTGACCGACGAGATGGCGCGCGACTTCGCCACCATCGCGCGGCCCGACTGCGAGTTCTGCCTGGTGCTCACGCCAGAGGAGGACGACAGCGATGTGCTCGGCGGCGCGCGGCTGATGGGCGCGCCGGGGCGCGAGGATGCGGAGTTCTCCGTCTCGATCCGCGCCGACCAGCAGGGCCGCTCGCTTGGCCGCATATCGCTCCAGGCCGCGCTCGACGAGGGGCGCGCCCGCGGCATGCGCCATGTCTGGGGGATCATCTCGCGCAAGAACGCCGCGATGCTCGCGCTTGCCGAGCGGCTGGGGTTTCGCATCGAGGCCGACCCCGACGACTTCTCGCTGATGATCGGGCGGATCGACCTCTGAGCGCTCGCGGGGGCCGCGTCTGCGGGCTATATCGCCGGGCATGGGCAAGGCTGACAGCACCGACGGCCGCGATGGAGACGGCGATCCGGACGGGAGCAGGGGCGGCCGGCGCGGCTACCACCACGGCAATCTCCGCGAGGCGCTGATCCAGGCGACGCGCGCGCTGATCGCCGAGAAGGGCGTCGCCGGGTTCACCTTCGCCGAGGTGGCACGCCGCGCGGGCGTGTCGGCCGCCGCCCCCTACCGCCATTTCCAGAACCGCGAGGAGATGATCGCCGAGACCGCCAAGCGGGGCTTCGATCTCTTCGCCGAGCGGCTCGAGGCGGCGTGGAATGGCGGGCAGCCCTCACCGCTCGCGGCCTTCGAGGCGGTCTCGGCCGCCTATCTCACCTTCGCCCGTGCCGAGCCGGCGGCCTTTGCCGCGATGTTCGACCCGCGGGTCGGGCCGGTCGACGATCCGGGCCTGCGCGCAGCCGGGCACCGGGCCTTCGAGGTGCTGCGCCGCGCCTGCGCGCGTCTGGCCGAGGCGCTGCCCGAGAGCCGGCGCCCGCCCGCCGCGATGATGGCCTACCACATCTGGGCGCTCAGCCACGGGGTCACCGCGCTCTTCGCAGCGGATGGCGGCGGGCGGCGGAGCCCGATCCCGGCAGAGGATCTCCTCGAATCGGGCGTCGCGATCTATCTCCGCGGGCTCGGCCTGCTGCCCGAAGCCTGATCCGACGGGATTTCGCATCTGCCCCGCTTGAAACCGGACAGCTGCCCTGCCATCTGTGTTAATGTGAATAACATTCACATAGAGCGTCACGGAGTTCGGAGGACAGGATGACCGAAGTGGCGGAGCGTGCGATCGGCTGGCTGCACGCCGCGGAAGAGACCCTCGATCGTTGGGGGATGCCGGCCTGGATCGGGGCGATGGTGCTCGGCTTCATCGTGGTCTGGCCGGTCGGCCTCGCGATCCTCGGCTATATGATCTGGAGTGGAAGAATGGGATGCAAGACACGGCGCCAGTGGCGCGATTTCGGCCGGCGGATGGACCGGCCCACGGGCAACGCGGCCTTCGACGAGTATCGTGAGGAGACGCTGCGGCGCCTCGAGGAGGAGCAGGAGGCGTTTTCGGGCTTCCTCGAGCAGCTCCGCCGGGCCAAGGACCGCGCCGAGTTCGAGCGCTTCATGACCGATCGCCGCGGCGCCCGCGACGCCGCCGCCGCCCCGCCCGAGGGGCCGACCGGACCTGCGGCCGAGCCTGCGTGAACCGCACCGGCGCGCCCTGAGCTGACCGGCTTGGGGCCGCCACGCCCACCGGGTCCTGCCCGCCTGCGGGGTCCTGCCCGCCTGCGGGGTCCTGCCCGCCTGCAGGGACGGGGCCATCGCGCCCCCACCGGCACGATTCGTTAAACATTTGTTAACCAGTTTCACGGGAGCGTGAGTGACTCGACGCAATTTCGATGAAGCGGAGGTTTTCACACGATGTTCCGATCGGCGATCATTCTCCTGCCCGTCTTCGCGCTCACCGCCGGCGGCTGTTCGGATGTCCAACGGACCTTTGAGCGCACGGCGCTGCTCGGCTCGCCCGGCCCCCAGATCACCGAAGCGACCGCGGAGGAGCAGGCGCAGGTGATCGCCTATTTGCGCCGCTTCGGTCCGACCTATGTCTACGACCCGCAGACGCCCGACGCGCCGGCACCGGCTCTCACCACCGAGATGCAGCTCCTCGCCGCCCGGTCGGCCGCCTTCGCCTTCATCGACACCGAATGCGACGCCTATCTGGACGCGATCTTCTGGGCCAACCGCACGCGCAACACGATCACCCGCTCGACCGCGCTGATCGGCTCGGCGACCACCGGGATCATGGCGATCACCGGGGCCGGCTCGGTCGGGATCGCGGCGGCCGCGGCGGCCTTCGGCCTCGCGAGCAGCCTCGTCGACAGCTACTATGAGACGTTCCTCTACGCGCTCGAGCCGAGCGGGGTGATGGGCCTCGTCGAGAAGGCGCAGAACGCCTATCGCACCAGCGACGCCCTTGCCCAGGCGCCAGCCAACGAGGGCGAGCTGCTCGGGCAGGTGCACGGCTATATCCGTCAATGCGCCCCGCCCAAGATCGAGGCGCTGGTCAACCAGGCGATCGCGCGCGGCGAGGTGAAGCCCGCGGACCGGGCCGTTGAGCCGCTCACGCCTGAGGAGGTGCAGCGCGTCGCCGAGCTGATCGCCAAGGACGACCCCACCATCGCGGAGAAGCAGGAACTGGTGGTCCTGTTCCGCCGGCTGACGCTGGCCGGCATCGCGGCGCCAGCGCCGGACGCGCCGGCAGACGGCGACGGCGACGGGGACGGGGACACCGATGGCAATGCAGAGGCCGCCGAAGTGCTCGGCACCTTCGAAAGCGCCCCGGCATCCGGCGAGCAGCGCCGGCCTCCGTCGACCAGCGGCTATCGCGTCCCGACCACAGTGATCGCCAACTGAGGCGCCGTGGCCGCATGGACGGCAGGCCCGCAGCCCCCTAAAACCCCTCGGGCAGCCGAGGGGATCCCATGCGCATACTGGTCACCAACGACGACGGCATCGTCGCGCCCGGCCTCGCCGTGGCAGAAGCAATCGCCAACGAGATCGCGGGCCCCGAGGGCGAGGTCTGGGTCGTCGCGCCCGACACCGAGTGCTCGGGCGTCGCGCATGCGATCTCCTACACCCGCCCGACGCGGATCACGACGATCGCCGAGCGACGCTATTCGGTCGATGGCTACCCGGCCGACTGCGCGCTGGTCGGGCTCCGGAGCCTTCTCGCCGAGACCCCGCCGGATCTGGTGATCTCGGGCGTCAATCGCGGCCACAACGTCGCCGAGGACGTGCTCTATTCCGGCACCGTCGGCGGCGCGATGGAGGCGGCGCTGGCCGGCGCCCGGGCGATCGCGCTCAGCCAGTTCTACAGCAAGCGCCCCGGCGCGCCGGAGGACATCTGGGCGGTCTCGCGCGCGCTCGGCGCCGAGACGGTGCGCCGCGTCCTCGCCCTGCCGGTCGCGCGCGGGGTGTTCTACAATGTGAACTTCCCGGCGGTCGATCCCGCGGCCGTCGCCGGCACCACCGTCTGCCCCCAGGGCCTGCGCCGCGAGGCGACCTTCGAGGTTGTGCCCTTCACTGCGCCCAATGGCCGCGAGTTTCAGTTCTTCCGCCACAACACGCGCAACGACACAGCACCCGAGGGCTGCGACGCGCGGCGGCTGATCGAGGGCTGGATCACCGTCACGCCGCTGCGCGCCGAGCTCAACGCCGCCGATCTCATCGAGCCTGCGCGGGCCGCTCTCGGATGACAGACGCCGCGCCTGCCGTTAGGGTCGCGGCGAGGCCGAGGGAGAGAGCGATGGTCGAGCGGGGCGGCGCGCCGGGGGAGCGGGCCGAGCGCCTCATGCAGCTGATGCTGGCGCTGCGACAGGCGGGCGTGACCGATCGTGCGGTGCTGGCGGCGATCGAGGCCACGCCGCGCGAGGTCTTCATCGAGCAGCCCTTCGTCGAGCGTGCCTATGACAACACGCCGCTGCCGATCCCCTGCGGCCAGACGATCAGCCAGCCGGCGATCGTGGGGATCATGAGCCAGGCGCTCTCGGTCACGCCGCGGTCCAAGGTGCTCGAGGTCGGCGCAGGCTCGGGCTACCAGGCCGCCGTGCTCGCCCGGCTCGCGCGCCGGGTCTACGCGATCGAGCGCCACCGCCCGCTGGCGCTCGCGGCCCGCACCCGGCTCGAGCGGCTCGGCCTCGGCAATGTGACGATCCGCGTCGGCGACGGCACCCTCGGCTGGCCCGAGCAGGCGCCCTTCGACCGCATCCTCGTCACCGCGGCCGCCGAAGACGCGCCCGGCCTGCTGTTGGAACAGCTCCGCGAGGGTGGCATAATGGTTGTGCCGGTCGGCCAGTCGGACGAGGTACAGCAGCTCATCCGGATCGAGAAGCGCTCGGACGGTCTGGCCTACACGGAACTGGGCCGGGTGCTCTTCGTCCCGCTGGTCGAGGGCATGCCGGAGGATGCCTCGGGCTGACGGGCCGCCAAGAGCCCGGGGCGCGAGGCGCGAGCGAGGCAGGACAGCCGGACCGGACCGGCAAGGCGGCATCCCACGGGCGGAGACCATGACAACACGCGCGAACACCCCGATCCGAACGGTGGCCCTGCTGGGCGCCGCGCTCCTTCTTGCGGCCTGCGCCGGACAGCAGGACCCCGGCAACGCCTCGGTCGAGCGCCGGGGGAGCGGCGCGGGGGCGCCCCAGGTCTCGGGCGACGGCATCGTCGCCTATGACGGCTATGCGGCCGCACGGGCGCGCGAGGGCGACACGGTGCAGACGCTTGCCGCGCGCATCGGCCTCTCGGCAACCGAGCTCGGCGCCTATAACGGGCTCTCCCCCACCCATCCGCTCCGCGCGGGCGACGAGCTGGTGCTGCCGCCCCGCCCCGGGGGCTACACGCCCAGCGCCTCGCAGCCCGTGTCGCGCGCGCCGCTGCCGGAGACCGCCGCCGCGCCGGCGATCGAGGCGCAGCCGCTCGAGCTCTCCGAGCCAGCGCCGGCCCCTCTCGTCGAGGCCGACCCCGCGCCGACCGCCCTGCCCGACGCATCCGTCGCAACCGCCTCGGCGCCGGCCGCAAGCCCGGAGCCGACCGAGAGCGGCTGGAGCCCGGATCTGGTGCTCGGCGCGATCGATCGCTCGGAGGGCACACCGACGCCCGGCTCGGATGTCGCGATCGGCGCGCCGCCGAGCGCGGGCGACCCGCTGCCGCCAGAGCCACGGCCTGCGCGTCCCCTCGCCTCGCCCGGGCTCAGCCAGTACCAAAGCTCCGGCGCCAGCTCGGCCGATCCGGTGCCCGCACCGGCCCCCGTCCCCAGCGGCACGACCACCCTCGCGGCCGCGCCTGCCGCCGCGCCCTCCCCCGCGCCGGTGCAGGCCACCGGGGGCCGCCTGCAACGCCCGGTTGAGGGGCCCGTCGCGCTCGGCTTCCGCCAGGGCGCGGGCGGCGCGCGCAATGACGGCGTGGATTTCGCCGCCCCCGCCGGCGCACAGGTGGTCGCCGCCGAGGCCGGCGAGGTCGCGCTCGTCTCCGAGGCGCTCGGCGGGCTCGGCACCATCGTCCTCCTGCGCCACCAGGGCGAGCTTCTCACCGTCTATGGCCGGATCAGCGGCGTCACCGTACAGCGGGGCGACCGCGTCGCCCGCGGCCAGCCGATCGGGGTGGTCGCGCAGCCCGAGACGGGCGAGCCGCGCATGCATTTCGAAGTCCGCGAAGGCCCCAACTCCGTCGACCCGATGACCTTCCTCTGAGGCCGCGCACACCCCCGTCTCCGCGCCCCCGTCTCCGCGCTCCCGTCTCGGCGGGCGGGGGCGGGTGGGTGGGACGCCCGCCGATGCGGGGGCGCCCCGAACCGACGCCTCAGCTGGTGATCGAGACCCCCGTGCGGCCGGCAAGGTCTTGCACGAACTGCCAGGCGACCCGGCCCGACATGGCGCCGCGGGTCTGGCGCCACTCGATCGCCTCGGCCCGAAGCTTCTCCTCCGCAATTTCGATCCCGAAGCGAACGCAATAGCCCCGGATCATCGCCAGGAACTGCTCCTGATCGCAGGGATGGAAGCCGAGCCAGAGCCCGAACCGATCGCTGAGCGAGACCTTCTCCTCCGTCGCCTCCGACGGGTTGATCGCGGTCGAACGCTCGTTCTCGATCATGTCGCGCGGCATCAGGTGGCGCCGGTTCGAGGTGGCGTAGAACAGCACATTCTCCGGCCGCCCGGCGATCCCGCCATCGAGCACGGCCTTCAGGCTCTTGTAGTGGCTCTCGCCCCGGTCGAAGGAGAGATCGTCGCAGAGCAGGATGAACCGCGCGTCGATCGGCGCCAACAGCTCCATCAGCCGCCCGATCGAAGGGATATCCTCGCGGTGGATCTCCACCAGCCGGAGCGTCCCCGTCTCGGCATTCGCCACCGCATGGGCGGCCTTGACGAGCGAACTCTTGCCCATGCCGCGGGCGCCCCAAAGGAGCGCATTGTTGGCCGGCAGCCCCTGCGCAAAGCGGCGGGTGTTCTCCAGCAGCGTCTCGCGCGCCCGGTCGATGCCGACGAGGAGGTCAATCCCGACACGCGAGATTGCCGGGACCGGGACCAGCCGGTCGGGCTCCACGGCCCAGAGAAAGGCCTCCGCCGCGCCCATATCCGGCGGCGCGGCCGGCGCGGGATGGACGCGCTCCAGCACGGCCGCGATCCGGTCGAGCGCGTCGGCCTGGCGCTCGAGAAGCTCGGCCTTGCGGCTCACGCCTCCGCGTCCGCGTCCGCGTCCGCGTCCTCGGCGGCGCGCTCCGCCTCCTGGCGCTGCTCGAAGCGCCGCACGAGGAAGATCGAGATCTCGTAGAGCAGATAGACCGGCACCCCGAGCGCGACCTGGCTGATCACGTCGGGGGGCGTGATCAGGGCCGCCGCCGCCGCGATGCCGACGATCGCGTATTTCCGCCCCCGCGAGAGCCCGTCAGCGGTCACGAGCCCCGCACGCCCCATCAGCGTCAGCAGCACCGGGAGCTGGAAGCTCACCCCGAAGGCGAGCAGCATCACCTTGATGAAGCCGATATACTCGGAGAAGCGGTTGACGTTCTTGACCTGGACGCCGGCCTCGGGGTCGGCCGCGCTCTCGGCGAAACCAATGAGAAAATTGAGCGCCAGCGGGATCACCAGGAAATAGGCAAGCGCCGCGCCGAGCGAGAAGAGGAACGGCGTCGCCAGGAGAAAGGGCAGAAACGCGCTCTGCTCGTTCTTGTAGAGCCCGGGCGCGACGAACCGCCAGAGCTGGAACGCGATCACCGGGAAGCTGATGAAGAAGCCGCCCCAGATCGACAGGCTCATGATCGTGAAGAAGAACTCCTGCGGGTTCAGCGTCTGGATCACCGCGTCCGGGTCGACGCGCAGGAGCGGCAGGCTGAGCAGGTGGTAGATGTGCTTCCAGATGAGGAAGCAGAGCGCCGCCGCCGAGCCCAGCGCGATCAGCGACCAGATCAGACGCGTGCGCAGCTCGACGAGATGCTCGATCAGCGGCGCCGCGCTGTCCTCGATGTGTTTCTCGCTCATTTCAGGCTTTCGGCTCGTCCGCGCTGGCGGCGGGGGCCGGCGCGTCCGTCGCGCCACCCGCAGTGGAGGCTCCCGTGGCAGCGCCGGTGGAAGCGGCAGGCTTGGGAGCGGCAGGCTTGGGAGCGGCGGGCTTTGACGGGGCGGGCGTCGATGCGGGCGCCGAGCTGCCAGCCGCCTGACCGCGATGCCCGCCGGGCGGGGGCGCCGCGCCGCCGCTGGCGGCCGAGGCGGTCTTGGTCTGGCTCTTCATCGAGGACTGCGCGCGGCGCGCCTGCTCGGAATAGTCGACCCGGCCCATCTTCTCGACCTCGCGCTTCACGTCCCGGAGCTGGTTGAACTCCTGGATGTCGGCCTCGCGCGCGGCGTCCTCCATCGAGCGCTGGAACTCACGCGCGACGGAGCGCGCCTTGCCAGCCCAGCGCCCAACCTCGCGCAGGAGGCCGGGAAGCTCCTTCGGCCCCACCACCAGGATGGCGATGATACCGATGACGATCAGTTCCTGCCAGCCGATGTCGAACATCGCCGAGCCCCCGGGCGCTCGCGGCCGCCCGCGGTCAGGCGCCGTCTTTCTTCTGCTCGGCCCCCGGCGCCGCGCCGCTCGCGGTGCGCGGCGTCACGTCGATCGGCTCCTCGGCCGGGCCGCCCACGGCCTTGGCCGGACCCTCGGGCTTGGCCTCCTCGGGGTCCTCGGCCATCCCCTTCTTGAACGACTTGATGCCCTTGGCCATGTCGCCCATCAGCTCGGAGATCTTGCCGCGCCCGAAGAGGAGCACGAGCAGCAGGACGACGATGAGGATTTGCCAGACGCTGAGGCCCATGAGCGGTCTCCCTTGACGGTGGCAGGCCGATCGCGCTGCCGTTCAGCCCCACATATTGGATGGCAGGGCGCCGCGAAAGCCCCCGGCCCGAGAAAGGTCAGATGAGAGGTAGATCGCGCCTTGGGAATGTCCTGCGCGCCGGAGCGGCTATTCGGCGGCCCAGGGCGTCTCGACCACGGTCTGGTTGACACAAGGGAACAGGAAGCACCGGTCGCGCCGCAGCGAGAGCCAGACCGGCGTGCCGGGCGCGGGCAGCCACGCATAAGGCACCGTCGCCTTGAGCAGTGAGCCGTCATGGTCCATCGCGACCTCGATCAGGCTGCCGGAGCCGACGAAGCGCGCGCGGGCCACGCGGCCATGGGCGGGCATCCCGTCGGAGGGCGTGATCAGCGGCTTGGCGCCGCCGCCCTGGTCCTCGACGATCTTGATGTGCTGGGGCCGCGAGATGATCTCGACATCGGCCTGGTCGACCAGCTTCGGTGTGAGGAAGAGGCCGAAGGGCGTGTCGGCCTGGCGATTCCGCACCACCGAGTGGATGACATTGAGATCCGAGAAGAAGGCCGCCGCCTTCCGGTCCACCGGGTAGTTGTAGATGTGGTAGGGCGCGCCGATCTGAACGATCCGGCCCTCGCGCATCAGCGCGATCCGGTCGGCCATGCGCATCGCCTCGTCGGGCTCGTGAGTGACGAGGAGCACCGCCGTCCCCTCTTCCTTGAGGATCCGCAGCGTCTCGTCGCGCACCTCGTCGCGCAGGCGATTGTCGAGGCCCGAGAACGGCTCGTCCATCAGCATAACGCGCGGCCGCGGCGCGAGCGCGCGCGCAAGCGCCACGCGCTGCTGCTCGCCGCCCGAGAGCTGGTGGGGATACTTCGGCCCATAGCCCACGAGGCCGACGCGCTCGAGATAGCTCGCCGCCACCTCGGCGCGGGCCGCCCGCCCGGTCCGGCGCAGCCCAAAGGCGATGTTCTCCGCCACCGTCAGATGCGGGAACAGCGCATAGTCCTGGAACAGCAGACCCACCAGGCGCTGCTCGGGCGGGGTGTGGGTGGCGGCGTCGGAGACGACCCGCCCGTCGATCAGCACCCGGCCCATGTCCTGGCGCTCGACACCCGCGGCGATCCGAAGCGTGGTCGACTTGCCGCAGCCCGACGGGCCGAGCAGGCACACCACCTCGCCCGGCGCCACGGTCAGATCGACATGCTCGACGGCGGCCTGCCCGTCGAAGCGGCGTCCGATCCCCTCGAGCGCGAGGCGGGGGTCTTGCGATCCGATCGGGACTACGTCCGTCATCATCCCGTGTCTGAGCATTTGCATCGGCTATCCCCGAGGTAGCAACGTGCCGGCGGTCATGCAAGCGTTGCCCGTGGCGCTGCGGCGCTCCTAGACCTGGATCAAGGCCCTTTGGCGTCGGCCTTGAAACAGTGCCGGCAAAACCGGGAGATGCCCATGAGCACAGGTGCCACACCCGCTGCGGCCGCACGCCACAGGATCGGGCCGACCGTCGCCCATCCCACGGGGCGCAACGAAGCGCCGATCCTGACCGTCGAGCAGGTGAGCTTCTGGTATGGCGATGCCAAGGCGCTCACCGATGTCAGCCTCGAGATCTACCCCCGCGAGGTCATTGCCTTCATGGGACCCTCGGGCTGCGGCAAGACGACCTTGCTCAAATGCTTCAACCGGATGCAGGACAGCGTGCGCGAGGCCCGCCTGACGGGCCAGATCCGCCTGCATGGCGAGGATCTCTACGCCCCCGAGATCGACCCGCCGATGATCCGCCGCCGCTTCGGCTGGGTGGCACAACAGCCCAACCCCTTCCCCTCCTCGGTCTACGAGAACGTCGCCTACGGGCCGCGCCTGCACGGTCTCGTCGAGGATGGCGCGATGGACGCGCATATCCGCCGCTGCCTCGAACGGGCCGATCTCTGGGAGGAGGTGGCGGACCGTCTGGAGGATCCAGGCGTCTCCCTCTCCGGCGGGCAGCAACAGCGGCTCTGTATTGCCCGCGCGCTCTCGGTGATGCCGGAGATCCTCCTGATGGACGAGCCCTGCTCGGCGATCGACCCGATCGCCACGGCGCATATCGAGCAGCTGATCCGCGACCTCACCGAAGAGGTGCCGGTGGTGATCATCACCCACAATCTCGAACAGGCCAAGCGCATCGCCGACCGCGTGGCGTTCTTCAAGATGGGCCGGCTCTGCGAGATCGGGCCGTCGGCAAAGGTCTTCTCCGACCCCGACCACCCGGAGACCCAAGGCTACCTTGCCGGAAAATTCGGCTGAGCTCCGGCCTCCCGCCCAACACTCCATCGCGCTCCGCGTCCCCGATCCGCGTCCCCGATCCGCCTCGCCAACGATGCGGAATCATCCTGCAGTTGCATGCCCCAAGACACCGAAAGTTAAACCCGGCAAAGCGTGCCAATTTTCCGTCGCAATCTTGCTACAATCAGATCCCATCGCGCCCACCATCTTGAAAATACCACCAGGACAAGAAGACAATGCCGGGGGTTGTCTTCTGTATTATTAGAATTCATTTGACTCTTTCGCATGCCCAAACAATGTGCCGCCGCGGCATCCGGAAGCGGATGCGAGTCCTGGGGGGGAAAGTACATGCGTATTGACTGTCGTCGGGCCGCCGCTGCGGCTGCCCTAACATTTGCCTGCACGGTCTGGCACAGCGCGCCAGCGCCGGCACAAACCGTGGAGATCACGGCGGAGTCCGTCGCCGTCCGGATCGACCTTGCCGGCCGCCAGCGGATGCTGGCCGAGCGGATGGCGAAGTCCTTGTGCAACGCCCGCTCCAACGTCAATGCCGCGAGCAATGTCGCGCGCCTCCAGAAGGCGATGGAGCTCTTCGACACCACCCATCGCGGGTTCGTTGCGGGCAGTGCCGAGCTCAACCTCTTTGCCGAAAACGATGCGTCCGTGAAGAAGGCGCACCGCAATGTCGACGTCATGTGGACGGCGCTCCGCGGCATCTATCAAGATGCGCTCGGCGGGGCCTTCGTGACCGAGGAGGCGTTCGCTCAGGCGATGGACCTGACCCTCGAGCTCCGCAAACGCGCCAACGACATGGTCGCACAGCTCCGCTCGGCCTATTCCTCGGATCTCGGCACCGGCGGCTTCGGCGACGCGATCCTGATCGACCTCTACGGACGCCAGCGCATGCTGAGCCAGAAGCTCGCCAAGGAGGTGTGCCTCGTCGCCCGCGGCCACGAGCTCGACCGCACGCTCGACGAGCTCGCCAAGACGCTCGACACCTTCGAGGCCTCGCTCACCGCCTTCATCGAGGGCATGCCGATCGCCGGCGTGCCCGTGCCGCCGAGCGAGGCGATCGCCGAGCAGCTCGCCGTCGCCAAGGCCGAGTGGGACCCGATCCGCCTGACCGCGGCGACGCTTGTCTCGGGCGGCGCGGTGACGCTTTCCGATCTCGCGATCTTCGCCGACGGGGCCGACCGCTTCCTCGTCGAGATGAACAAGGCCGTGAAGCTTCTCGCCGCCCATGAGGGCGCCAACGGCTCCTGACCCCGACCGCGGGGGCCGCGCCCCCCGCGCTCCCGCGCCGCGCTGCCCGGACGGCGCGGGCCGGCTTTCCCAAGCGCTTCGGGATTTGTAGAACGGCGGGCAGTGATTTCCCACCAGCCGCGTTCCAACCCCCCAGAGATACCCGGAGAGCCCCATGACCGTCGCCGAAGTGATCAAGAAGATGGAGAAGGAGATTGCGCGCCTCCGCGAAAGCGCCCGCAATCTCCAGAGCATGATCGACGAGCTCGAGCAGGCCAACGATGACGGCAAGCACAGCAAGAGCATCAAGAGCCTGAAGACCCAGCTCAAGGGGATCCTCGCCGAGATCAAGAGCCTGCAGGACTTCCTCGCCGGGCTGAAACGCCAGATGTGCAAGTGACGGAGGGCTGAGGGACCGGCCCCGCCCGGCGGCCCGCGCGACGCTTTGCGGGTCCGCCGCCCTCGGCTACCCTCCGCCCAGCGCGCAGGAGGGGCGAATGGCGGACCCGCAGCATCTCGCATGGCTCAAGGAAGGCGTTCGGGCCTGGAACGCTCGCCGCGCGCGCGAGCGCTTCCGCCCCGACCTCTCCGAGGCGGACCTCGGACGGGCGGACCTCGGACGGGCGGACCTCGAGGAGGCGAACCTCAGAGAGGCGGACCTCGAGGGGGCGGACCTCAGAAGGGCGGACCTCAGAAGGGCGAACCTCACAGGGGCGAACCTCACAGGGGCGGACCTCGAGGGGGCGAACCTCGAGGGGGCGGAACTCGAGGTGGCGAACCTCGAGGGGGCGGACCTCGGACGGGCGGACCTCAGAGGGGCGGACCTCAGAGGGGCGAACCTCAGAGGGGCGG
>CAYORO010000069.1:0-14474 GCA_964406355.1 uncultured Limibaculum sp.
AGACATGGCACTCGGCGTGATAGCGGCGGAACCCCGAGAAGGTGTACCAGTCGACCGTCCCGTCCTCAGCCACCTGGAAGGTCGGGATTTCGTCCTCGGTGAAGTGCTTGCCGTCCTCCTCGAAGGCGGAGGCGGTGTTCGCGCTCAGCCCTTCGGCGATGCCCGGCGTCGTCGGCAGGATCAGCGCCGCGGCGAGCAGGGCGGCGGACCCGTAGAGTGCGGATTTGGTCATGGATCTCCTCATTAAGATGTCCGGCCCGTGCCGGCCGGAGGCAAAGCGGTTCAGCCTCGCGCGGCCCCGTACGGCCAACACTGTCGGGCCAAGCACCGCCGACTCGCAAACCCAGAAGGGGCCGACCCTCAGTCTCTGAGAAGGACGGGCGGGGGGCTTGCGCCTCCCGCCCGGTTGTGTGCCCGGCCGGTGTCAGTCCGGCAGCGCGAAGACCGTGAGCTGACCGCCGAGCGCGGTGTAGCTCTTGAGGCCCGCATAGCCGCCGACGGCGCCGAGGCCGTCATTCGGGTTGACGAGACCCGCCGCGAGGCCGATGCCCGCCCAGCCGCCGATGCCGGAATAGATCCCGACATACTGCTTGCCGCGGTGGCTGTAGGTCATGACGTTGCCGATGATCCCCGACGGCGTCTTGAAGCGGTAGAGTTCCTCGCCGGTCTTGGCGTCGACCGCCTTCAGATAGCCCTCGAGCGTGCCGTAGAAGACCACGTCCCCGGCCGTGGCGAGCGCGCCCGACCAGACCGAGAACTCCTCCGGCAGCGACCAGACGATCTCGCCCTCGGCCGCGTCCCAGGCGATGAAGTTGCCCATGCCGCCATGGGAGTTCGGCGCCGGATACATCGAGAGCGTCGCGCCCACATAGGGCTGGCCCGCGGTGTAGCTCACCCGGAACGGCTCGTAGTCCATGCAGACATGGTTGGTCGGCACGTAGAAGAGGCCGGTGTCGGGCGAGAAGGCCGCCGGCTGCTGGTCCTTGGTGCCGAGCGCCGCCGGGCAGATGCCGGTGGTGTTGACGTCCTCGCCGTTCTGCCGGGTCGAGTAGCGCGCGACGACCTCCGGACGGCCATAGGTCTCGGACGCCGGATCCATGTCGACGCCGGTCGTCCAGTTGACCACGGGGTCGAACTTCTCGGCCACCAGCAGGTCGCCGGTCACGCGGTCCATGGTGTAGGCGAGGCCGTTCCGGTCGAAGTGGACGAGCGTCTTGCGCTCCTCGCCGTCGATCTCGATATCGGCCAGGATCATCTCGTTGACGCCGTCATAGTCCCACTCGTCATGGGGCGTCATCTGATAGACCCACTTCGCCATGCCGTCATCCGGGTCGCGGGCGAAGATCGTCATCGACCAGCGGTTGTCGCCCGGGCGCTGCGCCGGGTTCCAGGTCGAGGGGTTGCCGGTGCCGTAGTAGAAGAGGTCGAGCTCCGGGTCGTAGCTGTACCAGCCCCAGGTGGTGCCGCCGCCGATCTTCCACTGATCGCCTTCCCAGGTGGCGATGCCGCTGTCCTTGCCGACGGGCTTGCCGAGATGGGTGGTGTTCTCCGGGTCCATCAGCGTCAAATCGTCGGGCCCGGTGGAGTAGGCGCGCCAGGCCTGCTCGCCGGTCTCCATGTCATAGGCCGTGACGTGGCCCTGCACGCCGAACTCGCCGCCCGAGATGCCGACGATCACCTTGTCCTTCACCGGCAGCACGGTCGCGGTGTTGGTCTCGCCCTTGGTCGGGTCGCCGTTGACCGCGCTCCAGCGGACCTGGCCGGTCTTGGCGTCGAGCGCGACGACCGTGGTGTCCGCCTGGTGCAGGAACAGCATGCCGTTGGCATAGGCCGGCCCGCGGTTCACCGTGTCGCAGCACATCACCGGGATGACGTCCGGATCCTGCTTCGGCTCATAGGTCCAGATGATCCGGCCATCCGCGTTCAGATCGAGCGCGTAGACCTTGTTGGGGAACGGCGTGTGCACATACATCACGTCGCCGATCACGAGCGGGCTGCCCTCGTGGCCGCGCAGCACGCCGGTCGAGAACGTCCAGGCCACCTGCAGGTCGCCGACATTGTCCCGGTTGATCTGCGTCAGCTTCGAGTAGCGATGGTTGGCGTAGTCGCCCGTCTGCAGAACCCAGTCATTCGGGTTCGAGGTCAGAGTAAGCACGCTATCGTTTGCGAAAGCCGTCCCCGCAAGGAGCGTTCCGCACAACAGACCCTGTAGCGTTTTCCGCATGTTTCCTCCGTTTCGAAGACGGTTTCATACCGCTTCTTCAGGCCCAGACCTCGGATGGGTCGGGCGCGTTTGTTCGACAGTCGGCACTGCCAGGGCCGGGTGCGATTCTGAGGTGAGGTGCCGCGACCTACGCCCGCGCACAGGGTACGCGCAGCATTACGTCGTTCAAGGGAAATTCCTCAAAAATTGAGGAATGGATTGCCGCGTGCTGGGTTTCAATCTTGCACGGCCCCTCACTCCCATTCGAGCTCACGGAACGCCGCGCTCACATTCTGCGCATGGAAGAGCGGATGGAGGAGCCAGCCCTTGCCGCTCTCCGCTCCGATGCTGCGGATCGCCTCGAGCATCGGGGTCCCAGCGGCGATGGCGGCGCGGGTCTCCTCGGCCAGGCGCGTGAGATAGGCCCGCATCGGCCCCGCCGCCTCGGGCCACGCGACCGCCACCGGCCCGTGGCCCGGCACGGCGCGCGCGACCTCGCGTGCGGCAAGCGCCTCCATCACCGACAGCCAGCCGAGGATCGATCCGTCGAGCGTCGGCACGTGGTCAACGAAGAGCAGATCGCCGAGAAACCAGGTGCCCGTCGCCACGTCATAGATGGTCAGATCGTTGTCGGTGTGCGCAGTCGGGTGCTGCTCGATCACCAGGCGCCGCCCACCGAGGTCGATCTCGTCGGGCGCCGGCCCGATCCCCTGGACCGCCCGCGTGCCCTCGAAATCGGGGCCAACCAGCCGGGCACCCCCCATGAGATAGCTCTCCGCCCGCGCCGCCCAGGCCTCCGGCAACCGCCGATGGCCGACGATCTCGGCCCCTGCTTGGGCAAAGACCTGAGCCCCCAGCACATGATCGGGATGCATATGCGTCAGGATCAGGTGGCTGACCGGCAGATCCGTCTCCGCCCGGATCGCCGCGAGAAGCGCCTCGCCGATCCGTCCCGAGCCCCCGGCATCGATCGCCGCCACCGCGACATCGCCGATGACGAAGCCGAGATTGGCGATGTCGCCGCCATTCCCGGGATCGGCCTGGGCATGCGCCCCCTTGTGCACGAAGACCCCGGGCGCGATCTCGGTGGTGGCGAAGACGGGCGTGGTGCCCTCGGGCACACAAGGCCAGGCCTGCGGGCGCGGCCCGTCAGGAGTGGCGGCAAGGCCCGCTGCGAGCGCCCGGGCCTCCGCCCGACAGGTGCCGAGGACGTCGCCGCCCGGATAGCGCTCGGTCCGGCAGGCGGACGCGTCGGCCGCGAGGCAGAGGGTCAGCAGGATCTCGAACATGGGCCTCTCGAGATCGACCGTCCTTGCCGGTGCACCTGGGAGACGGCGCGGGTCGAGCCGCCCGGCCGCATCGGACCGAGGCCACGATCGGTCCGATCGAGGCTGCGGCCGTGCGCGATCACCGGCTTGAACCCGTCCAGACCCTCGACCGCATCGTTCTCCCCTCCGCCTGGTGGTCCGCCGACACCGCGTCGGCCGCCCAGCGACAGCGCATTCGAGGAAAGCCTAGGACGAAGCCGCAGCGCTTGCCAACCGTCGTGGGGGTGTTTGGGGGGCCGGCGCTCAGGTGTTCCGATCGTAGCGGATGACTTCGCATTTCCAGGATTTGACCTGCCACTTTCGGTGCGTTTCCTGCCAGAGGGCCACGCGCGGCATCGAGGAATAGATGCACTGCGCCGGGTCCATGCCCTCGAGCGTGAGGCGGAGCCGATGCTCCGCGCAGTCCTCCGGGGTGGCCAGCAGGCAGGCGACGACGATGAGTTCGACCATGGTGCGATGTCTCCCAGCAATCGCGGGGAGGGTAGGATGGCGGGCGGTCGCGTCGAGCGAGCGATGCGGCAGGCGCCTTTGACGGTGGTCTCTACGGCGGTTTTGACGGCGGTTTTGACGGCGGCGGAGGCGTGGCCTAGTCTCCCGCCCGAGGGCGCCATGGCGGGCGCCGGGGATCTTCGGGAGGCGAAGTGATGAGATCAGCGCGACAGGCAGTCGGCGGGCTCGCCACGGCGATAGCGATCGCGACCGTCCCGGCCGCCAGCGCACAGGACGCGCTCAACGACTACCCGACCGTCGCCCGCGCCGATTACGTCTTTGGCTGCATGTCCGCCAACGGCCAGTCCCGCAGCATCCTCGAGCAATGCGCCTGCTCGATCGACCACATCGCGAGCGTGCTGCCCTATGAGCGCTATTTGCAGGCCGAGACGGTGCTGCGCACGGTGCAGGTGGGCGGCGAGCGGGTGGCGGCGCTCCGCAACTCGGCGCGGACGCGCGAGATGGTGTCGGATCTCCGCCGCGCCCAGGCCGAGGCGGAGATGATCTGCTTCTAGAGCGTTGTCCGACCAGGCTCACGTCAGTCTGGTGTCTGGCAAACGCAATCAACGTTGGCGCCGGAACGCGCGAGCTGACCCAGTCAGGTCGGACAGCGCTCTAGCGGCGCCTCAGCCGTCTGCCCCCAGGGCGAAGCGCTTGGAGTAGACGCCGCCATCGGTGTCCCGCGCCACCACCTCGATCTGGCCCGCGAACCCGTCGGCCGGGCCGAAGCGGATCGAGGGATCCTCGCTGAGCGAGATGCCGCCGGTCATCCGCATCAGGACCGGCCCTGCGTCACCCGTCTCCGTCACCTGCGCCACCGAGACCTCGTGGACGAACCAGGCGGGGATGTAGAGCCCGGAGAGCTGGTCCATCTGGAAGCCCGAGCGGTTGGGGTGGCGGATCATCACCTGGAGTTCGCCGCCGCCGATGGAGGCCTCCGCCGGGAAGCTCCGCACCCGCATCCGTCCGAGCTGTACGAGCGCCTCCTCGGCGTCGCGCGTGGCTGGCGCCGAGCACCCGCCCGAGGCTTTGACGAAGCGCGCGGTCTGATGGAGCGAGCCGTCGTCGAGCTCGGCGATCGCGCGGACATTGGAATAGGCATCGACCCGAAGACGCGTCGACAGGCGGAGCGGCTGGCCGGCCGGAACCGACGCCGCGCTGAACTCGAACTCGGCGGCGACCGGAGCGGGGTTCTCGTCGACGATCAGCACCAGCCGCGACACCCGCCGTCCGGGCGGTGGCGCGACGCTGAAGGCCACGGGGACCGCGCCCGCATCATGCGCGCGGTAGGGCGCGTCGATCTCCATGAAGGCGCCGCCATCGGCGACCGCGAGATCGGCATAGAGCGTCTCGCGGATCTCTGCCCAACTCGCGCTCGGCTGCTCGGGGCCGGCGGCGCGGTCACCGGCGGTCGCGGGGGCGGCGGCCAGCCCGCCGAGCGCGGCAAGGACGACGGCTGAGCGTGCGAGACGGAGAGCGGCTGTGCGGAGCCCCGCATGGCGTCCGGACGGGGTCGGGTTGGCAGTCATGACGATCCTCCCTTGGCGTGTCGGAGCGGATCCGGCCGCCCCCTCTGCCGGGGCCCTGTGTCAGGACCCTCTGTTGGGCGCCGCGCCGCCGGTAGATGGCCGATCCGGCGCGGCCCGGACGCGCCCTCGCGCGCCCTGCCCGATCCTAGTCGCAGCTCGGCTGCAGCGTCGCGCGGCCATCCGACGCTCCGCCATGGCGCAGCGCGCAGCCGTTTCCGAGGTCGATCTCGCCGCCGCCGGCCAGCTCGATCATGCCGCGCCCGACCAGCATGATCCGCGCGGCGTCCTCGCCGAGGCGGGAGAGGAACACGCGCTGCCCGCGCACGATCCCGGTTTCACCCACGGCGAGCGTCAGCTCGGCCACCGGGTCGTCCGCGGCACTCTCGGCCGCAATCCCGACGCCCGCATAGGGGCTCACGCACTCGACCGCGAAACTGGCGCGGCGATCGGCGATGCCGACGAGACGGGCCGTGCAGCCATTGCCGATATCGGTGGGACCGGTGCTGCTCCCGACCGCGGCCGGGCCACGGCCCACGAGCAGGACATGCGCCGCGTCCGCCGACAGCCGCGAGAGGAACACCCGCTGCCCGCGCAGGAGCCCGGTCTCGCCCACGGCAAGCGTCAGCTCGGCCTCGGGATCGGCGGCAGCGGTCTCGGTCGTTTCAGCAGTCCCGGAGGTCTCGGGGGTCTCGGCGGTCTCGGCGGTCTCGGGGGTCCCGGGGGTCTCGGTCAGGGTCCCGACATCCGCAGAGGCGCTTTCGCACTCGACCGCGAAATAGGCGCGGCGATCGACGATGCCGGCGAGGCTGGCCGTGCAGCCATTGCCGAGATCGGTCGGACTGTCGGTGCTGCCGACCGTGGCCTGGCCCCGCCCGACGAGAAAGACGTGTGCCGCATCCGCCGAAAGCCGCGAGAGGAACATCCGCTGCTCGCCGACCGTCCCGGTCTCGCCGGCGCCGAGCACAAGGCCCTCATCTCCGATCAGCGCCGCCAGCTCCGAGGCCCGATCGGCCTCGGGCGCCTCGGCCTCGGTCACCGTCTCAGTCTCGGTCTCGGTCTCGGGCGCAGTGTCCGCCTCCGGGGCCGGCGCGACGGCGACCGCAGCGGGGGCGCGGGCCATCGCCGCGGTCGCCGCGTCGAGCGAGCTGTCGAGGGCTGCGAGCCGCGTCTCGGCCTCAGTCAGCCGGTCGGACATCGCGGCCATCTCCGAGCGCGCCTCGGAGACCTCACCGCCCAGGCGGCCGATCGCGCTCTCGAGGGCCGACAGCCCCGAGGCGACACGACCGGTCTCGGTCTCCAGAGCCGAAAGCCCCGACGCGACGCGACCGCTCTCGGTCTCGACGGCCGCGAGCGCTCCGGGCGCGGATGACAACGCCTGGACCTGCTCGGTCAGTTCGGCGAGCTGCTTTGTGGTGACGTCCTCGACGCGCGCGCTGGATCCCATCGTGTTTCCCAGCATCAAACCGACGAGCCCCGCACCGATGAGCCACAAGAATGAGTTTGGTGAGTCCATGCTTCAGTTCCCTCCTGGCGATCCGTCCCATGTGTCTTATTGCGCCCCGCCTCCGACGCGGCCTGGCGACAGGCTAGCACGTGTTCTCGAAAACGGCATCCGGCTGACGGCACCTCGGCGCGCGCCGGATCAGCGGACCAGCCGGAAGCCTTCGCCGCGGACCGTCTCGATGCGATAAGGGTTGTCGGCCTGCGCGAGCTTGCGCCGCAGATAGCCGACATAGACATCGGCGCTGTTCTCGCTGACCTCGTCGCCCGCCTCCCAGACCTTCTCGAGCAGCGCTGCACGGCTGAGAACCTCGCCCGCATGGTCGAGAAAGCAGCTCAGGAGCCGGCATTCCCGCTCGGTCAGCTTCACCTGGCACCCGCCGGCGCTCAGCACCCGGGTCTCGCTGTCGAGCCGGGCGACGGGCCGCATCGCGCCGGCGCGGCGGCGCAGCACGGCAAGGCGCGCGAGCAGCTCCTCGAACTCGAAGGGCTTGGTCACATAGTCGTCGGCGCCCGCGTCGAAGCCGCGCAGCTTGTCCTCGAGGGTCTCGCGCGCGGTGAGCATGCAGACCGGCGCATCATGTCCGAACCGCCGGAGCGCGGCGCAGAAATCGGCGCCGTCCCCGTCGGGCAGCATGCGGTCGATGATGATCACGGCGTGGTGCCCCTCGCGCACGCGCTCGATGGCGGTCGCCAGATTGCGCACCCAGTCGACCGCGTAGCCTTCGGCCGCGAGCCCGGTCTCGAGCATCCGGCCGATCCCGGCATCGTCCTCGACGAGGAGGAGGGGACAGGGCTCCGACGCAGCACTCATGCCGGGAACTCCAGGCCGACCCGGGCGCCCCCGCCGGGCCGAGCCTCGGCCCTCAGCGTGGCGCCATGGCGATCAGCGATCCACTTGACGATGGCAAGCCCGAGGCCGGTGCCCCGGCCATCGCCGCGCGGGGCGCCCTGGGCGTAGCGGGCGAAGAGGGCATCGGGCTCGGTGGTCGCGAAGCCGGGGCCGGTGTCGAGCACCGCAAAGCCCGACGACCCGAGGCGCAGCGTGACGGTCCCGCCCGGGGGCGAGAACTTGACCGCGTTGTCGATGAGCGCGAGCGCCGCCTGCCGGAGCGCCTCGGCATTGCCCTCGACCATCGGGCCTGGCCCCTCGCCCTCGGTCGCCAGCTCGAGTGCGACCTCCTGCGACGCTGCATAGGCACGCGCGATCTCCACCGTCTCGGAGATCGCCGGCCAGAGCGCCAGCGGCTCCAGCGCCAGGTGGAGCTGCCCGTCCTCGGACCGCGCGAGCCGCAACAGGTCGTCGAGCCGGCGCACGAGGAACCGTCCGTTGGCGGCGATCTTCTCAAGGGCTTCGCGCTCGCGGTCGGGCCGACGGAGCGCGATCTGCGCCTCGCCGAGAAGCACCGTGACCGGCGTCCGCAGCTCGTGGCTGATATCGGCGAAGAACTGGCGCCGGCTTTCGTCGATCCGGCAGAGCTCGGCATTCGCGGCCTCGAGCTCCGCGGTCCGGGCGGCCACCTCGCCCTGGAGGCGGCCCTGCTCGCTGCCGATCCGTGCGGCCATCTCGTTGAAGCGGCGCGCCAGCGGAGCGAACTCGGCCGGGAGGTCCTCGGGCATCGGCGATGTCGGGCCGGCGGCGGGAAGCGCCTCGGCCGCGGCCGAGAGCACGCGGATCGGCCGCATCAGATTGCGCAGGAAGAGGGCGGCGAACCCGGTACCGGCCAGGATGAAGATCACCGCACTCGCCCCGCCCGCCACAAGGAGCTGGGTGCGCAGCCGATCGAGCTGGGTGACGGCAAGGGCGGCCTCGTCGCTCTCGTCGCGGATCACCTCGTTCACAACTGCGCGAAAGACGTCGGCGCGCGGCGCGGCGATGCCCTCGATAAAGGCGCGCGCATGGGCTTCCGGATCGGGCGCGCCCGCGGCAAGTCCGCGGCGGTCGAGCATCGCGTCGGTCTCGATCGAGCGGAACAGGGTGGTGAGCGCGTTGATCCGGCTCATCTCGCTGCGCTCCGCCGCGCGTTCCGCGTCGGTCGTGGCGGAGGCGATCTCCTCGCCAACCGTCGCGCGGGAGACCAGAAGCGCGCCGCGCAGCATGCCGGCTTCGGGGCTCTCGAGGCTCGAGCGGTCGCTCGCGAGTCGGCGCGCGATCTCGCCGAGCAGGTAGCGGTTGAACGCGGCCTCGACGCGGTGGGCGTTCTCGAGCTGGGTGAAGCTCTGCCGTGCCCTCAGGAGATCGGCCTCGGAGGCGGCGATGCCGTAGAGGATGAGCGCGGCGAGCACCACGAGGAGGGCCACCAGCGAGCCGCAGGCCAGGAGCATCCAGGCGAAGATGCCACGACCGGCGCGCCGCCCCGCCCGGGGCAGCGCAGCGGATGGCGAGGCGATCGAGATCCGGCCCATGCGCGAAGACTATGGCGCCGGCCGGCCACTGTCACGCAAGGCGCCGAGGCCCGGGCCGCCGTGACGAGGGCCGCCGTGGCGCCATCCCGCCGGCAGCCTCAATTTCTGAGACTGTGGCGCGTCCCCCTTGATGTGCTGGGCGCTCGCGACCACTTTGCGCCACGTTGCAATCACTGCGACACCCAGCGAACAGGAGGCCAAGATGGCGTGGACTGCTCCGATGCTCGACGAGACCGCCTGCGGTATGGAGATCAACATGTATCTCCCGGCCGACGAGGACGACGGCACGCTCTTTTGAGCCAGACCCCCCCGGCCCGTCCGGGGGTGTCTCCGCCGCCCTGCGGATGACCGACACACGCCCCGCCCCGGCCCCGTTCCATCGGGCCGACATGCCCGGCAGCGAGCCGCTCGCTCCGGCAATGCTCGAGTCTGCGCTTCGGACGATCGGCGCCGAGCGCTATCATATCCACCACCCGTTCCATGTGCGCCTGCACAGCGGCGCCTGCACGCTGGACGAGGTGCGCGCCTGGGCGCTCAACCGCTATTGCTACCAGCGGATCATCCCGCTCAAGGACGCCACGATCCTCGCGCGGATGGACGACACGGGCCTGCGCCGGGTGTGGCGCCAGCGGATCCACGACCATGACGGCGAGATCGGCGACGCGCCCGAGGGGGGCCTTCGCCGCTGGCTCGCGCTCACCGACGGGCTGGGGCTCGAGCGCGGCTATGTCGAGAGCATGGCCGGCGCGCTCCCCGCGGTGCGCTTCGCCTGCGACGCCTATGTCGCCTTCGTCCGCGAGCGCACGCTGCTCGAGGCGATCGCCTCCTCGCTGACCGAAATGTTCTCGCCGACGATCATCAGCCAGCGCGTATCGGGGATGCTGCGCCATTACGATTTCGTCAGCGAGGACACGCTGCGCTATTTCGGTCATCGGCTCTCCCAGGCGCCGCGCGACGCGGAGTTCGCGCTCGCCTATGTCAAGGAGCACGCCACGACGCCCGAGGCCCAGGCGGCCGCGCTGGCGGCGCTCGAGTTCAAATGCGCGATGCTCTGGGCCCAGCTCGACGCGATCTGGAACGCCTATGTCGAGGGCCAGCCGGCGCCCTGGGCCTGGACGCCCGGCGAGGCGCTGGTGCCCGGAGCCGCGGCATGACCGAGAC
Organism: uncultured Limibaculum sp.; assembly: GCA_964406355.1. GTDB lineage: Bacteria > Pseudomonadota > Alphaproteobacteria > Rhodobacterales > Rhodobacteraceae > Thermohalobaculum. The sequence continues at coordinate 10,617 of CAYORO010000069.1, forward strand.
CGTTCCCGCGCAGGCCCCGGACGCGCGGGCGGCCGCCGCAGCCGCGGCACCGCCGATCCCGGTCGCGATGCTCGCCGAGCTCACCCATCGCTGCCCGCTCGCCTGCCCCTATTGCTCGAACCCCGTGGATCTCATCCGCCGCTCCGGCGAGCTCGACACCGAGACCTGGGCGCGGGTCTTCGGCGAGGCCGCCGCCCTCGGCGTCCTCCAGGTGCATCTCTCCGGCGGCGAGCCGGCGGCCCGGCGCGACCTGCCCGAGATCGTCACCGCGGCCCGTGAGGCCGGGCTCTACACCAACCTGATCACCTCGGGCGTCGGGCTGACGCGCGAGACGCTCGCCGATCTCGCGGCCCGCGGGCTCGACCATGTGCAGCTCTCGGTCCAGGGCGTCGATGCCGAGACCGCCGACCGCCTCGGCGGCTACAAGGGCGGCTTCGAGGCCAAGCGCCGGGTCGCGGCCTGGGTGGTCGAGGAGGGCCTGCCGCTCACGATCAACGCGGTGATGCACCGCCAGAACCTCGACCGGCTGCCCGAGACCATCGAGCTTGCGGTCGCCCTCGGGGCGGAGCGGCTCGAGATCGCGCACACGCAATACCATGGCTGGGCCTATCGCAACCGCGCAGCACTGATGCCGACGCCCGCGCAGGTGCGCCAGGCGAGCGCGGTCGCGGCCGAGGCCAAGGCGCGCCTCCGCGGTCAGCTGGTGATCGACTATGTGACGCCCGACCATTTCGCCAAGCACCCCAAGCCATGCATGGGCGGCTGGGCGCGCGCAGGGTTCTGCGTCACACCCGCGGGCAAGGTCCTCCCCTGCCACGCCGCCGAGACGATCCCGACGCTCAGCTTCGAGACCGTGGCGGACCGCCCGCTCGCCGAGATCTGGACCGACGGCGCGGCGTTCCGGGCCTTTCGCGGCACCGGCTGGATGCAGGAGCCTTGCGCGAGCTGCGACCGGCGGATGCGCGACTGGGGCGGCTGCCGCTGCCAGGCGCTCGCCTGGACGGGCGATGCGGCGGCGACCGACCCCGCCTGCAGCCTCTCGCCCAAGAATGCCGAGATGCGCGCCGCCTCGGAGGCCGAAGCCGCGGCCGGCGAGGACAGCTTCACCTATCGCCGCCTCTGAGACGTCCCGCGCCCTACTCTCCGTCCACCGCGATGGTATTCGGGATAGTGACAGAGTTGACCGGGACGGGGCCATCGATCTCCGCAGCCTCAATTCTTGGATCCGTGAGCGCTGTGCCGGCCTTACCGAGCGCCAGCTCGCCCGGCGCTTTCTCGATTCGCCGGAATTCACCGCTGCGTTCGGCGCGCCCGACACGCTGAGCGACCAACGGTGGTCGCGGCCCTCTTCGAGACCGTGCTCGACCGGGCGCACGACAAAGGCCGCCTGGCACTCTACGCCGCCGAGGATGGCAGCGCCGATGGCGGGATCGACCTCGACTTGCTCGGAGCGCAGGTCGGCCTCTGACGCGGCGCCGACCGCATGTCAGGGTGGCCGCCCCGTCGATCCTGTCGATCCTGTCGATCCTGTCGATCCTCACGCGGAGCGGGCCGCCGCCGGCTCAGGCGGCCTCGAGCGCGTCGACGAGGCGCCGGAACCGCCGTTCGCCCGAGAGCTGCGCATAGACCGGATCGGCGCGGAGCCATTCCGGATAGCACCAGCCCTTGTCGGCCATCGCCTCGAGCATGTCGATCGCGATGTCGAGCTCGCCGAGATGTGTGTGCGCGACGACGTCGTAGAAGAAGTCGCCCGAGCGCCTCGGCTCCGGTGGCGCAGTGCAGCCGAACTGGGTCTCCGAGAGCAGCGCGCAGCTGGCGGCCCGGGCGCTCAGACGCCGGCCCTCGTCGGGCGTCAGCTCGAGCAGCGCATCGAGCCGCCGGAGGCTCAGCTGCGCCATCGCGATGGCGGTCCGCCGGTCCCCGAGCGCGAGCGCGGCGCGCGAGGCGTTGTAGGCCGGGCGGTAGTCGTCCGGCGCCATGGCCGCGGCGGTTTTGCCGAGGATGACCGAGGTCCGATACTGTCCGGCCACGAAGAACACCTGCGCCGCGAGGTAGTGGGTCTCGAAATCCGTGTGATCGATCGCGAGCGCGCGCTCGAACGGCGCGCGGCTCAGCTCCGCGCGGCCTGTCGCCCCGGCGAGGAACCCGACGGCCCGGTGCGTTGCCAGCAGATCCGGCCGCAGCTCGGCCGCGCGTTCGGCGGTCCGCAGGGCCGCGCTCAACCGGACGCGACTGTCATCGCCGGCATGGACCGCGACGAGCCCGAGCAGCGCGGCCGCATCCGCCTGGATCATCGCATTGTCGCGCGCCGCCGCACCGGCCTCGGCCGCAAGCTCGGCGATCGTTTCGGCCGCCGTGATCCCGCATCGCCGTGAGAGTGCGCGCGCCTCGCTGACCGCGACATAGGCCTCGAGCGGCACGCCCGGCACGCTCCCCTGCGCGGTGGCCAGAGACAGCTCCCGGCTCTCCCGCTCCTTGGAGACATCGCGCAGGACCGGCGCGGCGAGCCGGTAGCCTGCCTTCTGCACGGTCTCCACGACGCGCGCCTCGGCCCGCCGGTCGCCAAAGGCCCGGCGAAGCTCGGCCACCGCCTGCGTGAGGCTCTCGTCGCTGACGATCACATCGTGCCAGACGGCCTCGATCAGGACGTCACGACGCACCACGCCGCCATGCGCGTCGGCGAGCACGGTCAAGACGCCCATCGCCCGCGGCGAGATGCGGGTGGAGCGCGCCCCGTCGCTCACCTCGCGCAGCGCCGGATCGATGCGCCAGCGCCCGACACGGAACGGGCCGGAGCCAGCGCCGCATCCGGCGTCTCTCCCGGTCGGCGCCAATATATCGGCGGCTGCCGGGCGGGTGCCTTTCGCTGTGGCAGTCATTGTAAGCCGCGTCTCGGGTCATGCGCGGCGCGCCACGGCGCGCGGCGGCTGCTCCATACAGCAGCGGGCCTAGAGCCTCTCCGGCAAAAGAACAGTGATAAAGATCGCAAGTCACGCTCCTGTGATGGCACCATCAGTTCGGAACCGGCAAATCCGCCTGTCTGCAGGCTTCCTCAGTCTCCCGAGACGGGCCCATTGCGGCGGCGGTCATCGTCGTGCTCCTTCCTGCAACGCGCCGCCGCGGCGAGGCTCCCCGCGACGGGATGCGCGCATGCGGCCGCACGGCTTGGCGAGGAGATACGCGCGCCCGGGTGCCGTGATAATGTTCGCCCGCTCGAACAGAGCGCTGCAGAATGCGGGACAGTGATGGATCGCCTGAAAGCCATCGAGGTCTTCGTCGCCGTCGCCCAGCTCGGCGGTTTCGCGCCGGCCGCCGCCAAGCTCGGCCTCTCCACCTCCTCGGTCAGCCGGCATGTCAGCAATCTCGAGGACAGTTTTGGCGTGCAGCTGCTGCAACGCTCGACCCGGCATCTGCGCCTGACCGAGGAGGGCCGGAACGTGCTGGAGCACAGCCAGAAGATCATGGCCCATGTCGAGCGGATGATGCAGGACCAGCGCGAGGGTCGCGCGGCCCCGCGCGGAAAGCTGCGCATCTCGGTCGCGCATTTCGTCGCCGAGATCCTGATGCGCACGGCAATCGCCGAGTTCGCGAAGTCCTGCCCGGAGGTGGAGCTGGAGGTGGTCCTGCTCGATCGCGTGGTCAACCTGATCGAGGAAGGCTTCGACCTCGCAATCCGGGTCGGTGGCATGCCCGACTCGTCGCTCAAGACCCGGAAGATCCTCGACCTCCGCCTCGGCATCATCGCCGCGCCCGACTATGTCGCGCGCCACGGCGCGCCGCAGACGCCCGCGGATCTCGACCGGCACAGCTGCATCATCGACACCGTTGCGCCCTACAAGAACACCTGGCCGATGCGGG
>CAYORO010000070.1:0-14426 GCA_964406355.1 uncultured Limibaculum sp.
ACTTCGCGGTGGTCTCGGCGATCACGCCACCGGTGGCGCTCGCGGCCTATGCGGGGGCGGCGATCGCGGGCTCCGAGCCGATGCGCACGTCGATCGAGAGTTTTCGCGTGGGTCTCGCGGCGTTCGTCGTGCCCTTCATGTTCGTCTACAGCCCGGGGCTCCTGCTCGAGGCGCCCTGGCCCGAGGCGCTGCAGAACGCGGCCACGGCGCTTGTCGGCGTCTACCTGCTGGCCGCGACGGCGCAGGGCTGGTTCTTCGGACGCGTCGGCCTGCTGGCCCGGCTGGCGCTTCTTGCCGGCGCGCTATGTATGATCTCAGGTGACTGGATGACCGATCTCGCGGGGATCGCGATTGGTGGTGGCGTGGCGCTGGTCAACCGCCGCCTGAAGCCGGCCGCGACCGAGGTTTGAGCGCCGCCTGAAAAAAAGCGCGTCGGGAGGCAAACCAGTCCGCGCCCCGGCGTCACCTACCGTCGAACCGATCACACGGGACGACGGGGCACGGCGCAACATGACCGGAGCGATAGTCAGGGCGATGGCTCTGCACCCAAAGGACACCGACACCGACGCGTCGCTGCTTGCGGCGACTGCACGGGGAGAGGTTGCGGCCTTCGAGCGGCTGCACCGGCGCTTCCATTCGCGCCTCTTCGGCTTCGCGCTCCGGCTGACCAGCCGGCCCGAGACCGCCGAGGAGGTGGTGGGCGACACGCTGATGGTCGTCTGGCGCAAGGCCGGTGACTTCCGGGGCGAGGCGCGTCCCTCGACCTGGATCTTCGGGATCGCCTACCGGATCGCGATGAAGGCGCGGCGCAAGCTTGCGCCGGAGGCGCTCCATGACGAGGTCGACGACCAGATCGCCGCCGACACGACCGGCCCCGAGACCATCGAGGCGCTGTTCGAGCGCAAGCGGATCGCGGCGGCGCTCCGCCAGTTGCCGGCCGAGCAGCGGGCCGCCGTCGAGCTGACCTACTTCCACGGCTACAAGGTGCAGGAGGTGGCGGCGATCCAGGAGTGCCCGGTCGGCACGGTGAAGACACGGATGTTTCAGGCGCGGGCGAAGCTGCGCGCGATTCTGACGGCAGAAGCTCCTGCGACGGGAGGTCTCGGATGATCGAGGAGGTGGGCGGCCCGGCATGCGCGGGTCCGGACGGGCCGAACCGGGGTGACTGCGCCGCCTGGGCGCTGATCCCCTGGTATGTGAACGGCACGCTGGAGGGCGAGGAGCGCGCCTTGGTCGAGCGGGAGGCGGCGCGGTGCGCGGCCTGCGCGGCCGAGATCGCGACCCAGCGCCGGGTCGCCGACGCGGTGGCCGAGCTGTCGTCGCTGGACGAGATCGAGGACCGCAGCTGGGCGCGGCTCTCGGAGCGGCTGGCGGCCGAGCGATCGGGGGGCGAGCGATCGGGGGGCGAGCGATCGGGGGGCGACCCCGCGCCGGAGGCAGAGCCGGAGACGAATGTGGTGCCGCTCCAGCCTCGGGCCACGCGCCGGACCGAGGTTCGACACCGCCTTCGCCCGCTCGCGCTGGCGGTGCCGGCGCTGGTGGCGGCCGGGCTCGCGGCGGTGGTGATCTGGCCTGCCCTCCTCGGCGGACCGGCGCCCGCTCCGGGCGAGCCCGGCTACAGCACGCTGACCTCGGGCGGCGAGACCGGGGCGACCGAGCTGCGGCTCCGGCTCGACGACAGTGCGGCCGGGATGGATCTGTCGGCGATCGCCGACGGGCTCGGCCTCGACCTCGCCGAGGGACCGTCGGCCGGACAGGTCTATCGCCTCACCCCGCGGCCGGGAACCAACCCCGAACGCGCCGCCGCTGCGTTGCGCGCCGTGCCTGGCGTCGCCCTGGTCTCGCTGGGGGCGGAGCGATGAGCTGGCGCGGCACGCTGCTCGGCTGGCTCCTCGCGGCGCTCGCGCTCGGGGGCTGCGCCATGCCGTCTCAGCCCACCGCGCCGGAGGCCCCGCCCTGGCGCCTCGTGCCCGCGACCCAGGTGGCCGGCCCCGAGCATCTGATCGTCACCGTGGCGCTCGACGAGCCCGAGGTGCTGGCCGCGATGGCCGACGCGCTGGCGTCAGAGTATTCGCTGGAGCTTGTCTCGGAATGGCCGCTGGCGGCGATCGACGTCCACTGCTTCGTGTTCCGGATCGTGGACGCGCCCTACGAGGTGGCGCAGGCGGGGCTCGAGGCCGACGACCGCGTGCGCACAGTCCAGCCGATGCAGCGCTTCGAGACGCTGGCCCGGGCCTATGACGACGAGCTGTTCGATCTGCAGGACGGGCTCCATGCCATCGCCGCTCCGCCGGCGCATGAGCTGGCGACCGGACGGGGGGTCCGCGTCGGGGTCGTGGACACCTTCCCCGATGCGGCGCATCCCGATCTCGCCCGGCGCTTCTCGCTGATGCGGGACTTCGTCGGCAGCGGGTCGGCGGCGGAGACCCATGGCACCGCGGTCGCCGGCGTGATCGGGGCCGATGGCGGCAATGCGCGCGGCATCGTCGGCGTCGCGCCCGATGCAGAGCTCGTGGCGCTGCGCGGCTGCTGGGAGCCCGAGCCGAACGGGCGCGGCGTGTGCTCGAGCTTCTCGCTGGCGCGGGCGCTCAACTTCGCGCTCATCCAGGAGGTGGATGTGGTCAATCTCAGCCTCGGCGGGCCGCATGATCCGCTGCTGGCCGAGCTCGTGGCCGCGCTGCTGGAGCGCCAGACGGTGGTGGTCGCGGCGCGCGGCGAGGGCGAACAGCCGAGCTTTCCCGCCTCGGCCGAGGGCGTGATCTCGGTCGCGGCCGCCGGTCGGCTCGCAGGCGTCCCGTCGAGCGCGCTCGAGGCGCCCGGCATCGATGTGCTCAGCACGGCGCCCAATGGCGGGTTCGACTTCTTCAGCGGCAGCTCGGTCGCAGCGGCCCATGTCTCGGGCATCGCCGCGCTGTTGCTCGAACGTCAGCCGGGCCTCACGCCGCCCGAGGTGGGCGCGGCCCTGGCCGACGCCTCGGCCGACCGGTCTCGCGCCGCCCGAATCGTCAATGCCTGCGCAGCGCTTCGGGCGGCGGGAGCCGCCGGGTCAAATGCGGGCGACCCGGCAAGCTGCTGAGCGTCAGGCGTCAGCCCGCCGCGATGCCCTTGAGGTGGCCGGACTTGATCCAGACCCGGGCGCCCTCGGGCCCGGCCGTCGCCTCCAGCCGATCGCCCTCGGGCAGGCGGATCCAGGACCAGGGGCGGAGCGTCTCGCCAGCGGCCTCGCCGCCGCCCGAGATCACGAAGGCCTCGAGCCCGCCCGCCGCACCGAGCGAAACCTCCGTCCCAGGCGCCCAGCGCTCGATCCGCACGCTCTCCGTCGCGTCCTCGTAGAGCGGCTGGACGGCGACGCCCGGCCGGCCTCGGCCGCGACGGCGGGCATCTTCTCGGTGGCGATCCGAACATGGGTCCGGTCCTCGGGGCTGAACTGGTGGAGCTTCACCAGGATCACCGCGCCGGGCGCCGAGGAGGGCGTGTGGCTCGAGGTTGGCGGATTGCGCACATAGCTGCCGGCCGGGAAGTCGCCATGCTCGTCCTGGAACACGCCGTCGAGGACCAGAAACTCCTCGCCCCCGTCATGGGTGTGGGCCGAGAAGGCGCTCCCCGGCGCATAGCGCACGAGGCTGGTGGCGCGGGCCACCTCCTCGCCGATCCGGTCGAGCATGCGCCGCTCGACACCCGGCATCGGCGACGGCACCCACTCGATCTCGCCGGCATGGACGACGGCGCGCTTGCTGAAATCGGCATTGATCCGCATCGGTCTCTCCTCTGGCTGCCCAGTGCCTAACATACGTTAGGCTTGGCGCATATGGTCTTGTCCCGGGGCGACGTCAAGCCTACCTCGTGTTAGGCAACGACGGAGGAGCATATGAGATCGCCCGATCGGCGCGACGAGATCCTGACGGCGGCCGAGCGCCTGATCCGGCGGTCCGGCTATGCCGCGGTCAGCACACGGCGTGTGGCCGAGGCCGTCGGCATCCGGGCCGCGAGCCTGCACCACCACTTCCCCACCAAGGCGGATCTCGCGGCCGCCGTGGCGGAGCGGTACTCCGCGCGCTTCATGGCCGAGCTCGGCCCGCCGGACGCGTTCGAGGGCCGGCCCGTGGCCGCGATCGAGCATGTCGCAACGGCCTTTCGCGCCTCGCTCGCACAGGACGGCGCGCTCTGCCTCTGCGGGGTGCTCGGGGCCGAGACGGGCGGGCTGCCGCCTGAAGTGGCCGCCGGCACGCGGGGCTTCTTTCGAAAGCTGATCGACTGGCTGACCGCCGCGATCGGGGGGGCCTCGGCCGAGGCGCGCGCGCTCCATGTGCTGGCGGCCCTCGAAGGCGGGATGCTGATCGCCAATGCGCTCGGCGAGAGCTGGCCGCTCGACCAGGTCGCGGAGCGGGTCGGGCAGGCCGCCTGAGAGATCGCTTCAGAGCGGGGGCGCGGCGCGGACCGCCGAGGGGACGGCCGACGGGGCGGCCTCGGCACAGGAGGGAGCCGTGCGGCTGCCGGAGAGCGCGGAGCAGGCGGAACTGCTGTCGCGCTCGGCGCTCTCGAGATGGCGCACCAGGAGATAGTGGTAGATCTCGCACTCGCGCAGCTTGTCCCGGTAGACGCGGTCGAGAAACCGGCGCCCGTGGCGCGCGAGTTCGGCCGGGGAGAGCCGCCCGCCCAGCGCCTCGAGATGGGCATAGAAGTCGCGAAGCGGCATCAGCACATTGGAGGTGAGCTCGACGAGCCGGGCGACCGACGGGGGCCGGGCCGGCCGTGCAAACGGCCCCGCGGCAAAGAGCGCCCCGAGATCCCCCACCAGATAGGAAAAGCGGACCAGCAGGTTCTGCGCGCCGCCATAGCTGCGGGTGACGAGCACACGGCATCCGATCAGGCAGAGCTCGCCGATCCGCTCAGACGTCTCCGGCAGCGTGGTGAGCCCCGAGGTCTCGCGGTGCCTGTCGACGAGCGTGGTCAGCAGCTCGCTGAACCGGGGGTCGAGCTGGTCCTTGAGCGGTGTGCGCCCGCGATCGGCGATGACGATCGAGAGCTCGTCCGTGCGGAGCTCGAGCCGGATGATCTCCACACCGCCATCCGCCCCGCACCGCATGGCGACGGCGAGTTGGGCAGGCGACGGGATGGCGAAAGCGTCGAGCGTGGCGGTCATTGGGTCCCCGGGCATTACCAGATCAAATTCACCCAAATTATCGCTAATGCATGGTTAACGAACCGTTACCGTACCCCGCCATCCGCGCGCGAAGCGGCCGCGACCGCACCGGAAAGGCCGCCGAGCCGGGCCTCCCAGGCCATCGCCTGCGCGACAATCATGTCGAGATCATCGAGCGCAGGCGCCCAGCCGAGCAGCTCTCGGATGCGTCCGGACTCGGCAACGAGCGCCGGCGGATCGCCAGCGCGCCGCTCGCGATGCACGACCTCGAAGGGCGCGCCATGCACCCGACGGACCGCCTCGACGACCTCGAGCACCGAGAACCCCCACCCGTAGCCGCAATTGAGCACCGCCGATCCGCCACCCCCGCGCAGATGGTCGAGCGCCAGCGCATGCGCCCGGGCAAGATCGGTGACGTGGATGTAGTCGCGGATGCAGGTGCCATCCGCGGTCGGGTAGTCGGTGCCGTAGACCTCGAGGCGGGGCCGCAGCCCGAGCGCCGCCTGTGCCGCCACCTTGATCAGATGCGTGGCCTTCGGCGTCGACTGCCCGGCGCGGCCGGCCGGATCGGCGCCCGCCACGTTGAAATAGCGCAGCGCCACATAGGCGATCGGATGCGCGGCGGCGGCGTCGCGCAGCATGATCTCGGTCATCATCTTCGAGCTGCCATAGGGCGAGATCGGCGCGAGCGGCGCGTCCTCGGCAATCGGCACCTGCTCGGGCTCCCCATAGACCGCGGCCGTCGAGGAGAAGACGAAGCGCGGCACGCCCGCCGTCACCGCCGCCGCAAGCAGCGCCCGCGACCGCACGGTGTTGTTGAGATAGTAGCCCAGCGGATCGGTGTGGGACTCCGGCACCACGATCGATCCGGCGAAGTGGAAGATCGTGTCGATGCCCGGCAGGATCCGCGCGAGGAGCGCCGTGTCGCCAACGTCGCCCTCGACAAGCCGCGCGGGCGAGGGCACCGCGTCGGGCCGCCCGGTCGAGAGGTCGTCGAGCACCAAGACCTCCTCACCCCGGTCGAGCAGCTCAAGCACCAGGTGGCTGCCGATATAGCCCGCCCCGCCGGTCACCAGGATCGCCATGCCGTCCCTCCGCTCCACGTCATCGGATGTGGCGCAGATTGCGCGCGCGAGCCCGCGGCGCAAGCGCCAAAGGCCCGACGAGGTTCACTCGAGGCGGGCGGGGAAGCCCGGGGCGCGAAGATCCGTGCCGAGCAGGTCCTCGAGGAGCTTGACGATCTGCGGCGACTGCGCATCGCCGCCATAGGCCGCGTGGCCCCGCTCGAAGATCTCGTGCACCTTCTGCGCCAGCTCGAGCGGCACGCCGAAATCCCGCCCAAACCCCATGGCGAAACCGAGATCCTTGAGCGCGAGGTCCATCGTGAAGGCGACATCGTAGCTGCCGTTGAGGATCAGCTGCCCCTCGGTCTCGTGCACGAAGCTCGTGCCGGAACTCGCCGCGATCGCCTCCCAGGCGAGCGTGAGATCGACGCCGCCGCGCTTGGCGAGCATCAACGCTTCGCCGCAAGCCACAAGATGAATGAAGGCGAGCATATTGGTGATGACCTTCACCACCGACGCGTTGCCGAGGGGGCCGAGATAGATCACCTTGCCGCACATCGCCTCGAAGGCCGGCCGGTGGCGCTCGGCCAGCACCGCGTCGCCGCCGAGGAGCGCGGTGATCTCGCCGCGCTTGGCCAGATGCACACCGCCGGTGACCGGCGCCTCCAGGGTGTCGACCCCCTTCTCGGCCGCTATCGCCGCGAGCGCCTGCACCTCGTCGCGGCCGAGCGTCGACATCTCGATCCAGGTCTCGCCGGGATGCATCGCCGGCAGCATCGCCTCGAGCACCCCGCGGGTCGCGCGCGGCGAGGGCAGGCAGGTGATCACCGCGTCCGAGCCCTCGGCGACCGCGCGCGCATCGCGCACCCAGCGCGCACCGGCCGCGATCTGGCGCTCGGCATGGGCTTCGTCGAGATCGGTGACGGTCACGTCGAACCCGGCGCGGCGGAGGTTCTCCGCCAGATGTCCGCCGAGATTGCCGAGACCGATGAAGCCGTAGCGCATGTCGTCCTCCCTTTGTGCGGGCCTTGGTACGAGCCCTGGTACGGGCCTTGGCGCGGGCCGGCTCAGACCGGGTGCTCGCGCTCCTCCATCTCGAGATGCAGCGCGTCATCCTCGTAAGGCAGGGCGCGGGCGACCTCCTCGTCGAGTTCGATGCCGAGACCGGGCTCGGTGGGCAGGAGCACCTGCCCCGCCTCCCAGCGGATCGGCACCTTGAGGAGCTTCCCATGGATGCCGTCGAAGCGCTCGATGCTCTCGAGGATCAGGAAATTCGGGATACAGGCGCCGAGCTGGATGTTGGCCGCCGCCTCGACCGGGCCGGCATAGAGATGCGGCGCGATCTGGGCATAGCGGGCCTCGGCCATGGCGGCGACCTTCTTGGCCTCGAGGATGCCGCCCATGCGCCCCAGCGCAGGCTGCAGGATCGAGGCGGCGCCGCAGTCGAGCACGTGCGCGAACTCGTGGAGCGTCGCGAGGCGTTCGCCGGTCGCGACGGGCACGGTGGTCGAGCGCGCAACTTCGGCCATGCGCTCGGGGTGCTCGGGCGGCACGGGCTCCTCGAACCAGAGCGGCTCATAGGGCTCGATGCGGCGCGCCATCCGCCGCGCGCCCGCGACGGTGAACTGCCCATGCGTGCCGAAGAGGAGATCGGCCCGGTCGCCCACCGCCTCGCGGAGCCGCCGGCAGAACGCCTCGCAGCGCTCGAGCTCGGCGATGCCCGGCTGGCGGCCGTCATAGATCGTGTAGTGGTCGGCCGGGTCGAATTTGAGCGCGGTAAAGCCCTGTGCCACATACGCGGCCGCCCGCGCCGCGGCAGCGTCGGGGTCGAAATAGATGTCGGCTGCCGCCTGGCCGGAATAGGTGTCTGCATCTCCCGCCGGGTAGATGTAGGTGTAGGAGCGGAGTGTCTCGCGGCAGCGCCCGCCCAGCAGATCATAGACCGGCTTGCCGGCGGACTTCCCGAGGATGTCCCAACAGGCGATCTCGAGCCCCGAGAACACGCCGACGAGCGAGGGATCGGGGCGGAGCGAATAGCCCCGGCCATAGACGGCGCGGCGCAGATGCTCGATCCGGTGCGGATCGGCGCCGTCGAAATGCCGGCCGAACACATCGGCGATCATGCGCTCGACCACCGCCGGCGCGAAGCTCGCGCAGTAGACCTCGCCGATGCCGGAGATCCCGCAGGCCGTCGTGAGCTTGACGAAGATGAAGTAGCGCCCGCCGCGCCGCGGGGGCGGATTGCCGACGACGAAGACCTCGAGACCGGTGAGCTTCATGGGTGGGCCTCCCGCGCCCGGTCGAACATCGGGACAGCGGCGCAGATCGTTGCATCGCTCACGGCGTGACCCCCCAACTCGCTTGGGCGATGACGCTTGCCAGCTCGGGGCCTGCCTGTCCATTGCGATCGCGACACCGGAGGGCGGGAAGCGACCTTAGGGTCGAGACGGGGTGCCGCGGCAGCGCCCTCACTCCTGCGAGCGACGCAGCTCCGCCTCGACATCCTCGGCCGTCGGGGGCGACCAGCCGCGGTCGGCGCCTGTGCGATAGGCCGGGTCCTCGCCCTTGAGCAGCGCCTGATTGCGCTCGGCGATCTCGCGGGTGAGCTCGACATAGGCGGTGTTGCGGTGGATCGGGATCGAGGGGTCGTAGAGCTTGGCGAGGTCCGACATCGCGCTCCGGTCCATCTCGACGAAGCGGCGGGTCTTTCGCTCGGCCTCGAAGGGGTGCATGCCGAGTGCCTCGAGTGCGCTTCGCCCCGCGCGGACGCCGCTGTCAAAGGTCTCGCGGACGATGTCGCGGCAGCCGGCGGCCCAAAGCTCGTAGACATGCGGCCGGTCGATGGCACGCGCGACGATGTGGACATGGGGGTGCGCCTTGGCGACCTGGCGCACGAGCTCGGTGATTTGCTCCCGGTCATCGATCGCGACGACGAGGAGCCGCGCGGTCTCGATCCCCGCCGCATGGAGGATATCGGGGCGCGTCGCATCGCCGAAGAACACGCGGAACCCGAAGGTGCGCAGCATCTCGAGCTGGCCGGAGCTGTAGTCGAGCACGGTGGTCTCGTGACCGAGCCCGCGCAGCATCCGGTTGACGATCCCGCCGAAGCGGCCATGGCCCGCGATGATGATGGAGCCGGTTGGAACGACCTCCTCGTCCGGCCCCTCCTCGGGCTCGGCAAAGCGCGGCGCGATCACCCGGTCATGCAGGATGAAGAGGAGCGGCGTCAGCAGCATGGAGAGCGCGACGACGAGCAGCAGCCGGTCGGCCAGCGGGTCGGGGATCACGCCTTGTGCGACCGTGAAGGAGAGCAGCACGAAGCCGAACTCGCCGGCCTGCGCGAGGCCGAGCCCGAAGAGCCAGCGATCCGCGCCGCCGACGCCGAAGACCAGCCCGAGGCCCACCAGCACGGCTGCCTTGAGCGCCACCAGCCCGAGGGTGAGCCCGATCACCGGCCCGATCTCGGCAAACAGCAGGGCAAAGTCGATCCCCGCGCCCACGGTGATGAAGAAGAGCCCGAGCAAGAGCCCCTTGAAGGGCTCGATATTGCTCTCGAGCTCGTGGCGGTACTCGCTGTTGGCGAGCACGACGCCCGCGAGGAAGGTACCGAGCGCCGGCGAGAGCCCGACCAGCGTCATCAGGAGCGCGATCCCGATCACCCAGAGCAGCGCCGCGGCGACGAAGATCTCGCGCAGCCGCGCCACCGCGATGAAGCCGAAGATCGGTCGCGTCGCCACGCTGCCGCCGACCACAACGAGGCCGATCGCGCCGAGCGTCAGCAGCGCCTGCTGCCAGCCCGCGAGGCCCTCGACCATGTTGATGTCCCCGCCATGGTCGCCCCCATGTGCGGCCCCGTGTGCGTCAACGCCCGTCCCGACCGCCGCAAGCTCGGGCAGCGCGAGAAGCGGCAGCAGTGCCAGCATCGGGATCACTGCGATGTCCTGGAAGAGGAGGACGGAGAAGCTCGCCTGCCCGCCATCGCTCTTCATCAGCCCCTTTTCGCCGAGCGTCTGGAGCACGATCGCGGTCGAGGAGAGCGCGAGCACCAGCCCGACCGCGAGCGCCACGCTCCAGGCCTGGCCGAGCGCCAGCGCGACCCCGGCGACCAGCAGCGTGGTCAACCCCACCTGGAGCCCGCCGAGGCCCAAAAGCCGCGACCGCATCTGCCAGAGGAGCCGCGGCTCGAGCTCCAACCCGACGAGGAACAGCATCATCACCACGCCGAACTCGGCGAAATGCTGGATGCTGATCACATCGACATGGAGCGCGGCGAGCACCGGCCCGATCACGATCCCCGCGATCAGATAGCCGAGCACCGAGCCGAGGCCGAAGCGGGTGGCGAGCGGCACAGCGACCACGCCCGCGCAGAGGAAGAGGAAGGCGATCAGGAGGACGTCGCCCATCGCTCAGGCCTCCACCCGGATCGGCAGCGTGGCCTGCTGCACCACGTCGAGCGTCTCGGCCCGGTCGAAGTCGTAGCGGTCGTCGCGGATCGCTCGCAGCAGCCGCACATAGCCCGCGACATGGGGGGAGAGCGTGCCCTGGGCCTGGGCCTTCAGCGCGCCGAACAGCACATAGGGCGCGGCAAAGCGCATCCGACAGAGCTGCGCCGTCTGCTCGAGCGGCGTGAGGAAGGCCCGGAGCGGATGGCGCTGGTAGCCGTCGGGCGTGTAAGCCTCCTCGGGTCCGGCGGCCGAGAGCGCGAACATCCAGACCTTGCCGACCAGCCGGTCGCCGCCCGCGCCATAGGCGAAGCCGTGCTCGAGGACGAGGTCCTCCCACTCCTTCACCAGCGAGGGCGTCGAGTACCAGAAGAGCGGGCACTGCACGAGGATCACATCGGCCTCGACGAGCCGCGCCTGCTCGCGCGCGACATCGATGTCGTGGCGGGGATACTCGGCATAGAGATCGACAAAGGTGATCCCCTCGATCCCGCGCGCCGCCGCGGCCATGGCGCGGTTGACCGTCGAGAAGCGGTGGCCGGGATGGGCGTAGTGGACGAGAAGGCGGGCCATTCGGGGGTCCCTTGTCGCAACCTGTCGCGCCAGCCTAGCCGACGGGGCGCGGACCTCAAGCGATCACCGCCCGCGCCCGTCCCCGCGGCCTTCGATGTCGTCAGGCTCGGGATTGTCGGGCTCGGGCGGCCCGCGCCCTCAGCGCGTCTTCACATCCGACGCGAAGCGGGCCGCGTTCTCGGCGTGGAACGCGCTGTCGTCGCCCTTGCCCCAGAATGCCGGCTGCGCCTTCGGGATCGTCAGCGCCTTCTGCACGGCCGGGCGCGCGTCGATCCGGTCGAGCCAGGCGGCCAGGTTGTCGAGCCCGTCGATCGTCACCTTCGCCCAAGGATAGGCCCGCGCCCAGGGGAAGACCGCCATATCCGCGATCGTGTACTGGTCCGCGACCAGCCACTCCCGCCCCTCGAGCCGCGTGTCGAGCACCTCGAGCAGACGCCGGGACTCGCCCACATAGCGGTCGATCGAGAACGGCTCCTCATGGCCGTTTTGCGCGGCGATGCGTTGGAAGTACATCGCCTGCCCCATCATCGGCCCGACATGACCCACCTGGAAAAACAGCCATTGCAAGACTTCGGATTGCCCCACCTGATCGATCGGCAGGAACGCACCGTATTTGCGGGCCAAGTGCATCAGGATCGCGCCGGACTCGAAGATCGCCCTGTCCTCGGCCCGATCCACAACCGTCGGGATCTTGCCGTTGGGGTTCAGCTTCAGATAGTCCGGCGCCTTCTGCTCTTTCTTGGCGAAGTCGATGAAGGTCAGGTCATAGCGGACCCCCGCCTCCTCGAGGAAGATGACGGGCTTGTATCCGTTCATCGTCGCGGCGGTGTAGAGATGGATGTCGGGTCGGGTCATGTCTGTCGCTCCGGTGGCGGACGATCTGGCGGCGGCATGTCGCGGAGCCCGATCGCGCAGCCACTCCGCGTCCCCGAAGTCGTGGCTGCACGACCGATTTCAACCAGTATATTTTCGGTAACCTACCGGGCCGGTTGGGGAATCTGGAATTCCGAACAAGAATCCTGAAAGACCGGAAGGGGGCAAGGAGGGTCTCGGGCCGTGCCTCCGTCCTCGTGCACTTGACCGCGGGATGCGGATCAGTGGCGGTGAGTGGACCGATCCGTCACGGCTGATCGCCGACGGCCGCAAGTGGACGCTGTCCGACGAGGGTATGCCAGCTCGCGCGACGGGGTCCGGGCACCGCGCGGGGTAGAACCGATCGTGCTTGTGGATCGAGGAACCCGGCACATCGGCGACCACCCACGCCTTGCGCAGGAATGCGGCAGATGCCGTCGAGAGAGGCAGTCCGCGGCGCGACGGCATGCGCCGGAGTCCGCCCACTGCGCCGAGAGAAGCGCCCCGCAACCGCTGGCACGTCTCTTGCTCCCACCGGTGTTTGAAACGGCGGAGCGCGCCCCGCCGGCCCCGCCCGATCGGCTGGCCGCCCGCTCGTCCGGCATGCCCGATCGGCTCCAGAACGGACGAGCCCGGAGTGCCGCCCATGTCGTTCCCCACCATCCGCCAAACCGCTGCCGCCCTGGTCCTCGTGTTCGCCGCCGGAACCCCCGCCTTCGCGCAGGAGAAGACCGAGTTCCGCGTCGCCTGGTCGATCTATGTCGGCTGGATGCCCTGGGGTTACATGGCCGAGAGCGGCATCATGGACAAATGGGCCGAGAAATACGGCATCTCGGTCGAGATCGTGCAGATCAACGGCTACATCGAGAGCATCAACCAGTACACCGCCGGCGCGTTCGATGGCGTCTCGGCGACGAATATGGACACGCTCTCGATCCCGTCGGGCGGTGGGGTCGACACGACGGCACTGATCGTCGGCGACTACTCCAACGGCAATGACGCGGTGCTGATCAAGGGCGATGGCGCGAGCCTCGCCGATCTCGCAGGCAAGCCGGTCAATCTCGTCGAGCTCTCGGTCTCGCACTACCTGCTGGCGCGGGGGCTCGACAGCGTCGGCCTCGCCGAGCGCGACCTCGCCGCGGTGATCAACACCTCGGACGCCGATATGGTGGCGGCGTTCCAGACCGCGGATGTCGAGGCGGTCGTCACCTGGAACCCGCTGGTCTCGACAATCCTCGAGATGGGCGGCGTCTCGCGGGTCTTCGACAGCGCCGATATCCCGGGCGAGATCATCGATCTCATGGTGGTCAACGCCGAGACGCTGGAGGCCAACCCCGACTTCGGCCGCGCGCTCGTCGGCGCCTGGTATGAGACGATGGCGCTGATGGCGACGGGCGACGAGACGGCGCTGACGGCGATGGCCGAGGCGGCCGGCACGGATCTCGCGGGCTATCAGGCACAGCTCGCCACCACCGAGATGTTCTACGAGCCGGCCGCGGCGGTCGCCTTCACCGAGGACGCCGCGCTCAAGACCACCATGGTCGAGGTCGCCGAGTTCCTGTTCGACAAGGGCATCCTCGGCGAGGGCGCGCCGAGCGCGGATTTCGTGGGCGTCGCCTACCCTGATGGCTCCACCACCGGCGATCCGGAGAATGTCCGGTTCCGGTTCGACACCAGCTTCATGCAGATGGCGGTGGACGGCGCCCTCTGACGGCCAGGACGGGGCGAGCGCGTGCGCTGGATCAATCGCAGGCCGGGGCGCGTGGGCGGGGCGGCGTTGGCCGCCCTGCCCTTCGTGCTGGCGCTGCTCGCCTATGTGGTCGCCTCCGACATCCGCCGGGCCGACAACCCGGCCGACAAGCTCCTGCCCGCGCCCGCCCAGATCGCCGAGACGGCCGTGCGGCTGGCGACCGAGCCCGACCGGCGCTCGGGGCGGATCCTGCTCTGGGCCGACACGGGCGCGAGCCTCGGGCGGCTGGCCCTCGGGGTCGGCATCGCGGCGACGACGGCGCTGGTGGTCGGGCTCGCGATCGGGCTTCTGCCGACCGTGGGATCGGGCCTCGCGCCCTTCGTCGCGGCGATCTCGCTCGTGCCGCCGCTCGCGGTGCTGCCGATCCTCTTCATCGTCTTCGGGCTCGGCGAGCTCTCCAAGGTCGCCCTCATTGTGATCGGGATCGCGCCGATCATGACCCGCGACATCGCCCAGCGCACGGCCGAGATCCCGGGCGAGCTGATCGTCAAGGCGCAGACCCTTGGCGCCTCCACCTGGGCCATCGCGACGCGCGTGGCGCTGCCGCAGGTGATGCCGCGGCTCGTCCAGGCCGTGCGGCTCGGGCTCGGGCCCGCCTGGCT
>CAYORO010000071.1:0-14183 GCA_964406355.1 uncultured Limibaculum sp.
CCCGCCCTCGATCCCGATGATCGTCTACGGCTTCGTCACCGAGGAGTCGGTGATCTCGCTCTTCCTCGCGGGGATCGGACCGGGGCTCGCGTTGCTGGCGCTCTTCATCGGCTTCTCGATGATCCATGCGGCCCTCGGGGCCGAGGCCCGCACCCCGCCTGCGAGCTGGGCCGAGCGTCGCCGCGCGAGCATCCGCGCGCTGCCCTCGATCCTGCTCGCGGCGATCGTGATCGGCGTAATCTACACCGGCATCGCGACGCCCACCGAGGCCGCCGCCATCGGCTTTGCCGCAGCGCTCCTGATCACCGGGGTCCTGCTCCGCACGCTCAGCCTCGAGGGCCTGCGCGCCGCGGTCTTCGACAGCATGGTGACCACCACGGCGATCCTCCTGATCGTCGCGGGCGCAAAGGTCTTCGGCAAGGCGATCACGCTGTACCGCATCCCCCAGGAGATCTCGGCCGCCATCACCGCCACCATCGACACCCCGCTCGCCTTCGTCGCGCTCGTCGGGCTGGTGCTGCTGGCGATGGGGCTGGTCTTCGAGGCGCTCTCGATGGTGCTGATCATGACACCGGTGCTGCTGCCAGCCGCGATGGCGCTCGGGAGCGACCCGATCTGGTTCGGCATCTTCATGGTCATCATGGTGGAGTGCGCGCTGATCACACCCCCCGTCGGGCTCAATCTCTATGTGATCCAGGCCGTGGCGCGCACCAGCCTCGGGGCCGTGGCGGCCGGCGTCTGGCCATTCCTCCTCCTGATGCTGGTGACGGCGGGGCTCCTCTATGCGATCCCCGACCTCGCGCTCTACATTCCCTTCAAGCTCTGACAGCGAGGCCCGATGACCCCCGCCAACCGCCTGCGCATCCTGCTCGACGAGCCGCGCTGTCATGTGATGCCCTGCGCCTTCGACGCGCTGTCGGCCAAGCTGATCGAGCAGGAGGGGTTTCGCCTCACCTTCATGTCGGGCTTCGCGGCCTCGGCCAGCCGGATCGGCGAGCCGGATCTCGGGCTCATGTCCTACGGCGAGGTCGTCGACCAGGCGCAGAACATCGCGGGCGCGATCTCGATCCCGCTGATCGGTGACGGCGACACCGGCTACGGCAACGCGATGAATGTGCGCCGCACGGTCGAAGGCTTCGCGCGCGCCGGGTGTGCCGCGGTGATGATCGAGGACCAGCTCGCACCCAAGCGCTGCGGCCACACACCGGGCAAGGCGGTCGTCGCCCGCGAGGAGGCCTACGACCGGATTCGCGCCGCCATCGATGCCCGCGAGGCCGGCCACGACATCCTGATCCTCGCCCGCACCGATGCCCGCCACGAGCACGGGCTGGCCGAGGCGATCGCTCGCGCCCAGCGCTTCGCCGAGCTCGGCGCCGACATCCTCTTCGTCGAGGCACCCCGCACGGAGGACGAAATGCGCATGATCTGCGCCGAGCTGCCAGGGCCCAAGATGGCCAACATCGTCGAGGGCGGCGAGACGCCCGATCTGAGCCCGGAGCGGCTCGAGGCGATCGGCTATCGGATCGCCGCCTACCCGCTCTCGCTGATGGCCGCCGCGATGCGCGCGATGGTCGAGACGCTCGCCACGTTGCGCGAGGGGGCGCCGCGCGAGCCGCACCTGATGGGCTTTGCCGAGCTCCGCCGCCGGATCGGGTTCGACGCCTATTACGAGACCTCCGAGGCCTATGCCTCGGCGCGCCGATGACGCTCCGGCTGGTGATCCTGGGGGCCGCGGCGGGCGGCGGCCTGCCCCAGTGGAACTGCGGCTGCCCCAACTGTGACGCCGCCCGCGCCGGCGAGATCCCGCCCGCCACGCAATCCTCGCTGGCCGCCAGCGCCGATGGCAAGAGCTGGGCGATCCTCAACGCCTCGCCCGATATCGGCAGCCAGCTCCTCGCGACGCCGGAACTCCATCCCACCGGGCCGCGCCAGGTCCCGATCCGCTCGGTCCTCGTCACGAATGGCGATATCGACCATGTCGTCGGCCTGCTGACGCTGCGGGAGAAGCAGCCCTTCGACCTGATCGCCACTGCCGAGATCCAGTCGGTGATCGCCGCCAACCCGATCTTCTCGGCGCTCGACCCGGCGCTCGTCGCGCGGCGCACCGTCGCGCTCGGGGAGCCCATCGCGCTTGCCCCCGGCCTCGAGGCGACGCTCTTCCCGGTCCCGGGCAAGGTGCCGCTCTATCTCGAGGACGGCGAGGTGGTGACCGACCTCGAGGGCGAGCAGACCGTCGGTGTCGAGCTTCGGGCCGGCGGGCGGCGCGCGCTCTACATCCCCGGCTGCGCAGTGGTGACCGAGGCGATCCGCGGCCGGGCGACCGACGCCGATGCCCTCCTCTTCGACGGCACGCTCTGGGACGATGAGGAGATGATCCGCATGGGGCTCGGGCAGAAGACGGGGCGGCGTATGGGCCATGTGTCGATCTCGGGGCCCGAGGGTGCGATCGCGTCCTTTGCCAATCTGCCGATAGGTCAACGCGTCTTCGTCCACATCAACAACTCCAACCCGGTCTGGCGCCCCAGCCCCGAGCGGGCGGAGGCCGAGGCGTCCGGCTGGCAGATCGCGCGGGACGGCCTCCGGATCGAGCTCTGACCGCTCAGCGCGGAGCGACCTCGAAGCTGACGGGGATCGCGGCTTCGTTGCCCTCGGCATCGCGCACCGTGGCGGTGAAGCGGGCGATCCCTGCGAAGTCCGGACCCGTGTAGAAGAAGACGTTGTCGTCCTGCCCCGGCAGCCCTGTGTGCACGCGCCCCCCCACCGGCTCCGACACCGCGACGACCTCGAGCGGACCGTCGGCCCGCGCGCCGGCGGTGATCGCCTCGGCGACGATGCCAAAGCTGTCGCCTGCGTCGATGATGGGTCCGAGATGCACCGGCCGGGTCTCGATGGCACCGGGTTCGAGCTGGATGCCGAAGAGCAGGGCGCGCTGACCCTGACCCTCCGATAGCTCAGGAGCGATCTCGCGTTCTATTGATCGGAAGATCAGTTGATCAACTGCATCCCGACGGTGCTCCGGAACGCCGCTGAGATCGAGCCGCGCGCTCGCCTCGAGCCGCCCGAGGCTGGTCGGTCCCGCCTCGCGGTCGCGGATCAGCACCTCGACCCCGGCCGCTTGATCGCCACCCAACGCCTCGAAAGCCGCATCGATCGACAGCGCGGCCGCATCCGACCAGTCCTGTCCACCGAGATCGAGCCGCAGATCGGCCCGGCCCGGCGCCCCGCCATCCGCCGTAACGTCCCAAAACACAATGCTGTCCGGCTGGTCGAGCCAGGCCGCTTGCGGATCGGTGGCATTCACCCCTTTGGCGACGACCGAAAGGCGCGGATCGGTCGCCTCGAAATCGGCCACCACGCGCGATGCCGGCGCCGCCCCTCCGGTCTCGATGGTGACCCCAGCGATGAAGCGATGGGCAGCTGCCTCCGGGATTGCCGTGTTGGCGCGGAAGCGCGGATCGGTTTCCTCAGCATCGGCCACCAAGCGCAACATAAGGCGCGTTCCCTCGCGAAGATACGCGCTCTGCTCCGCCTCCGCGAGCGCGGTCCGATCGGCCACCTCGACGGCACCGCCGATCCGGGCCTCGCTCGGCAGGTCGGGGACCTCGAGCACCAGCGCCTCGCCGACCCGCGCGAAGCGCAGGCTGAGCGTGAGCGCCTCGGGCAGCCGGTCATATTCCAATCGATAGGTCAGGTCGTCACCAACCGGCAGGCTGGCCTGGTGATAGGTGTCGAAGGTGCCGCCGATCTCGACCCGTGCGCCGTCCGACCGGCTGAGCGTGAGCGTCTCGGCCGACCCCGGTGCGACGGCGGCATCGGCGCGCAACAGGGCCACGGCGCCCTCGGGCGCGACCCAAGCGCCCCAGACCTCGCGCCGGATCGCATCCGGGGGGGCGTTCACCGCGGTCTCCCTCCCGTCAGGCGCCGTGACGATCGGCAGGAGCGTCGCGCCGGCACGCCCTGTGAGACTGCCATCGAGATCCCGGATCCCCGACGCCCAGAGATGCGAGTCCCAGGCCTGCGGCGCGAAATCGACCCGGCCGCGCGGCGTCACCTCCTCGAAGCTGAGGCCCGTCACGAAATGGGCCGGCGACTTTTGCGCCGCCCCGTTGCTCTGAAATGCCGCGTCCCGCGCGCCGAAATTCGCGAAATGCGTGTCCACCACACCGGAGGGCCCGTCATAGATCGAGTGGCCGCGGAAGTAGCGCCCGAAATAGGGATCTGGAAGCGAGCGCCCCTGCGACCGCTCCTCTGGGGTTTCCGGCATCCCGGTATTGGCAGATCGACCGACAATCAGGCTGTCATAGAGAGTTTGATTGTAGGAGAAGAATGTCGCACGGGCATTGTCGGCGGATTTCATATCGTAGAAGTCCATCGCCGTGGCCCGCACCCAGATCGCGCGATCGGCCGATTTGTAGGAGGTGAAGTCGCGCACGACCGGCACGCCCGCAGGGCGATACTCGCTCTCGACAAAGGCCCCGGTGTCGGGGTCGCCATGCCCGTCGAAGGCGAGATTGGTGAAGGCATTGGAGTGACCGACATTGCCCTCGAACCGCCCGAGCGGCGCGCTGGACGGATCTACTTCCTGATAGATAGGAAGCTCTGCCGAGAACCCGGTAACCTCCGGCCCAAGCGCAAACCAGAAGCCCGCATGCTCGGATCCGCCCGCAACATTTCCGAGGAACACATTGTCCGGATTGGTGATCCAGAAAGTCGACACATGGGTCGCATCGGTGGGCAGGACAGCGGTTTCCGGCGCGGCGGCGCGGGTGAGGAAGCCGAGATTGCGCTCGAAGCGATTGCCGGTCTCGGAGCCGTCCTCGAGAAAATAGGCGTGGCCCAGGATGTCGAAGGCGACCGTGTCCTCGATGCGCACATTCTGCGTCCCGTGCACCGTGACGGCGCGGTTGAAGCTGTGGTGGATCGCGCTGTCGGTGATGTACTGCCCGCTGGCATCGCCGATCATGTGCCAGTGGACGGGGTAGCGCCCGGTGATGCCGGCCTGCCCCATCTGCGCGAGCTCGACGCCGGAGAGGCGGAGCTCGGCGCCCTCCATCACCATCACATGCCCACCGAACCCGTCCACAGCGGCGTCGGCATCGCCCCGGATGGTGACGTTGCGCGAGAGCAGCGCCACCTCGGCGCGGGTGTCGAGCTCGCGCCCACCGGCGAAGGTTTGGAGTTCGCCGAAGTGGCGAGCGGCGAGTGGCCGGTCGAGGGTGACGCTGCGCCCATCCTCAGAGACCGCGGTGATCCAGGCGGTTTGCGCCTGGTCCGCCTCGAAATCGGTGGAGGCGATAGCGATCCGGTCACCGATCTCCCATCCGGTCGGCCGGTCGAGGCGCAGGCGGGTGGCGCCCGGCTCGGCGGTGGCCGCGAGGCGCACCCAGTCCTCTTTGGCCGCGTCGGCGGCGTGGATCTCGATCCTTGACCCCTCGCCCATCGCCATCAGGACTGCACCCTGATCATTCGATAGATCAGCCATGGCGTCGCAGTGGCAGACGCCGCCCGTGAGGGGACAGGGCGACTTGGCGTGGACCTCGGCCATCGCAACGGACCAATCGATCGGTTGATCCGGGTCACCGGCCAGCGTGAGGGTGAAGGCGCTCTGATGCGGATCCGAGCGCGTGCCCACCAGGAACGCTCCGCCATCCATCGCCATCATCCAGTCGGCGGTCAGCCCGAGATCGCGCACGTCGGAGACGCTCAGCTCGCCATGGATCATGATCCCGGCAACGGCGGCATCGACATCGAGTCGGATCCGGCGCCCCGCCTCGATCATCACGATGTCATCGGGCCCGGGGATCTCACCCCCCCATGTCGCGGGATCGGACCAAAGCTCGACCTCGGAGCCGAGAGCGGCGAGGCCGGCGGGCTGCGGCCGGGCGGCGATCGGGCCGGGATCGATCGAGAGATAGCCCACGGTCTCCGCCGCATGGGCGCGCTCGGCATCGGCGGATGCCTCCTCGGCCACCGAGACGGCCCTGCCCGCGGCCGCGCGCTCGATCCGCAGGGTGGCCGGATCGGCGCCGGCGATGGTCTGCATCCCGGCGACCAGCACCTCGCCCGGGGTCTCCGGCAGAGGCGTGGCAGGCTCATGCGTCACCCCGCCGAGGCGCCCGGCGGCGATCTCGGCCCCCGAGCCGGGCGCGACCGCGATCCAGCCGAGCGTCGCCGCAACCGCCCCCGCCTCAGCCTCCTGCTGCTGGAGCGAGGCGCCGAACCCATCGGTCGAGACCCCGCGCAGGCGGACAGCGGTGGCCGTGTCGGTCTCGGAGTTGGTCTGCGCGAGGACCACGGGGCGCGCGTCGAAGCCGGCCTCGAGCTCGATCTCGGCGACGCGCAGGCCCCCGGGCGTGGCGATGGTCGTGGCGCCCGCCTCGATCAGCCGACCATCGGCCAGCCGGTGCACGCCCTCGCTGACCGCGATCCAGCTCACCGTCTCGGGCCTGTGGCGGCCGTCGAGATAGTCCCATTCGTCGATCCGGATCTCGAAACCGGTCTCGGTCACGTCGCGGATGTCGAGCGTGAAGGGTTCCCCGCCCCGCTGGGCCGAGGCGCTCGCGACCACCACCGGGTCCTGGATCGGCACGTCGAAGCGCACCTCGGTCCAGGCCTCCGGCTCAGGTTGCGCGACCGTGACGAGCCCCGCCTCGCCGATCCAATCCTCCAGCATCGCCCCGCTCCCGTCCCGGCGCGGGACGGTCGGCGGCGCCGGCGTCCCGCTGGGGGGCGAACCGCGGTCTGCGGCGTCCGGCCCCCGATCCCTAACACTTCGTTAGCGAGCGAGAGCAAGCGGGATGCCAGACGGAGACCGCGGCTGCGGTGGACGCACGCCGACGCCCGCGACCGCCTGGGCGGGCCCCGGGGCGCGGGAGATGCTGTGATGGGAAGGAGGCGGGCGGTCCCGCGGGGTCAGACGAAGATGATCGTGCCGTCGTCCTGGAGTTGGCCCGGCGCGATGCCCTGGAGCGTGAGGCTGTCGGCCGGATCGCCGGAATAGCCAATGGTGAGCCAGCCCGAGGGATCGGTGCCGACCGCTGCCTCGGCGAGGCTGGCGACCCCGCCCGAGATCAGCACCTGATCGAGGCCGGGGACGAGATCGAAGATCAGATCCGCCCCGTCGCCCGGCACGAAGACGAATACGTCGGCGCCGGCGTCGCCGCCGATCTCGTCGTCGCCCGGGCCGGCATCGAGGGTGTCGGCACCTGCACCCCCGGCGAGGAAATCGGCGCCCGCGCCACCGGCGAGGCGGTCATCGCCCTCGCGGCCGAAGAGGGTGTCCGCGCCGTCTCCGCCGTCGATCCGGTCATCCTCGCCCTCGCCGTCGAGGAGGTCGGCCCCGGACCCGCCCGAAAGGCTGTCGGCGCCGCTGCGGCCCACCACGAGATCGGCCCCCGGCCCGCCGGAGAGCGTGTCGGCCCCGTCTTCGCCGACGAGAGAATCGTCGCCCGGCCCGCCCTCGGCGTCGTCGTCCCCTTCATTGCCGAAGATCAGATCGGCGCCCGAGCCGCCCTCGATCCGGTCGGCCCCCGCCTCGCCGAAGAGCGCGTCGTCGCCCGAGCCGCCGAGGATCAGATCGGCGCCCGAACCGCCGAGGATCAGGTCGCGCCCCGCCTCGCCCGCGAGGCTGTCGGCGCCCGGACCGCCGATCACGATATCGTCGCCCGGGCCGGCCGCGACGCTGTCGTCCTCGGGCCCCGCATCGGTGAAGTCGGCCCCCTCGCCGCCAAGGATGGTGTCGCGGCCCGCGCCGCCGAGGAGATCGTCGACGCCCGAGCCGCCCTCAAGGCTGTCATCGCCCGGACCGCCGTCGATGGTGTCGCGGATATCGCCGCCGAGCAGCGTGTCGTCGCCCGCCTCGCCCCCGAGCACGTCGAAATCCGGCCCGCCCTCGAGCCTGTCGTCGCCCGGGCCGCCATAGAGCGTGTCGGACCCGCCCTTGCCAAGCAGCGTGTCGTCGCCCGACCCGCCGTTGAGAACATCGTTCTGTCCCAGCACGCCATCGCCCGCGTCGCCGCGCAACAGATCGCTCCCGGAATTGCCGAAGATCGTGTCGAAGCCGAACCCGCCCTGGAGCTCGTCCGGGCCGTCGCCGCCAAAGATCTGGTCGTCGTCGCCCCAACCGTCGATCACATCCGCGCCCGCATTGCCGACCAGGGTGTCGGCGCCGAGATAGCCCCAGAGCGTGTCGTCGCCCTCCCCGCCGGCGATGCCGTCGGGATCGTCGGTGCCCGTCAGGAAGGCCCCCGGCAGGCCCAGATGGACGCGCAAAGGCGCACTCGCATTGTCCGCCTCGTCGGCCTCGGCGAGTGCCTGATCGGGGTCGGCCAGCGCACCGAGATAGTAGCTGCCGCGCGCAAGGCTGCCGTCGTCGAGGATCGTCGCGCTGGCGATGGCAGCGGTGCCGGGGCCGAGGCCGATCGCGACGGAGGCGCGGGCGATCTCGGTATCGTCGGGCGTGATGAGCGGATCGGTGGAGAGATAGAGGGCCGAGGGCAGCGGCGGCGCGATCTCGCCGCCGGTGTTGCGGAGCGTCCAGGCCGCTTCGATGCTGTCGCCCGGTTGCCAGGCAAGCCGGTCGACCGCGAGCCCCTCGGCCGTGAGGTTGGGTGTGGGCGCCACCTCGATCCGCGCCTCGGCGAGGCCCGTGTTGTTGCCCTCCTCGAACTCCGCGAGGACGCCGCCCGCATCGATCAGCCAGCCCACATAATAGGTGCCCGCGGGGGTGTTGGCCGGCAGGCGCAGCGTTGCGGCGAGGCGCGCGGTCTCGAAGGGGGCGAGCATGGGCCCCGCGACGCGGCCGAGCGGGATGTCGAACTCGCTGATCATGGCGTTCGGCGAGGCGTAGAAGGCGACCTCCCATCCCTCCGCCGCCTGAGTTCCGAGGTTGCGGAGCCCGATCTCGGCGGCAAACGCGGCCCCTGCCGTCAGCGGCCCGGCGGGCAGCACCGCGCTGTCGCGCCCGAAAACCGCGTCGTCGTCGGCCAGATCGGGGAGATCGACGGGCGGGCGCAGCACCGCGTCCTGGTCCATCCACTCCTCGATCAGATCGCGCCGCTCGGAGGTCAGCCGGGTCGCGGCGTTGGTCGCGCCCGCTGCGTCGGGGTCGACCGCTCCGGAGGCGTGGATGCCGATGGCGAGGCGCTCTCCGGTGCCGGGGAAGGTCTGCCAGACCGGCGCGCCGCTCATGCCGCCCGCGGTGTCGAGGCTGCCGGCATAGAGGAGCTGGTCCGGCGTCCCCTCGGCCACCGGTCCCGCGGCGGCATAGAGCGCGTCGCCGCCGAGATCCCCCGGATAGCCAGCGAGCGTGACCGGCGTGCCGTCGAAGAGGTCGACCCCCTCGGCCGCGAAGAGCGGGAACGCCCCAAGCGCGGCCCCGAGCGAGCGGTCGAGCGTGACGAGCGCCCAGTCGGCCGCGGGATCGGCGCTGGCCACCCAATCGGGATCGGCGCGGAAGGCGACCGCCTCGGCCCGGCCGAAGGGCTCGACCGCGCCGTCGAGCCCGAGGGTCAGCGTCAGCGTCTCGGCCCAGCCATCGCCACCGAAGCCCGCATCATGGACCACATGGCCCGCGGTGAGGAGATGCCGCTCGCCCACCAGAAAGCCCGTGCCGCTGACGCCGCCGGCCTCGGTCGTCACGCTCACGCGGCCGATCGCGGCCCATGGGATGACGGTGGTGTCGCCGACGCGCACCCGGTCATCCGTGCCGAAGATGCTCTCGGTCCGCCGCCCGCCCGCCATCGCCGCCATGCCCGCCTCCGCCATCGCGTCCGGGCACAGAAACACCTGTCATGGTAAGCGCCGACCTAACGCCTGGCCTGCGCCATTTACCTTTTGCGTGAAGGCGGCCTTCAGCGCGCATCGGGCACATCGCTCTCCGACAGCGAGATCTGACGGGGAGTGCGTATGTCGTTCGATATCAGGTTCGACTACCGGTTCGACACCGCCGGCTTCTTCGACAATCCCGACGCGCGCGCGGCGCTCGAGGAAGCGGCCCGGCTTTGGGAGTCGGTGATCGATGACGAGTTCGAGGACGTGCCCGCCGGCGTCGACTTCTTCGTCAGCGACCCCGTTGACGGCAGCTCCGAGCGGGTGGTGCTCGATCAGCCGATCGACGATCTGTTGATCTTCGTCGGCGCCTCGGCCGAACCCTTCGGGATCGCAGCGAGCGAGCTCGAGGAACTGCCGGAGGGCCTCTCCTGCGGCTGCTCGCTCTGCCACGCGCATCACGAGGGGGCAAGCGAGACCGAGGCCGCCACCGTGCTGGCCCGCGCGGGCTTCTCGGGCTTCGGCGCCCAGGGCGACGCGCTCAACGCCCGCGTTACCAGCAACTTCCGCGGCCAGGGCCCGGCGACCGATTTCGAGCCCTATGCGGGCGTCGCCGGCTTCAACACCGAGATCAACTGGAGCTTCGACCTCGAGAGCGCGGTCTCGGGGACGATCGACTTCGTCACCGTCGCGGTCCACGAGATCGGCCATGTGCTCGGCATCGGCACGGCCGGGGCCTGGGACCTGCTGAGCGCGAGCGGCGCCTTCACGGGCCCCAATGCAACGGCGGCGAATGGCGGGAGCCCGGTGCCGCTCGAGAGCGACCTCGCCCATGTGCGCGCCGGCCATGCGGGCAACAGCGTGGTGATGGACCCGTCGATCTCGTCCGGCCAGCGCGTGCCGATCTCGCCGATCGACCTCGGCCTCCTCGCCGATATCGGCTACGAGATCACCGGGCTGACGGCGCAGGGCGCGCTGCACGAGATCGTGACCGAGGGGCCGGATCAGAGTGTTTTCGGAACCGTCGTCGCGGATCTGATCGACGGCCTCGGCGGCGCCGACCGGATCCAGGGCAATTCGGGCGACGACACGCTGATCGGCGGCGAAGGCTCCGACACGCTGTTCGGCCAGGCAGGCGCTGACAGCCTCGAGGGCGGCTCCGGCGCCGACTATCTCGCCGGCGGCACGGGCGACGACCTGCTCGCCGGCGGCGGCGGCCTCGACACGCTGCTCGGCGATGGCGGGACCGACCAGTTCGCCGTCGCCCCCGGCGGCGGCACCGACACGATCGGCGACTTCAACCTCGCGACCGAGACACTCCTGGTGGCCGCCGCCTTCGGCTTCTCGAGCACGGCCGAGGTGCTGGCGACGGCGGAGAAGCCGTTCTCCAACGTCACCCGCCTCCAGCTCGACGAGACCACGGCGGTCGACATCTTCCACAGCTCGCAGTCGGGCACCCCGCTGACCGAAGCCAACATCGTCCTCCAGCCGGCGGAGGTGCCCAACAGCGCCCCGACCGCCGCACCCGACACCGCGACCGTGACGGCCGGCGAGATGGTGATGATCGACGCACTCGCCAACGACACCGACCCCGATGACGACCCGCTGACGATCACCGCCTTCGGCGCGCCGGGCACCGGCCAGCTCGAGGTGGTCGACGGCCAGTTCCGCTACACGGCACCCGAGGGCTTCTCCGGCATCGTCCAGTGGGACTACGGCATCGGCGACGGCCGCGGCGGCGGGTCCGGCTCCTTCGTCACAGTCACCGTCGAGCCACCCGAGCCGGTGGCCGAGACCTGGCTCGGCAGCTCCTCGGCGGATGTCCGCTATGGCGGCGCGGCCGACGACACGCTCCGTGGCGAGGGCGGCAACGACACCATCGGCGGCGGCTCGGGCAACGACCTCATCGACGGCATCGCCGATGACGACCTTCTCTTCGGCGAGGCCGGCAACGACGTCGTCCAGGGCGGCTACGGCTTCGACGTGCTCCTCGGCAATGACGGCGACGACCGTCTGATCGGCGATATCGGCGACGGCGTGACCGGGCAGAACGACCAGCTCTATGGCGGCTCGGGGCTCGACACCCTGGAGGGCGAGGGCGGTTCCGACACGCTCTATGGCGAGGCGGGCAATGACAGCATCATCGGGGGCCCGGGCTTCGACGTGGTCTTCGGCGGCCCGGGCGCCGACACGGTCGCGGCAGGCTCGGAGGCCGACACGGTCGATGGCGGCTCGGGCGACGACACGATCCGCGGCGGCGCCGACAACGACCTCCTCGCGGGTGCGGCCGGCAACGACCTGATCGAGGGCGAGGGCGGCCCGGACTTCCTCGACGGCGGCGCCGGGCTCGACACGCTCAACGGCGGCTCGGGCTTCGACGTGCTCCTCGGCGGCGGCGATGCCGACACCCTGTCCGGCGGCGCGGGCCCCGATATGGGTCTCGGAGGCAGCGGCGACGACGAGCTCCGCGGCGGCACCGGGTCCGACAGCCTGTTCGGCGAGGCGGGCAACGACCAGTTGTTCGGTGAGGCCGAGAACGACATCGTCTTCGGAAACGAGGGCAACGACACGGTGTTCGGCGGCTCCGGAGCCGATGCGGTGATCGGCGAGGGCGGCGCCGATAGCCTTGTCGGCGGGTCGGGCGACGACCTCGTCGCCGGCGGCTCGGGCAACGACACGCTCCTCGGCGGCTCCGGGATCGATCTCCTTGACGGCGGCGGCGAGGACGACCGGATCGAGGGCGGCGGCCAGGACGACATCCTCTTCGGCCGCGGCGGAGCCGACAGCCTGTTCGGCGACGCAGGGGCCGATTTTGCCCTCGGCGGCGCGGGAGCCGACACGATCGAGGGTGGCACCGGTGCCGACAGTCTGGCGGGCGATGGCGGGGCGGATCTTTTCGTCTTCCGTGCCGGCGACGGCGACGACCTGATCTTCGACTTCACGCTCGGGCTCGACACGATCCGCTTCGAGGGCATGGACGTTGCCGCGAGCTTCGCGGAGCTCGTGCTCGGGACCGACGGGGGCGGCCGCGCGACGGTCAGCTACGGCACCGATCCGGGCGACATCCTGCGGCTCCAGGGCGTGGCGCAGGGGGATCTCTCCGACGACGGGACGTTCCTCTTCGCCTGATCGCGCGGGGGCGTTGCCCGGCCGTTAACCCTTTGGACACCATTCCGCGCAACCCTCGCATCGGGTTTTGGCGTGAGGCGCGGGCCGATGGGGCGTGGCGGAGGGCGGGAGCGGGCATTCAGCGAGGCATCGCCGCCGTCGCTCTTCGACCACGACCGGCCGGCCGACGCGCCCGAGGCCGCGCCCTGCGCCGCCGATCCCGCTCCCGCCCCGGCGCCGGCTCCTGCCCGGCCCCACTACCGCGACCATCGCGCGCGGCTCCGCCAGCGGTTCCTCACCGCAGGCGCGGAGAGCGTGGCCGACTACGAGATGCTCGAGCTGGTGCTGTTCCGCGCGATCCCGCGGCGCGACGTCAAGCCGCTCGCCAAGGCCCTGCTCGAGCGGTTCGGCGATTTCAACACGGTGATCTCCGCCCCGATCCCGCGCCTTGCCGAGGTTCCGGGGATCGGCGCCGCGGTGATTTGCGAGCTCAAGGTCGTCGAGGCCGCGGCCCATCGCCTCGCCCGCGCCCGCGTGATCGGCCGCCATGCGCTCTCGAGCTGGCAGGCGCTGCTCGACTACTGCAAGACCACCATGGCGCATCGCGACACCGAGCAGTTCCGCATCTTGTTCCTCGACCGCAAGAACGTGCTGGTGGCCGACGAGGAGCAGGCCCGCGGCACCGTCGACCACGTGCCGGTCTATCCGCGCGAGGTCGTCAAGCGGGCGCTCGAGCTCAACGCCTCGGCGCTGATCCTCGTGCACAACCACCCCTCGGGCGACCCC
The DNA here is from genome assembly GCA_964406355.1 of uncultured Limibaculum sp. Taxonomy (GTDB): domain Bacteria; phylum Pseudomonadota; class Alphaproteobacteria; order Rhodobacterales; family Rhodobacteraceae; genus Thermohalobaculum. The sequence goes on from CAYORO010000071.1 coordinate 13,663, forward strand.
ACGCCCTCGCGCTCCGATGTCGAGATGACCACCCGGGTCGAGCAGGCGGCCCGCAGCGTCGGCATCACGCTGCATGACCATGTGATCGTCGGCAAGGCCGAGGACGCCTCCTTCCGCGCCCTCGGCCTCCTCTAGGCGCGCTCAGCGGAGGGGGAGGAAGCCGACGAGCCGCTCGGTCTCCGCAAGGATCGGATCGGCGATGGCGCGCGCCCGGGCGGCCCCGTCGGCAAGCACACCGTCGATCGTCGCCGGATCCGCCATCAGCCGGTGGATCTCGGCCGAGATCGGGCCGAGCACCGAGACCGCCATCTCCGCCAGCGCGGGCTTGAAGACCCCGAACCCCTGCCCTGCGAACTCCGCGAGCACATCGGCCACCCCCCGCCCCGAGAGCGCTGCGTGGATCGCCACGAGGTTCTTCGCCTCCGGCCGCCCCTCGAGGCCCTCCACAGTCTCGGGCAATGGCTCCGGGTCGGTCTTCGCCTTGCGGATCTTCTGCGCGATGGTGTCGGCGTCGTCCGTCA
>CAYORO010000072.1:0-14167 GCA_964406355.1 uncultured Limibaculum sp.
CCGGCCAGATCCGCCTCGATGGCGAGGATATCGGCCACCTGCCGCCCAACCAGCGCCCGGTCAACACGGTCTTCCAGTCCTACGCGCTCTTCCCGCACATGACCGTTGCGGGCAACATCGCCTTCGGCCTCGAGATGCTGGGACGGTCCAAGGGCGAGATCCGCGCGCGGGTCGACGACATGCTGGCGCTGGTGCGCATGGAACACCTGCGCGACCGGCGAACCGACCAGATCTCGGGCGGCCAGCAGCAGCGCGTCGCGCTCGCCCGCGCCCTCGCGCCGCGGCCCAAGGTGCTGCTCCTCGACGAGCCTCTCTCGGCGCTCGACTACAAGCTGCGCCGCGAGATGCAGGGCGAACTGAAGCGTCTCCAGCACGAGACCGGGGTCACCTTCGTTTTCGTCACCCACGATCAGGAGGAGGCGCTGACGATGTCCGATCGGGTCGCGGTGATGAACGAGGGCCGCATCTTCCAGATCGGCAGCCCGCGCGAGATCTACCATCGCCCGCAGCGGCGCTTCGTCGCCGATTTCATCGGCGAGACCAACTTTCTCACCGCCGACATCCGCGCATCGGGCGACGGGCAGGCGCGGCTTCAGCTCGACTGTGGTGCCGAAGTCGAGGCGGAGCTGCCGGACGGGATGGGCTCTGTCAGCCGCGTGACGGCGGCGATCCGCCCCGAGCATGTGCAGCTGACCGAGCCCGGGGGCGGCGATCTCGATGCCCGGATCGCGGAGCTGACCTTCCTCGGGACCGACACGCTCTACCGCCTCGACCTCGCCGGGGGCGCTGAGATCACCGCCCGGTTGCAGAACGGCGTCGGCGGTCGGGCGGACGCAGCGGAGGCCCGGACCATCGGACAGGCCGTGGGCCTCAGCCTCGCGCCCGGGGCCGTGCAGGTCCTGAGGGACTGATGGACGCCGGTCCGGTCCGCCCTGCAGCCGCCGCCGAAAAGGCCCAGCGCCGCGCGGCCCGGGCGCGCTGGCTCCTCAACCTGCCGGCACTCGTCTGGCTCACGCTCTTCTCCGCCGGCCCGCTGCTGGTGGTCGTGGTCTATTCTTTCCTGGCGCCCGGCGACTATGGTGGCGTGGTCTGGGAGTTCTCGACCGAGGGGTGGTTCAATGTTGCGCTGACGCGCGACATCTTCACCGAGGAGCTGCGGATCCAGGACGCGCATCTCGCGATCTTCTGGCGCTCGGTAAAGCTCTCGGTGATGACGACGCTTGTCTGCCTGCTGTTCGGCTTCCCAACCGCCTATTTCATCGCGACACGCTCGCGGAAGAACCGCAATCTTTGGCTCTTTCTGATCACCATCCCGTTCTGGACCAATCTGTTGATCCGCACCTTCGCGATGCTCGAATGGATCCGGGCCGAGGGGGTGATCAACTCCGCGCTGATCGGCGCCGGGCTGATCGAGGAGCCCTTGCGCATGCTCTACACCGACTTCTCGATCATGCTCGGGATGACCTATGTGTACTTCCCGCTGATGGTGCTGCCGCTCTACGCCTCGATCGAGAAGCTCGACTTCCGCTTGGTCGAGGCCGCCTACGACCTCTACGCCTCGCGCATCGCGGTGCTCCGCCGGGTGATCCTGCCTCTCGCCGGACCGGGGATCGTGGCGGGCTCGATCCTGGTCTTCATCCCGTCGCTCGGCGCTTACGTTACGCCAAGGGTGCTCGGCGGCGGCAAAAACATGATGCTCGGCAACCTGATCGAGCTGCAGTTCGGACAGGGGCGCAACTGGCCGCTCGGCGCAGCGCTCTCGATCTCACTGCTGGCGCTCGTGATGGTGGCGCTGCTGGTCTATGTCCGCGCCGCGCAGAGCGAGGAGAAGAGCCATGGCTGAGCGCTTCTCGCCGACGCGCCAGATCGGCTTCCCGACGATCGCGGTCGTCTGCTTCCTGCTGCTCTACGCGCCGATCGCGAGCCTCGTGATCTATTCCTTCAATGCCGGCTCCAACCTCGCGCTCTGGGAAGGGGTCTCCTGGCGGTGGTACGTCGCCGCCTGGCAAAACGAACAGGTGCAGGACGCGGCACTCCGCTCGCTCGTCGTCGCGCTCTGGGCCTCGGGGCTTGCGACGACGATCGCGACGATGGCCGCCCTCGGCACCACACGGGTGCCCGCGTATCGCGGGCGCACGGCGGTCTATGTGCTGATCAACCAGCCGCTGATGGTGCCCGAGATCGTAACCGGCGTCGCGCTCCTCGTCGTCTTCGCGATCGTCAAGCAGGCCACCGGGTTCCACGGCCTCTTCTACCTGATCGCGGCGCACACCGCCTTCTGCGTCCCCTTCGCCTATCTGCCGATCCGGGCGCGGCTCGAGGGGATGGACCGCACGCTGGAGACGGCGGCGGCCGATCTCTACGCGACGCCCTGGCAGGCGTTCCGGCGCATCACCCTGCCGCTGATGTTCCCCGGCATCATCGCCGGCGCGATGCTCGCCTTCGTCATCTCGCTCGACGACGTGGTGATCACCGAGTTCGTCAAGTCGGCCGGGCAGGACACCCTGCCGACCTACATGCTCGGCCAGCTCCGCCGGGTGATCACGCCCGAGATCAACGCGATCTCCACCGTGCTGCTGGCAATCTCGGTGCTGATGCTCTCGATCTTCTTCCTTGCGACGCGCAAGCGTGCCTAGACTGCCGCATCGCGGCGCGGAACGCCGCCAACAGAGAGGAGAGATCATGACCCGCACGATCATGGCCGGTCTCGCAGCCCTTGGCATCGCACTTCCGGGCGCCGCGGCAGCCGAAGGCCAGCTCAACATCTTCAACTGGGGCAACTACACCAACCCCGAGCTGATCGAGAAGTTCGAGGCCGAGACCGGCATCGAGGTGACGCTCACCGATTACGATTCGAACGACACCGCGCTCGCCAAAGTCAAAGCCGGCGGGCATGGCTTTGACATCGTGGTGCCGTCGCACAGCTATGTGCCGATCTGGGTTGCCGAGGGGCTGATCCAGAAGCCGGGTATCCCCGAGATGGCAAATTATCAACATATCGACCCGCGCTGGAAAGACGTCTCCTGGGACCCCGGCCGCGAATACTCGGTGCCGTGGCAGTGGGGCTCGGTCGGGATCGTGGTCGATACATCTGTCTATGACGGCGATCTCAACACCTCGGCGGTGATCTTCGATCCGCCCGAGGAGCTCCAGGGCAAGATCAACGTCGCCCCCGAGATGATCGACGTGATGACCACGGCGATCTACTACCATGGCGGCGAAAGTTGCACGACCGACCGCGAAGTCTTGATGAAGGTCCGGGACACGCTGGTGGCGGCCAAGGAGAAGTGGCTCGCCATGGATTACGGCATCATCGAGAAGTTCGCCGGGCGCGATCTCGCCGCCTCGCTCTACTGGAACGGCGCCGCATTCCGCGCGCGCGAGAAGAACCCGGATGTGCGCTATGGCTATCCTCAGGAGGGGTTTGTCCTGTGGATGGACTCTGCCGCCGTGCTGACGGATGCGCAGAATGTCGAGGAGGCAAAGACCTTCCTCAACTTCATCATGGCGCCGGAGAACGCGGCCCTGATCTCGGCCTTCGCGCGCTATGCCAACGGCATCAAGGGCTCCGAGGAGTTCATGCCCGAGGACATGAAGACCGCTCCCGAAGTGCAGATCCCCGAGGAGCTCGCAGCCGCCGGGCGCTTCAACAACACCTGCCCGCCGGAGGCGCAGCAGCTCTACACCGCGATCTGGACCGAGCTTCAGAAGTGACAGCCTGATGACCGACGGAGCCCTGCGCGCCTTTCGGCGAGCGCGGGGCTCCCCGGCCCGGCGCCGGCGGATCCCGCGCTGGCAGATGGCGCCGGTGCAGGAACTCCCGTGGCGGGGCTTACCGCAGTCTCAAACGTACCGTCGGGTACCGGGGTAGTGTCTCGGCGCGGCTTGGATATGTCAGGCCGGGATCAGAGATCGATGCTCTCCTCGGAGAACCGAGGGGCGGCTCACCGACCACAGCGCTCCACCTACTCGGCAAGGATAGCGGATATCACGACCGCTCCGCGCATGATCCGGGACCGCGTAGTCGGAGCCTAACCCCTTGCAATGCGGCTGCGGTACGGCGAACACTCATCGGGAGCAGGATACGGGGCCTTTCAATGCATGCGGCCACGAAGATTGTCATCATCACGGAACGATCAATTCTCGAGGGGGTGGCCGAACTGCTCGAAGAGCATGGGGCGACCGGGTACACATACACCTCGGCGGGCGGAAAAGGCAGCCGCGGAAAACGGCGCATGGATCGCGCACCGCAAGTTGCTGGCATCCTGGACAACGTCAAAATCGAGGTGATCGTTCCGGATCGTGAGATGGCAGAACAGATCACCGAAGCCGTCGTTGAGGGCTATTTCGAGAATTATTCGGGGATCACATATCTTGTGCCGGTCGAGATTTTGCGACCCGACAAGTTCAGGCTCTAGACCATGTCGCTCCCGGTTGGGCCGCGGTTGGGCACCGCCGACGGTCAGAACACCATGTCCGCCAGCGCGATGAAGAAAGGGATGCCGACACCGATGGCAATCGGGGTGCCCACACTTGTCGACGCGCCAATATAGCTCGACGGGTTGGCGCTCGGGATGCCCGCGCGCAAGGTGGGCGGCCCCGAGATGTCCGACGAGGATGCGGCCAAGACCGCGAGCAGGATCACGCCCCCCGGGCTGAACCCGGTCACAAGGTGGATCGCATATCCCAGTCCGAAAGCAATCAAGCCATGCACAAGCGGCATGACCGCGGCATAGGCCGCATACCATTGCGCGACCTGGCGCAGCTCATGAAGCCGCTGCCACGCCTCCATTCCCATGATCAGCATCAGGACGGAGAGCAGCCCTCGAAACAACGGGTCATAGAACGTCTCGAACACCGGGTCCGGCCGGGTCAGCAATCCAAGGAGCAGCCCGAGGATGAGGGCCGACAAAGCCGCTCCCTGCAGGCTGTCCTTGACGATGGCCCAGGCAGACATCCGCTTGCCCTTGGATGCGCTCTGCGTCTCGAGATGCATGCGGGCCAGAACAATGGCGAGGACCAGAGCAGGAACATCCATGAACGGATACAGTGCTGGCACCCACGCCTCGTAGGCAATGTTGTCCTCTTCGAGGAGGACCATGGCCGCACCGAGGGTCGAGGCACTGACCGCGCCAAAGAGGCCCGCCGTGGCGATGGCGTCTTCCCGCCTGACGCCCGGAAGTCGCGCAAGCGTCGCGACACCCAGAAGGACAATGCCCGCGCCGAGCCCCATGGTGGCGAGTGCCGGCAACACCATATCGGCGAGTTCGGCGTCGCGAAGCTCCATGCCGCCGTTCAAGCCGATGCGCATCAGGAGCATGAAGACTGCGAACTTATAGATCGCGTCCGGGATGACCAGTTTCGAGCCTGAAGCCCCCAGCAGGAGCCCGCCAATCAGGAATGCCAGTGTCGGCGACTGGAACTGGCCCACAACGCGAAGGCCGAATTCGACAAGAACGTCCACATAGCCCTCGTAGACCAGCATCACATCTGTCGGGAAAGTGTTACCTCCGCCCGCGATGCGAAGCAAACGCCCGACCGCCCGATCGCGGCGGCGTATCGCGCGCGCAAGCCGGTTGGCAAACCCACAGTGACGCTCAAGTTTCAGGGCGAAGCATAACGTGCCAAATTATTTCTGGACTTCGGTCTTTTACTGTCGACTTTCGGAACAATTGCCATATTTTTTATTTCACAGCGCCGCGGGGACTGAGTGTCGGCTAGACGGTGGCCCGGGCGAATTCCTCGATATAGTCGAGCAAGGCGTCGGACGCGGCCGCCGCAGCGTCAGGATCACCGGCGCCGATGGCAATCGCGACATTCTCATGCAGGCGAGCGCATCGTGGCAGATCGAGATAGCGCTCATAGTGGCGATACCAGAACCGGCGAGACAGGCCCTGGATCTGGCGCATCGCGTTCGACGCGTAGTCGTTCCGGCTCGCATCCAGCGTCATCTGGTTGAACCGCTGGTCGAGGCGCATGAAGGACACGGGATCCTCCTCATCTGCGGCCGTCTCGAGAGCTGCGGCGAGGTCGCGGAAGGCGGCACGCTCGAGCTTGGTCGACCGGCGCGCCGCGAGCCGCACAATGAGCCGCTCGAGCTCCCGTCGGACCTCGAGAAGCTGCATCTGCTTGCCGAGATTGATGTCGGCGACCAGGATGCCGCGTCGCGGCAGCACGACGACGAGCCCTTCCGCAGCCAGGCGCTGGAGCGCCTCTCGGACCGGAGTGCGCCCGATGGCGAGTTCGGAGGAAAGCTGCGCTTCCGACAGGATCTGGCCCGGGGCGAGCCTCAGCGTGACAATCAGTTCCTCGAGGCGACGATAAGCCTGTTCGGTCAGCGTTCCCCCGACGCCACCACTCGACTGCCCACCGGTGCCAGGCTCATCGTCCCTGTCTCCACCAGCGAGACTACTGTCGCCTCCCCCGGACACATACCTCTCCCTCAGGATCAACTCATCCAGCGGCGGCATATAGCGCCGGTGCGCTGATCTAACAATCGCTCAACAGCCGGGTCAGACCATTGGCCAAGATCGGCGTTACTTCGGTTTCCGAGCGCCGCGGCGCGGCAGACTTTCCTTTTTCGGCTCAGGAAAGATCCAGAGGCCGATCACCATAACGACCACGATGACGATGAGCAGCCAGGGCTCCGCCCCCAGCCGCGTTGTCTCGCGGAAGATGTAGGCGACAACGATCGCGGCGACGATGAAGAGGGTGACCAGCACCTTGTAGATCGGCGGCATGACGGCTCCTTTCAGGGCAGCTTCTCGAGGAAGAGGGCGAGCAGCACGAGGCAGCCGGCAGCGGTGAAGATCGCGAGCCCGGCCTTCGTGTCTCGCAGATGGTCGGGCACCGGTTGGACCAGGAACGGCGCCAGCAGGAAGGCCGACCCCGCCGCAACGATCGCGACGGCCCAGTCGAGCGCTTGCGACGCCACCAAGACCGCCAGAGCGCCGACCAGCCCCGTGATTGCCGTGGCGGTCCAGACCAGCAGGGAGCCGAACCGCCCGGCGACCGCCTCCGAGCGCATATCGGCCGGGAAGAAGCCGCTGAGGAAGACCGCTCCGGCACCGACAAAGAGTGCGGCTGCTGAGAATGCCGCGAGAACCGTGCCATCCACGCTTGCCAGGGTCCCCATCGGTCCAACCTCGTCTTGCCATCAGATATCTGACTGATATATTAGATGATGACCCGGCAATGCAAGGCATGAGAGGATCTGCAGGTGGCCGATGGAGAGAAGCGCTACGCGGGCGACCGAACAATCGATGGCTGTCAGGTCCTGGTAGACGGCGAACCGCTCGACGAAGCGGTCGAGGTCCATGAAATAAGTGAAGACGGCTTCGAGTGGAGTTATGAGGGCGAAGGGCCCGAACAGCTCGCCTTCGCCATTCTCTATGATCACTTCAGCGATGCGACCCGGGCCAAAGCCAACAGCGCATCTTTCATGCGCGCGGTTGTGGCCAACTTCAATAATGAATGGGAAATGACGAGCGGCGACATCGATCGCGCACTTGCAAACATCGCTTCGGCGGGCTGACCGCTTGCTAACCGAAATGAGGAGGGACCACATGGCGACCGAACTGACCGACACCACAATGACCGATCGCCAGCGGACGTATCGCGAGATTTATCGCTCGCGCGTTGTCGGCTGGTACAATGGTTGGCTGCATGTCGCACTCATTTACACAATCGGCATTGCGGCAATGACGATCTATATCGAGAGCATGAGTAATATCCAGTGGTACGAGTGGCTGATCGTGCCGGCCGTATTCTTTGGTGCAAACTTCTTCGAGTGGTTCCTGCACCGGTACATTATGCATCGGCCGTCGAATTTCGCACCATTCCGAGCGATCTACCAGCGTCACACCCTGATGCATCACCAGTTCTTCACAGACGAGGAGATGCGCTTTGCCGGCAGCCACGATTTCCGTGTGACCTTCTTCCCGCCTTACGCGCTGGTCACGTTCCTCTGTATGTCGATCCCCATGGCACTGATGGCCGGGTGGCTGTTCGGCCCGAATGTCGGCTGGCTGCTCATTTCGAGCACCACGGTGATGTACCTGCTCTACGAATTCATGCATGCCTGTTGTCACATCGACGAGAACTGGTTCGTCCGCAACGTGCCCTTCATCAACACGATCCGGCGCCATCACACCGCCCATCACAACCAGTCGATCATGATGGAGCGGAACATGAACTTGACCTTCCCGATCATGGACTGGCTGTTCGGCACCTCGGACCTCAACCGCGGTCTGCTGGGCCACCTCTTCAACGGCTACGACACGCGCTTTGTGAAGACCGACATGCGCAAGACGTCGCGCACGCCCGATGGTCGCCCGACGCGGTCGCTGGTCGCGACGCCGGCCGAGTAACCCCGCTCGACGCCAGATCGAACTTCGCCGTCGCCTTCCGGGGCGGCGGCGTTTTGATAGGAGGTGAGAGACGATGACTGAGCGCAAGAAGCGCACAATCCAGGAGATCCGCGAGTCGAAGACCAGCGGCGAAAAGATGGTCTACACCTCGGTGCCCGACTACACATCCGCGCAGTGGGCTGAAGCCGCCGGTGTGGATGTGGTGGTCGTGGGCGACAGCCTGGCCATGATCGCACATGGGCACAGCTCGACGATCCCGGCGACGATGGAGATGATGGTGCTCCACGCCCAGGCCGTGCGGCGCGGCGCGCCCAACACGTTCTCGCTCGGCTGCATGCCCTATCAGAGCTACCACACGGTCGAGAAGGCGCTCGCCAACGCGACGCGCTTCATGCAGGAGGGCGGGTGCGATGCCGTCAAGCCACAGGGCGGCAAGAGCCAGGCGGAGATCCTGAAGGCGCTGGTGGGCGCCGGGATCCCGACGGCGAGCCATATCGGGCTCGCGCCCCATCGAGTCGCGATGTATGGCGGCTTCCGCATCCAGGGCCGCACGCCCGAGGCGGCGATGGAGATCCTGGAGGACGCGCTCGCGATCCAGGATGCCGGCTGCTTCATGCTCGAGTTCGAGGCGGTGCCGGCACCGATCGCCAGGCTCATCTCGGAGCAGCTCGAGATCCCCACGATCGGGATCGGGGCCGGCGCCGGAACGGATGGCCAGATCCTGCTCTCCTACGATCTCCTGGGCGTCTTCACGGACTTCAAGCCGAAATTCACCAAGCGGTTCGCGAACCTGACCGAGGTCGCGGTGGACGGCCTGTCGCGCTACGTCATGGAGGTGAAGAACGGCGTCTTCCCCGACGAGGATCACAGCTACAGCGCGAAGCCGGAGGTGGTCGACGCCTTTCGGGACATGATCGAGAAGCGCCGACAGGTCTGAGGCGGGGCCGGACGCGCGGACGCCTGGGCGCCGCTACATCGCGGTTTCCCGTGTCTCGCCCTGCTGGGTCGCGAAGATCGAGGTATACCCGCCGCTCCAGTCCGGCGGGATACGGAAGCGACCGGGCTCGTGATGGATCTCCCGGGCGGCGTTGCCGCGGATGATCGTCTGCTCATGGCGGCTCGGGAGCGCCTGCGCGGTGTAGGGCATCGCGTCGGCGGCGGACATCACGTAGAGCAGGAGCGGCCGCCCGACATCGCTCATGTTTGGTCGCGACCCGTGCACGGTGATGTAGTTGTGCACGGTCATCGACCCCGCGGCCGCCGTCAGCTCGTCCACTCGGCTGAGGTCGAGCCCTGCCGCATCCTCGTCCCGCAGGTTGCCGGACCAGCCACCATCGGCGCCGAAGTGATCGTAGAGCGGTCCACGGTGGCTTCCCGGCAGCGTCATCAGCGGCCCTTGCTCCGGCCCGCAATCGTTCAGGTAGATGCCGAAGGTCGCGACGGCGTGGTTGGTGTGCGGAAAGAAGGGCTGGTCCTGGTGCCACTTCACCTCGGCGCCGCCGCGTGGCCATTTGAAGTTGAGCTTCGACTGGTAGAACTTCACGTCCGGGCCGAGCAGGTCGACCGCAACGTCGCCGACAGGCCCTTCGGTCAGCACCTCCCAGAACACCGGGTCATGATCGGCCGGCGAGGAGACCCGGCGCAGGCGCGGGCTCTGCGCGGTGTGACCGGGCTCTAGGTCGAAGATCGCATCCGACCGGGTGACTGACCGGCTCCGCTCGATCAAACGGTCGACGCCCGCTCTCAGCCGCATGAGCCATGCGTCGTCGATCACGCGGTCGAGACAGACAGCGCCCTCCGCGAAGTAGGCCTCACGGGCGGTCTCGCTGATCGTTCGGGCCGGAGCCTTCCGAATCTCGTCTGGCGTCATCGTCTCCTCCTGCGAGTTGGCTGGGCGAGCATCACCGGAAGCCGAGAACTTGCTCGGGCAACCAGAGAGCGGTCTGCGGGAACGCCGCGACGATCCCGAGCGCGACGAGCTGGATCAGAATGAAGGGCAGCACGCCGCCATACATCTGCCGGAGCGTGATCTCGGGTGGCGCCACGCCCCTCAGGTAGAAGATCGCTGGCGCCATCGGCGGCGTCAGGTAGCTTGTCTGGATCATGATCAGCACGAGCATGCAGAACCAGATCGGGTCCATCCCTTGCGACAGCACGAAGGGAATGAAAATCGGCATGAAAATCAGCAGCACCGAGATCCACTCCAGAAAGAACCCAGCAATGAAGATGATGCCGAGGAAGACCAACAGCAGTCCCCAATAGCCGAGGTCGAGGGTGCTGAGTGTCGTGCGCATGATGCTCATGCCGCCATTGCCGACGAAAACACCCGTGAAGAGGCTTCCTGCGAGCAGGATGAACATGATCATCGAGGTGATGGTCAGCGTCTTGAGCAGCGCCTGCCAGAAGGTTTTCAGCGTGAACTTGCCGTAGACGACGGTCAGCAGAAACGCACCGAAGGCGCCGAGCGCTGCCGCCTCGGTCGGTGCCGCCCAGCCGAACATGATCGAGCCGAGCACGGCGAAGATCATGAAGAGCGGTGGCGCCAACGCCTTCGCCGTGATCAACAGCTTTTCCGGGAAGGACGGATGAGTTTCGTCCTCGTCAGGCACCGGTCCCGCCGACGGGGAGAGGATGCACAGCCCGATGATATAGACGATGTAGAGACCCGAGAGGATGAGCCCGGGGAAGATCATCGCCATCATCAGATCGCCGATCGAGACGTTCGCGATCGGCCCGAGCACCACGACGACCACCGATGGCGGAATGATGGTTCCCAACGAGCCGCCGGCGCAGATGGTTCCGGAGATCAACTGGTTGGAGTACTGGTGACGCATCATCGCCGGGATGGCGAGGAGGCCGACCACGGTCTCGGTTGCACCGATCACGCCGGTCGAGGCGGCGAAGATCATGCACATGATGATCGTGCCGACCGCCAGACCGCCGGGCAGGCGTTGCGTCCAGAGATGCACCGCGCTGAAGAGCTGCTGTGCGATGCCTGACCGCTCGAGCATCGAGCCCATGAACACGAAGAGCGGCACCGCGGCGAGCACGAAGTTCGACGCCACGTCCTCGATCTTCTGCACGAACTGGAAGAAGACCGCGTCACCGAACGCGTAGATCCCGAAGACGAAGGCGATGCCGAGCAGCGAGAAGGCGACCGGGAATCCGAGGAAGATCAGCACGAAGAGTGCCGGAAACATGAGAATGCCGGCCATCTCTCAGCGCTCCATTGCGGATTTATGGAGAGGGGCACCCGCGTGGCGGTCGCGCCCGCGGAGCACCTCGATCGCCTTCAGTGCCTCGGCCAGGACCTGCAGGAAGAGCAGCACGAAGCTTGTCAGGATGATCGCGCGAAAGGGCCAGATCTCCGGGTTCCAGGCCGACTGGCCCGTGCGCTCGCCGCTCTCGAACGCGTCCGCGGTGTAGTGCCAGAACCGCCAGCAGATCATCGCCAAGGCCGGCATCACCAGGCCGACATAGCCGACCAGATCGATCAGGGCGCGCCGTTTCGGGTGCAGCCGGGCATAGATCAGGTCGATGCGAACATGGTCCTGCTGCTTGAGCGTCAGTGCGCCGCCGAGCAGGAAGTGCACGCCCATCAGGATGTAGCCGAGTTCGAACGCCCAGATCGTCGGCGCCCCGAAGACGTAGCGGGCGAACACTTCCCAGCATGTCGCCAATACAAGGGGGACGACGATCAAGGCGGCAGCGCTCCCCACGATCGTGGAGAGCGCATCGATCGCCTGCGCGACACGGCGAAGGCTCATCCGGCTCAGCCGTCAGTGCGGGTCTTGACGTTGCGGTAGCGGCCGGAGTCCTTCCAGAGCTCGCCGAACGCCGCCTGGTTCTCGAGCACGCGCTTGAACCACTCGTTCTCCGCTGCCACGCCCTCGGCCCATTTCAGCCCGGCCTCGCGGGCCTGGTACTGAACCTCCGGGTCGAGTTCGATGATCTCGTTGCCCTGCTCGCGAAAGAAGGCCAGCGCCTCGGCGTCCTTCTGACCGATCGTCAGCCAAGAGTTCATCGTCGTCATGAAAGCCGCATTGCGGATGAGCTGCTGGTCCGACTCCGACAGCTCGCCCCAAGCATCCATGTTGATCACCAGCTCGAACGGCGCGGTCGGTTGGTGCACGCCGGGGATGATCACGTATTTGGTGATCCTGTGGAATCCGGGCGCCTGATTCTCCCAGAGCGTCCCCCACTCGGTGGCATCGATCGCGCCGCGCTCCAGCGCGGTGTAGACATCGCCGCCCGGCATGGTCACCGGGGCCGCCCCCATCCCCTTCGAGATCTCGAGCCAGGCCCCGGCCGTGCGCAGCTTCAGCCCCTGAAGATCATCGAGCGTGGCGACGGGTTTGCGCGAGTGCAGGAAGACCTCGGCCGTCCGGATGAAGAGGGGCATGGAGACAAGGCCGAACCGGGTCTCGCGGAACTCCTCCTGCAGCTCGACGCCGCCCCCGCGATAGAGCCAGTGGAGCATCCGCTCGCTGTCGAACGACCCGGCGAAGCCACCGAACAGGACGGTCGTGGGATCCTGGCCCCAGTCATAGCCCATCCAGGTGTGCCCCATTTGGGCCACGCCGTTCTTCACGGTCTCGGCGACCTTGAGGCCCGGTCCCAGCGTGCCGGCGGGGAACACCTCGATCTGGATCCTGCCCTCCGACATCTCGTCAACCGTCTCGGCAAAGGCCTGCGCACCGATCTCCATAAGCGGGCCGCCCGACCAGCTCGTCGCCATCGTGAACGAGTGGGATTTCTCCTCGGCGAAAGCGGCCGTCCCCAGCGCCAGAACGAGCGCAGCGGCCATCGTTTGCTTGAGCATTGCCTTTCCTCCCGGTGTGGATCGAGCCTTATGCGGAGCTGCCCGACCACTGATATGTTAGCCGTATGTTAATTGGTATTTCAGCCGATGCACCGGGTCAACAGAGATCAAGCCGGGTGGCCCGAGCGACGCCTGCAGCCGCGGCGATGACCGCGACACGCGCCGGATAACGGGGCTCGGCCGTGAAATCTCGGACGGGCACGACGGCGAGGGCTCCGCCAGTGCGGCCCCTCTGGGCCGATCGGAGGCGTGCCGGCCTCGGCCGATGCCGCCGGGTCTCAGCCTCCGGGGAGGCGGCCCCCCACCGTCGGCGGCGCGGAGTTCAGGCGCCGCCAGGCTGCCCGCGGCGCTGACTTCCGCAACACGCTGCGAAAGCCGGCGAGCACGACACTTGCCGTGTGTTTCGGCAGGCCGGGCGCGAGCTGCACCCCAATTCTGCGCGAAAGGCCCGGGGCGACGATCAAGCGGGCCGCGATCTCGTTGCGGACGACCTCCTGACGGATGTTGCTCATAGGCAGGATCGCGATCCCCTCGCCTTCTGCCGCGAAGGCGAGCAAGCCCTCGGTCGTCTCCAGCTCTCGCGCTATGTGCGGATCGTGCCCGGCGGACCTGAATGCGGCTCTGATGAAGTCCCTGTAAGGGCCGGCACTTGGCAGAAGCAGCGGCAGGGTGGCCAGGTCCGCCAAGGTGATCGTGCCGGTCTGCGAGGCCAGGACCGTCGGGACCCCGATGGCGAAAAGGTCCTCCTCGAAGAGCGGAACGAACCCGCGATCCGCAGCCAAGCTGGAGCTGTATGTGAGCGCCGCGTCCAACCTGCCGGCCTTCAGAAACTCGCGCGCGCGATCCGAAGGTTCTTCCACGATATGCACACGGGTCTCGGCCATGCGCTCGGCAAAGTCACGATAGAGGTCCGGGATCAGCAGTCACACCACAAGCAACGGAATGGAGAGATGCAAATGACCTGGCTGGGCCCTGG
>CAYORO010000073.1:0-13913 GCA_964406355.1 uncultured Limibaculum sp.
GGATGCTGACCTTCATGGACAGCGAGACCTTCGAGCAGATCGAGCTGCCGGCCGATATCCTGGGCGACGGGCGGCCGTTCCTGCAGGACGGCATGACCGTGACCATCGAGTATTACGGCGAGGAGCCGCTCTCGGTCACTCTGCCCGAGCGCGTCACCTGCACCGTCGCCGAGACCGAGCCCGTGGTGAAGGGGCAGACGGCGGCCAACTCCTACAAGCCCGCGGTGCTCGACAACGGCGTGCGGGTGATGGTGCCGCCCTTCGTCGCGCAGGGCGAGGCGATCATCGTCTCGACCGAGACCTTCGAATACGCCGAGCGCGCCTGAGGATGCCCGAGCGCCCCGCGGCGACGCCCACCGTGATGGTCGACAATGCCCGGGTGCGCGTGACCGAGTGGCGCTTTGCGCCCGGCGCGGCGACCGGCTGGCATGTGCATGCCCATGACTATGTGATCACGCCGGTCACGGGCCAGCCGGTGGACATCGTCGACGGTGCCGGCGCGACGACCCGGGTCGAGATGGTGGCCGGGCGCTCCTACTATCGCGAGGCCGGCGTCGCACATGACGTGATCAATGCAGGCGAGGGCGAGCTCGTCTTCGTCGAGACCGAGCTCAAGGAGCCGGCGCCCGTCTGAGGCCCGACCCCTTCCCGCAATCGACCCGACCCGGGAGGCGCGAGATGTCCGGCGCATCGCCGACGCTCAACATCATGATCCGTGCGGCCCGCAAGGCCGGGCGCCAGCTCGTGCGCGATTTCGGCGAGGTCGAGAACCTCGTGGTGAGCGTCAAGGGCGCGGGTGACTTCGTCACCGCCGCCGACCGCAAGGCCGAGGAGACGCTGAAGGCGGAGCTGCTCGGCGCACGGCCGTCCTATGGCTGGCTCGGCGAGGAGACCGGCGAGGAGCCCGGCCAGGACCCGACCCGGCGCTGGATCGTCGATCCGCTCGACGGCACGACCAATTTCCTCCACGCCCTGCCGCATTGGGCGATCTCGATCGGGCTCGAGCACAAGGGCAAGGTCGTGGCGGGGGTGGTGTTCGACCCGGCCAAGGACGAGATCTTCGTTGCCGAGCAGGGACAGGGCTGTTGGCTGAACGACCGTCGCTGCCGGGTATCGGGGCGGCGCGAGCTGGGCTCGGCGCTGCTGGCCACCGGCGTGCCCTATGGCGCGAAGCACACGCTGCCCGAAACGCTCAAGGATCTCGCGGCTCTGATGCCGGCAACGGCCGGGGTGCGCCGGTTCGGCGCCGCCGCGCTCGACCTCGCCTATGTGGCGGCCGGGCGGTATGACGGCTTCTGGGAGCGCGAGCTCAGCGCCTGGGACATCGCCGCGGGTCTGATCCTGGTGCGTGAGGCGGGCGGGCTCGCGGGCGAGCTCGGGCATGGCCCGGGCCGGGGCGATCCGCTCGGCACGGGCAGGGTGATCGCGGCGAGCCCAGATCTCTACGCCCCGCTGAACACGGCCCTCGCGGGCGCGGGCGACTGATCCTGCCGTGATCCTACCGGAATCCTCTCGTGATCCTCCGGTCGCCATGGGGCTCGCGCCTCATATGTTCTCAGTCCGGTCATGCGACGTTCGGTTGCGTTCCGCTCAGTAACCCCAGGGTTGTGCAGTCGCGGAACGTTCCGCCGACGCCCTCAGATCCCGAGCGCGAGCTTCGGCGAGAGGACGTCGATCCCGAGGCTCTTGCCGACGGCATAGTTCGTCAGCCGCCCCGCATGGGTGCTGAGGCCGGCAAGCAGGTGGGGATCCTCGCGACAGGCTTCGCGCCAGCCCCGATCGGCGAGCGCAAGGACGAAGCGCAGCGTCGCGTTGCCGAGCGCGATGGTCGAGGTGCGCGCCACCGCGCCCGGCATGTTCGCCACGCAATAATGCACGATCCCGTCGACCTCGTAGATCGGGTCGTCATGCGTGGTCGGCCGCGAGGTCTCGAAGCAGCCGCCCTGGTCGATCGCCACATCGACGAGCACCGCACCGGACCGCATCTCGGCGAGGTCGGTGCGCGCGACCAGCCGCGGCGCCGCCGCCCCCGGCACCAGCACGGCGCCGATCACCATATCGGCCCGCCGGATCATCTCGGCGGTCGCAGCCTTCGAGGCGTAGCGGGTGCGGAAGAGGCCGCGATAGACCTCGTCGAGATGGCGAAGACGGTCGATCGAAAGGTCGAGCACCGCCACCTCGGCGCCCATCCCGGCTGCCACGCGCGCCGCGTTGGTGCCGACGACCCCGCCGCCCAGCACCACCACCTCGGCGGGCCCGACACCCGGCACCCCGCCCATCAGCACGCCGCGCCCGCCATTGGCCTTCTGCAGCGCCCAGGCGCCCATCTGCGGCGCGAGGCGCCCCGCCACCTCGGACATCGGCGCGAGCAGCGGCAGGCGGCCGGCCGCGTCGGTCACGGTCTCGTAGGCGATCGCCGTCACGCCGCTCTCCAGCAGGTCGCGGGTCTGCCAGGGATCGGCCGCGAGATGCAGATAGGTGAAGAGCAGCTGCCCCTGGCGGAGCTGGCGACGCTCCTCGGGCTGCGGCTCCTTGACCTTCACGATCATCTCGGCCTCGGCGAAGATCGGCCCGGCCGTCTCGGCGATCTCGGCGCCGGCCTCGGCATAGGCCGCATCCGGGAAGCCGGCGCCCAGCCCGGCGCCGGTCTCGACCATCACCGCATGGCCATGCGCCACCGCTTCGCGCACCGCGCCGGGCGTCAACCCCACCCGGTGCTCCTGCGCCTTGACCTCCCGCGGGCATCCGATCCGCATCGCTCTCCTCCCCGTTCTCGACGCCCGCTCCGGGGCGTTCTCGTGAAAGCCGCAACTCTATCGCCGAGGCCGGACCGAGCGATAGAGCCGGATCACGAACCGTCGGGGCGCCAAACATCGCTGGAATTGCACAATGGGGCGGGTATTGTGGCGGTCGTCGCGGCGGGGGACCGCGACAGGCGGGCAGGATCGGCATGAGCTTCGACACCCACCAGGTCGAGTTTTCGCAACCGACCCGGCAGATATTCCTGATGCTCACGGCGCTGATCCTCGTCAGCACCGGCGCGACGCTGTTGGCCGCGCAGATCCAGACGGTCTTTTGGGCCAACCCCTATCTCAACGGCTTCATCTTCGGCGTCTTCGTGATCGGGGTGTTCGCCACCTTCTGGCAGGTGAGCCAGCTGATCGCCGCGACCAATTGGCTGCGCGATCTGCAGATGGGCTACAAGGGTCAAGAGATCGCGCGCCCGCCGCGGCTGGTGGCGTCGATGGCGCCGATCCTGCGCGACGGCCGGGTCAAGGCGCGGCTGACCGCGACGACGACGCGCTCGATCCTCGACTCGATCGCGGTGCGCATCGACGAGGCGCGCGACATCACGCGCTACATCACCAACCTCTTGATCTTCCTCGGCCTTCTCGGCACGTTCTGGGGGCTTGCCAACACGGTGCCCGCGGTGGTCGACACGATCCGCAGCCTCGCGCCCGAAGCCGGCGACACCTCGGACACGAGCGTGTTCGACCGGCTGATGGTGGGCCTCGAGGACCAGCTCGGCGGCATGGGCACCGCCTTCGCCTCCTCGCTGATGGGCCTGGCGGGGTCGCTGATCGTCGGGCTCCTCGAGCTCTTCGCGGGGCACGGGCAGAACCGCTTCTACCGCGAGCTCGAGGAGTGGCTGGCGGCGCACACCCGGCTCGGCCTCGTCTCCGAGGGCGAGGGACCCGACGGCGCGCTGGTGGCCCTGCTCGAGCGGGTCGATGAGGGGCTCGAGCGCACCTCCGAAAGCGCCGCCAAGGCCGAGACAGCGCGCAACGAGGCCGAGACGCGCCTCGCCCAGGCGGCCGATGTGGTCGCCGCGATGGCCGGCCAGGTCGACGAGCAGCGCACCCTCGTCTCAAAACTCTTCGCCGAGCTCAAGGAGGGGCGCGAGCAGGAGGCGAGCCGCGACCATGCGATGCTGACGGCGCTCAAGCGGCTCGAGCAGTCGAGCGCCCAGATCGCCGGGGCGCAGACCTCGCTCGTGCAAGCGCTCGAGCGCGGCATCGCCACCAGCGGATCGGGCGGCACCGATCCCGAGCTGCGCGCGGCCGTGCGCAACATGGAGAAGCAGCTCCGCACGCTGACCGACGATCTCGCGGTCGGCCGGCATGAGACCACGGCGGCACTGCGCTCCGAGCTGCGCGCGCTGATCAACCTCATCGACATGCGCACGCGCGATACCGGGGGCGGCTGATGGCGCTGGCGCGGCGCGGGACGGGGCGGTTCGACTCGAGCATCTGGCCGGGATTTGTCGACGGCCTGACCGCGCTGCTGCTGATCGTCATGTTCGTGCTGTCGATCTTCATGATCGTGCAGTTCAGCCTGCGTGAGACCATCCTCGGGCTCGACCGCCGGCTCGACGAGAAACAGGAGACCATCGCCGACCAGGAGGTGGTCATCGACAGCCAGGAGCAGCTGATCGAGGGCCAGGAGCAGGTCATCGTCAGCCAGGAGGGGCAGCTCGTCGAGCAGGAGCGCGAGATCTTCGCGCAGAAGTCCGAGCTCGACACCCAGAACACGGTGATCCGGCGCCAGGAACAACAGATCGGCGCGCTCGAGGCGCAGATCGACAACCTCGCCGATGTGCTCGACATGGAGCGCGGCCGCAACGACCGGCTGGGCAACCGGGTGGGCGAGCTCTCCGCGACCCTCTCTGCGACCCGGCAGGAGGCGCAGACCGCCGCCGCCGCGCTCTCCGAGGAGCGGAGCCGGGCCGAGCGGATCGCGTCGGCACTGGCCGCGCTCCGGGCGAGCGAGGCCGAGCGCGACGCCGCGCTTGCGGCCACCACCGAGGCGCGCGACGCCGCCACTGCGGAGGCCGAGGCCCGTGCGGCGATCATCGCCGAACTCCGGACCGAGGCCGAGGAGCGCACGGCCGAGATCGGGCGGCTAGAGGAGGACCGGGTCGCCGCCTCCGAGCTGGTGCGCCGGCTCCGCGCCCAGCGGTCCGCCCAGGAGCGCGCGATCGCCGCCGCCGAGGAGGGCGCGGCGGAGCAGGCGGCACAGCTTGCAGCTCTCGAGGCCGAGCGTGCCGAGCTCAGCGCCCTCGTTGCGCAACTCCAGGAGGCCCGGCGCGCCGAGACGGCCCGCGCGGAGGCCGCGACGGCCGGTGCCGAGACCGCCCAGGAGCGCGTCGCCGCGCCCGAGGCCGAGCGCGAGGCCCTCGCCACGGCCGTGTCCCAGCTCGAGGCCAGCCGGCGCGAGCAGGACAGCCAGATCGCGCGCCTCGCCGACACCACCGACGCGCTGACCGCCGAGCAGGCGCGCCTCGACGCCGAGCGGGCGGCGGCCTTGTCGCTCGTTGCGCGGCTCGAGGCCGAGGGCGCCGACCGCACGGCCGCGACCGACGCGCTGCGCGCCGAGCTCGCCGACACCGAAGCCGCCCGCGCCCGCCTCGCCGAGGAAGCGGCCTCGGCGCTGGCGCTCGTCCGGGATCTGCGGGGCGAGGTCGATACCGCGCGCGAGGCCGGACGGATCGCGGCCCAGGCGCAGACTGCCTCGGCCAGCCGCCTCCAGGCGCTCGAGACACAGCGCGCCGAGATCGAGGCGCTCAAGCAGGCCGCCCTCGACCGGGCCGTGGCACTCGAGGCCACGCTCTCCGAGGAGGAGCAGGCGCGACGCGCGCTCGATGCCGAACGCCGGCTCGCGGTCGCGCGGATCGAGGCGCTGGAGACCGATCTCGACGCCGAGCGCCGGGCGCGGCGCGAGGTCGAGGCGCTCCGGGCCGCGGCCGAGGCGGAGCTTGCCGCCCGCGACGCCGATCTCGACGAGGCCGAGCGCACCCGGCTCGAGGAGGCCGCGCTCGTCTCCGCGCTCCGCCGCGATCTCGAGCTCGCGAATGCCTCGCTCGCGGCCTCCGACGGGACCGCGATCGCGCAGTCGCAAGAGCTCGACCGGCTGAACGCCCAGGTCTCGGCATTGCGCCAGCAGATCACCGGGCTCGAATCGCTCCTCGGCCGCGCCGAGACGGCCGCCGAGGAGGCCAGCGAGGTCGCCGAGGGCCAGCGCGTGCAGATCGCGCGCCTCGGCGAGCGGCTGAACGAGGCGCTCGCGCGCCGCGTCTCGGATCTCGAGCGGTTCCAGTCGGAGTTCTTCCAGCGCATGGAGGGCATCCTCGGCGGGCGCGAGGGCGTGCAGCGCGCGGGCGACCGCTTCGTCTTCCAGTCCGAGGTGCTGTTCGCCACCGGCTCGGCCGAGCTCGACCCCGAGGGGCAGGCGGAGCTCGCCCAGCTCGGCGCCGTGGTGCGCGAGATCTCCGAGGGCGTGCCCGGCAATCTCGACTGGGTGCTGCGGGTCGACGGCCATACCGACCGCGATCCGATCTTCGGCGGGCGCTTCGCCGACAACTGGGAGCTCAGCCAGGCGCGCGCGCTCTCGGTCGTGCGCTACCTTATCGAGGAGGAGGGCGTGCCGCCCGAACGCCTCGCCGCCACGGGCTTCGGCGAGCACCGCCCGATCGACCCGGGCGAGAGCCCCGAGGCCTATGCCCGCAACCGGCGCATCGAGTTCAAGTTTACCGAACGTTGAGCGGGTGCCGCATCAGGGGTCGGCCGGCCCGCCCAGTCGGGGGCGCGCGGCCCCCGAGCGCGATGATCGCGCCCATCCGGGTCTCGTCGATTGGGTGACCGAGCGCATGGACCAGCAGATCGAAGTAATCCATTTCGCGACCGTACTCTGCCACCCGCGCTCCGCAGACCGGGCATTCGCGCGTGCCGGCGCTGATCGCGGCGAAGCAGGCCGGGCAAAAATACTGCACGGGTCTTCGCTCCCAAGGCCGTCGCGGTCGATCCGCGGCATTTGGGCCGAATTCTCCTAAAATCGCCGATCGTAAAGAGAGCGTTAACCATCCGCCCGCAGCCTGACCCAAGGTTCGGGGGGACAGCTCATGCGTGGTCGGTTCGGCATCGCGGCGCTTTTGGCCTGTGGGCCCGTTTTGGGCGTTGTCTGGGGTGTAGTCTGGGGAGGGGCGCCTTCGGCCCAGGCCGGCGCCTGGACCCAGCAGCCGGGGGCCGGCCAGGTGATCGCCTCGGCCAGCACCAAATCGGCGCAGTTCTCGCCCTTCTCGGGCGGCCGGATCGCCGAGGACTCGAACTTCGTCTCGCTCTTCTTCGAATACGGCGTGGTCGAGGGCATCACCGCGGGCGGCACGGTCTTTGTCGAGCTCGCGACCGAGGGGGATGGCGGCAACACCCTGGATCTCGGCGCCTTCGTGCGCGCGCGGATCTGGCAGTCGGACCAGGGCGACGTGGCGGCGGTCCAGCTCGGCGTCAAGCAGGATGTAAACGGCCTCGTCGGCGACGAGTTCGGCGGGCCAAATGCCGACCCGACCAACGAGGTCTCGCTCCGCGCGCTCTATGGCCGCGGCTTCGGCTTCGACTGGGGCAGCGCGTTCATCTCCACCGAGGCCGGCTACCACCTCCAGACCGATGGCGACGAGGACGAGGTTCGGATCGACGTGACCGGCGGGGTCCAGCCCTGGGAGTGCTGCATGATCCTGCTCAGCACCTTCAGCACGATCCCGGTCGGCGACGAGGACGCCTCGGTCAAGCTCGCCCCCTCGGTTACCTACAGCTTCCGGCGCGATGCCGAGCCCGAGCTGGAGGGCGAGGCGCCGCCCAAACCGATCACGCTGCAGTTCGGGATCAACCAGGACCTGCTCGATCTCGAGGACGGGCTCGGCGTCCAGGTCGGGATCTGGCGCCCGTTCTGAGGCGCGCTCAGCTCGAGACGTCGGGCAGCTTGCGCAGCCGCACGCCGCGGATCCGCCAGGCCCCGTCGGTCAGCCCCATGCGATACTCCGCCTCGTAGAGCACCCCGGCCCCGTCCTCGAACAGCACCGTCTTGACGAACTCGCCGCCGCTCGCCTCTTCGAGCCCCAGATGCTCGTAGCGCGAGGGCCGCCAGATCATCGGATAACCCTGGCGCACCATCGTTCCGAAGACCTCGGGGTTCTGGAACTTCGACTGGATGCCGGGCGCGGCGAAGCCGAAGGCGGTTTCGAGATCGTTGCGCTGGAAGGCGGCGATCTGCTCGTCAATCACCGCCTCGATCGCGGCGTCCTGGGCGAGCGCCGGGGCGGGCATCGCGATGCCGAGCGCAAGGAGAAGGGCGGCGAGGCGGCTCATGGGGCGATCTCCGGTTGTCCTCGACCGCTAAGTGGTCCGCGGCCCCGTCGCGTCAACGCGCACCCCGTTCCGGACGGCGGGCCTCTTGCATAGTCTGGGCACCATGTCAGGGATCAGGCGATGACCGAGGAGCTGAGGATCGCGCGGCTCGGCGCACAGGGGGACGGGGTGGCCGAGGACGGCCGGCTCTTCGTGCCCTTTGCGCTGCCGGGGGAGACGGTGCGGATCGAGCGCACGGTGGGCGATCGCGCCCGGCTCGAGCGGGTGGTGGCAGCGGCGCCCGAGCGCGTCGCGCCGCCCTGCGCGCTGTTCGGCCAGTGCGGGGGCTGCGCGTTGCAGCACGCCTCCGACAGCTTCGTCGCGGCGTGGAAGCGCGATCTCGTCCGCTCTGCCCTCGCGGCCCGCGGGATCGAGGGCGTGGAGATTGCCGAGGTCGAAACCGTGCCCCCCGGCAGCCGGCGCCGGATCACCGTGGCGGTCGAGCGCACCGGCGGCCGGGTGCGCATCGGCTTCCACGCCGCCGGCAGCCACCTGATCGTGCCGGTCTCGGCATGTGTCGTCGCGCGGCCGGAGCTGATCGAGATCCTGCCCGCGCTCGACGAGATCATCGCCCATTGCATGGGGCGCAAGGGCGCGCTGCGGCTCACCCTCACGCATGCCACGGCGGGGGTCGATTGCGCGGTGACGGGCGGCCGGACGCTGAACGGCCCGGCGCTGGCGCTGCTCGCGGGCAAGGCGGCGCGCGCCGGGCTCGCGCGGCTCTCGGTGGCGGGCGAGATCGCCGTCACGCGCATGGCGCCGGTGCAGCGGATGGGCCGCGCGCGGGTGGTGCCGCCGCCCGGCGGGTTCCTGCAGCCGACAGTGGAGGGCGAGGCGCTGCTGCTTGCCGCCGTCACGGACGCCGTGGGCGAGGCTGCGCGCATCGCCGATCTCTTCGCAGGGTCCGGCACCTTCACGCTGCCGCTCGCCGAGCGCGCCGAAGTGCTGGCGGTCGAGGGCGACGGCGAGGCGGTCGCGGCCCTCGATGCCGGCTGGCGGGGGGCGCCGGGTCTCCGCCGGGTGCGGGCCGAGCGGCGCGATCTCTTCGCCCGCCCGCTCCGGCGCGACGAGCTCCAGGGGCTCGAGGCCGTGGTGATCGACCCGCCGCGGGCCGGCGCCCGGGCCCAGGCCGAGGAGCTCGCCAAGGACGGCCCGCCCCGCATCGCGAGCGTCAGCTGCAACCCCGCGACCTTTGCCCGGGATGCGCGGATCCTCCTCGATGGCGGCTATGCGCTCGACTGGGTGCGCCCGGTCGACCAGTTCCGCTGGTCGCCGCATCTCGAGCTCGTGGGCGCCTTCCGCCGCTGACGCCGAGCCCGGAGCGCGAGCGCCCCGAGGCCACCGATCAGCAGCCATCCGCTCGCCGGCAGTGGCACCCGGCCAAATCCCTCGACCGAGGTGATCTGGAAGATGCCGGCCTCGCGCGTGCCGCCCGCCTGGCCGAAGCCGAGCCCCATCACATAGAGCCCGCCATCGGCGTCGAGCCCGAAGGAGGAGAGCGCGTCGATCCCGAGCGCCGGCACCCCGTCCACCTCGATGTCCCAGACCGTCAGGCTGTCCTCGGGCAGCACCCCGTCGAGCGTCGGCGCATCCGGCACGAAGTCGAGCGAGTAGATCCCGCCGCTGCCGAAATCGCCGAAGAAGTACTGGCCCTCCAGCTCTGGGATCGGCCCGCGATAGACCTCGCCCCCGGTGATCGAGCGGCCGTCGATCGGCGGAGTGTCATGCGGGTACTCGAAGGCGGGGAAGTCGAACTCAGACGGGTCGCCGGGCAAAAGATCGCCGCGGAACTCCAGCGAGCCCTCAAAGGCGGGCCAGCCATAGCGTGCATTGTTGAGCCCGATATTGACTTCCTCGACCCGGTTCTCGCCCACATCGGCGATCAGCAGCGTCTCGGTCTGGTCGTCATAGCCCGCGCGGTAGGGGTTGCGGAGTTCGTTGGCGAACACCTCGGTGCCGCTCAGGTTCTCCGCCGGGATCGCGTAGTTGCGCTGCGGGTCGCCCGGGAAGGCGTCGGCGGTCGCGTCGATGCGCAGCACCTTGCCGAGCAGCGTGTCGGGCGGCAGGGGCGAGGTCAGGAGGCGCCCGCTGTCGCCCGTGGTGATGAGCAGGCGGTTGTCGGTGTCGACGCCGATCCAGCCGCCGTAATGGTTGGTCGAACCGTCGGACGGGTGGGGGATGCCGATCACGGGGCTGAGCGCCGCTGCATCATTGGCGGGGTTGGCGTCGGCGAGCTCCGGGGCCGTGGTGTCGAGCGCGACGACGCGGTGGACCTCGCCCGTGTCGACATAGCTGAGGAAGAGCCGGCCGTTGCCCGCGAAGTTCCGGTCGAAGGCGATCGCATAGGCGCCGCGTTCGCCGGCCGAGGCGACATCGCCCGGGCCGGAGAAGAAGGGCACGGCGTCGAACGCCTCGGTGGTGCGATCATAGCGGTGGATCGCTCCGCTGCGGCTTAGCACGAAGAGCTGCGAGGGATCGTCCGGAGGGGCGGCGAGGTGGATCGGCGCCGGCACCGGGCTGGCGCTGTCGATCCGGGTCAGGCCGAGCGTGGCGGAGACGGCGGCGGCGGGGACCGCGGCGAGGACACAGGCGGCCAGGCGGCCGGCGAAGGCGGGCGACGGGGTCATCGGGGCCTCCCTATGGATCGGGAGGAGGGTCGCGCCAACGCGCCGATTCGACAACCCCTAGTTGTGTTCCTGCCCCCGGTTGTGTCCCGGCGTCACTCGTCGAGGGTCCCGTGCACCGCGACGATGTCGAGATCGGCGTCGCGCGGATTGATGGTGCGAAAACTCTCGGAGACGCCCGCGGGCACCAGCCGCCGCTCGACGATCAGCAGCGTGTTGGGCGCATGGTCCTCACACATCTCGCGCATGAAGCGGAGCTCCTCCGCGGCCACGGGCAGCGCGGCGCCGAGATCGGGCGCGCCGTAGCGCTCGACGAAATGGCCCGCCAGGCGCGCTTCGAGCGCAGCGTACTCCGCCTCCGTGATGTCCGTGACCGCCACGAAGGTGGCGCGCCCGAAACTCCCGAGCCCGAGCCAGCCATTTGCGAAGGCCTGCCGGTCCTTGCCCGTCAGCTGTTCCTCGGTCCAGTCGGAGAACTCGAACGATCCCGAGACCGCCCATTCCCCGGGCTCGGCCGGCGCCTCGAAGACGCGGCCGTCGCTCTCGTCGAAGCGCAGGGTCCGGGCGAGCCTCATGGTGCCTCGATCAGCCGGGAGAGGGGGCGGAGTTCGGTGCCGGCGGCCGTGCGCACCAGCTGGCCGCCATGCTCGTCGAGGCCGACGAACACGCCGCCATCCGGCAGCGCCTCGCCGATGCCCCAGGCGCGCCCGTGCCAGGCCTCGTGGAGCGGCCCGAGGCCCTGATCGGTGAAGCTGTTGATCCAGACGAGGCTGTGGCGCGACCAGCTCTCGATCAGCCGGTCGGCGGTGATCTCGCCGCAGCCCTCCTCGGAGAGCCAGGTCTCCTGCGGATGCGCGCCGGTGTTGGTGCCGGGGGGCGGCGCGAGCGCGACCTCGAGCGCCAGCACCAGCCAGTCGGGCTCGGCCGCCGGGTCGTCCGTCGAGGCCGCCGCGCGGAGCCGCCCGCAGCGCGCCCCGCCAACGCGCAGCCCACCCGGCCAGTCATAATGCACCGCGACCTCCGGCGGACCGAGCGCGCCGATCGCGTCGCCGATGCCGAGCATCACCGCGAAGGACACCCCGATCGCCCGCTCGAGCGGCAGCTCCGGCGCGAGCACGATCGCCGCCTCGAGCCGCTCTGGCGTCGCGGCCCAGGTGACGAGGCCCGGCTCGGTGCCGAGCGCCGCCTTGGCCATGGCCTTGGCCATCGCCTGACCGGGGGCGACCGCCTCACCGCGCAGAAGCGGCGGGAAGACCGGCGCCTCCGCGGCCAGGCTCACGCGAAGGCCTCCGTCTCGCGGAGCCGCGCGGCGATGTCGATGAAGGCGCGGGCCTGCGGGCTGTGGGGCTTGGCCGCCACGATCGGCGCGCCGCCATCGCCGGCAAGGCGGATGTCGAGATCGAGCGGGATCTCGCCGAGGAACGGGATGCCGAGCGTCTCGGCCTCGGCGCGCGCCCCGCCATGGCCGAAGATATGCGCCTCGTGCCCGCAATTGGGGCAGATATAGGTGCTCATATTCTCGATGAGGCCGAGCACGCGAGTGCCGGTCTTCTTGAACATGTCGAGCGCCTTGCGGGCATCGAGAAGCGCCACGTCCTGCGGGGTCGAGACGACGACGGCGCCGGTCACCTCGGCCTTTTGCGCGAGCGTCAGCTGCACATCGCCCGTGCCCGGCGGCAGATCGACGAGGAGCGCATCGAGCCCGCCCCACTGCACCTGGCGCAGCATCTGCTCGAGCGCGCCCATCAGCATCGGCCCGCGCCAGACCACCGCCTCGCCCTCGGCCACCATCATGCCGATGGAGATCGCCGTCACGCCGTGGTTGCGGAGCGGCAGGATGGTGGTGCCATCGGGCGAGGAGGGGCGCCCGGTGATGCCGAGCATCCTCGGCTGCGACGGCCCGTAGACATCGGCGTCGAGCAGCCCGACGCGCAGCCCCTGTGCCGCCAGCGCCACCGCGAGGTTGGCCGAGACGGTGGATTTGCCGACGCCGCCCTTGCCGGACGCGATGGGCAGGATCCGCTCGACCCCGGGGATGCGCTTGTCGGCCGGCACGGCGGGCTTGCGCTTGCCGCCGATGCCAAGATCCGGCGGCGGGCCCTTGGGCGTGGGCGCGCGGCTCGGCCCCGGCTGGGTGGAATGCGCGGTCAGGATCGCCGAGACGCGGGTGACGCCCGGGAGCGCCTCGACCGCCTTGGCGGCGGCGGCGCGCACCGGCTCCATCTCGGCGCCATGGGCGGGGTCGACCTCGATGACAAAGCTCACGGCTCCGTCCCGCACGGTGATCGCTCGGGCCATGTCGGAGGCGATCAGGTCCTTGCCCGAGCGCTGGTCGACGATCCGGCTGAGCGCCGCGACCACATCTTCGTGCGAGACGCTCATGTGTCGGCCTCGCCCGAGCCACCCCCGGAGCCGCCCCCCGAGCTTCCGCCGGTCGCGATCTCGCCCTCGACGACATGCTCGAGCCCGATCTCGGGGATGCTGATCACCGCGCGCGCCTGCACCGGCCCCGAGGGCCCGGCTGCACGCATGGCCTTCTCGATCTCCTGCTGCGAGGTCACCCCGACCTGCTTGAGGAACTTCCGCATCGACATGTTGAAGGCGTCTTCGTTCATCCTGGTCTCCGTCGCGCGGCTGCGATGCCCGAGCGCTCTGCGGGCGTCACGCCGGTGTCAGGTCTCGTCCTCCGACCCTCTGAGGTAGTCGTCGGTGGTGCGTGTGGCAGGCCGGTCGCCGAAGCGGAAGGGCGCGCTCTCACTGTGGTACTGGGCGCGGACCCGGCAGTCGTCGCACATCTGGATGAGGCGCGCGTTGTCGGAGTCCTTGAACAGCGCGTGGCTCGAGAGCTTTTCGGTGATCCGCTCGATCGTCGACTTCACACCGAAGAGCTTGCCGCAGGAGATGCACTCGAAGGGCTCCTCCTCCTTGACCACGCGCGGGCGGAGCGCGGTGTCGGAGGTGTCGAGCTGGGGCACGAGCTGGATCGCGCTCTCCGGGCAAAGGCCCTCGCACAGGCCGCACTGGATGCAGGCCTCCTCGCGAAAGGTGAGTTCGGGCCGGTCCGGGTTGTCGCCGAGCGCGCCGGTGGGGCAGAGGCCGGCGCAGGAGAGGC
>CAYORO010000074.1:0-13763 GCA_964406355.1 uncultured Limibaculum sp.
CGTTCCAGCGGAGCCGCATGATCTCGGCGAGCATCTCGGCGCGGCGCACCACCGGGAGCGCGCGGGCGCGCGCCGCCTCGAGCTCGGGGTTGCCCGGCTTGATCGCCGAGGAGATCACGCAGACGCCGGCGCCCTCGACGGCCTCGGCAGCGTGGCCGATGGTGACCTGGGCGCCGAGCCGGCGCAGGCGCTCGACGATCGGGCTCTCGCGGAGGTCCGAGCCCTGCACCTGGTAGCCCATGGTCAGCAGCACCTCGGCGATGCCCGACATGCCGATGCCGCCGATGCCGACGAAATGGATCGGACCGATATCGAGCGGTAGGGCGGTCGGCGGGTTCATGCGCAGGCTCCCGGCGGTGGTGGAGTGGGGGCCGGGGGACGGCGGCGTCCGCACCGGTCCGCGCTTCCTGCACAGTCGGGCGCCGGGGCGCAAGGGGGCGAGGGCGGCCTCAGCCGGGGCGCGCGTAGGGCGAGAGGGTGTAGAAGCGCTCGGGATCGGCGGTGACGGTGGGCGGGCGTTTCGCGAGGATGAAGATGATCTCGCCGAAATTCTCGGCTGCGGTGTGGTACTCGAGGAGGTCGAGCTCGAGGAGGCCCGTGGCGAGCAGCGGCACCAAGATCCGGCTGAGGAATGTCTCGCTCTCGAAGACATGGCTGTGCACGCCGATATGGGGCTCCTCGGCGAAGACACGGCGGATGTTGGCCGCGGCCAGCCGGTCCTCCAACGCCATGGACTGGCCGATATAGCTCAGATCATAGTAGATCGAGACGTCAAGACAGTGCTCCTGGTCGATGGTGGTCTTGCCCCGGAAATAGTCGGCGAGAAGGTGACTGAGATCCGTGTTGGTGCGGTAGCGGTCGAAATTGTACTTCTTGTCGGGGATCGCGATGAAGAGGATGCCGCCGGGGCGAAGCATGGCCGAGAGCCGCTCGAGCCAGAGCACGATGTTGGCGACATGCTCCATCACATGGTTGGCGACGATATAGTCGAGCGGGCGGTCGACGGCGTCGCGGTAGTCCTCGCCCCTCACGACGAAATCGACCGGGGCGACCTCGCCCGCATGCGGGTCCGGCGAGCGCGCCCGCTCGGCCTCGAGCTCGGCCTGGGAGGCGTAGTCTAGATAGAGCACCTCCGCCTCGGACTTCAGGATGGTCGGGCTGCAATAAGGGCCGATCTCCAGCCCGCACGCCTCGGGCGCGATGTATTTCAGCAGGTATCGGCGCCGGTTGCCGACATGCCCCTGGTCGCTGTCGTGGGGGATCGGCGTCGTCTCCCAAAGCGAGGGGGTCGGCCGGAATTCGGGCGCCTCGCGGACCAGATCGGCATCGGGCTCCGGCAACTGCGCGACCCGGGCGCGCAGCTCGGCGATCTCTGCCCGGAGCCGGGCAAGCTCGGTGTGAAGATCGACCGAGGCGGGCTCACGCGATGCCTCGGCATCGGCCTCGAGAGACTCGGCGTTTCCCAGGGTCATCGCGGCACCTCCCTCCTCACGGCCCGACCCGATTAGGCCCATCGTGGTGAAGAGCGCCTTAACTCGTGCCCTCAGCCGCGGGGCCTGCGATCGCCGCCACCAGGTCGGCGAGGCGCTGCGCCGCATCGGGACGGCCGACGGCGCGGGCCGCGGCGGCCATCTCGGCGGCGCGGTCGGGCTCGAGCAGCGCGCGGAGATGCTCCGCGAGGGCCGGCGCCTCGAGCGGCTCGGGCGCGACGACCGCACCGCCGGCCTCGGCGAGCGCGCGGGCATTGGCCGTCTGGTGGTCCGCCGCGGCATGGGGGTAGGGCACGAGGATCGCAGGCCGCCCGATCGCGGACAGCTCGGCCACCGTCGACGCCCCGGCCCGGGCAATCACGATCTGCGCGCCGGCGATCCGGGCCGGCAGATCGGCGAAAAAGGGCGCGAGCTCGGCCTCGATCCCGGCCTTGCGATATGCCTCGGCGACCGGGGCCTCCTCGCCGTCGCGAATCTGCTGGGTGACCCGGAGCTGCGCGCGCACCGGCTCGGGCAGGAGCGCCACCGCGGCCGGCACGGCGCGGGCCAGCGCCGCCGCCCCCTGGCTGCCGCCGAAGACCAGGAGGCGGAGCGGGCCGTCGCCCGGCGGGGCGTAGGGGGTTGCGGCGGCCTCCAGGACCGCGCGGCGCACCGGGTTGCCGATCTGCTCGAGCGCTGCGCCCGCGGGTGCGCCAGTGACCGGCCAGAGCCCGCAGGCAACCCGGTCGACTCGGCGGGCGAAGAGCCGGTTGACCCGGCCGAGCACGGCGTTCTGCTCATGGATGATGCGCGGCACGCCGAGCGCCCAGGCCGCCGCCAACGCCGGCAGCGCCGGGTAGCCGCCAAAGCCCGCGACCACCGCCGGCCGGTCGCGCCGCAGGAGGCCGATGGCCCCGGCGATCGAGCGCAAAAGCGTCACCGGCAGGGCGAGCCGCGCCGTCAGCCCACCGCCGGCGCGCGCCGCGCGGATCTCGACGCGCTCGACGGCTTCCGGGAAGCCGTCGGCATAGCGCAGGCCCCGCCCATCGCTCGCGAGCCGCACCCGCCAGCCCCGCGCGAGCATCTCCTCGGCAAGCGCCTGGGCGGGGAACATATGCCCGCCGGTGCCCCCTGCCGCCAGCAGCAGGAGCGGGCTCACAGCCGCCGCCGCAGCACCGCTGCCGGGTCGAGCGGCCGCGCCCGGGTGAGCGCGAGCAGAGCCCCGAGCGTCAGCCCCGCCGCCAGCATCGACGAGCCGCCATAGGAGACCAGCGGCAGCGTCATCCCCTTGGCGGGCAGCAGCCGGATCGCCACGCCGAAATTCACGAAGGCCTGGAGCCCGAAGAGCACCGCGAGCCCGGTCCCGGCGAGCCGGGCGAAGGGGTCGGCCACCTCGACGAGCCGCGCCAGCGCCCGGAGCGTGATGGTCAGGTACAGCCCGATGATCGCCAGCACGAGGAGGAGGCCGAACTCCTCCGCCCCGACCGCGATGATGAAATCGGTATGCGCGTCGGGGAGCGTCCACTTCACCGAGCCCTGCGCCGCGCCGACGCCGAAGAGCCCGCCCTCGCGGATCGCCGTCAGCGCATAGGCGAGCTGCGTGTGGGGGTCGACCTCGCCCGCCAGATAGCCGTCGATCCGCCGCGCGAAATGGGCCGAGTGGAGATAGGCCATCGCCCCCGCCCCGCCGACCGCCGCGCCGACCGCCACCAGCGGCAGCACCGGCGCGCCGGCCACGAACACCATCGCCGCCCAGACCGCGATCACCAGCATCGCCTGTCCGAAATCCGGCTGCATCGCCAGCGTCGCCGCGATCCCGATCGCCACGATGCCCGAGAGGATGCGCCCCGGCGGGCCGTTGGGCTGCATGGCGCCGGCCATCGCCCAGGCGCTCGCGATCACGAAGCCGGGCTTGAGGAACTCCGAGGGCTGAAGCGAGGCGACGCCGAGCGAGTACCACCGCACTGCGCCCTTGCCGAAATCGGTGCCGAGCCAGGGCAGCGCCGCGGTTGCCGCCAGAAAGGTGACGAAGACCAGCATCCCGATCCGGCGCAGCGTCACCAGCGAGGCCATCGACAGCACCACCAGCACCGCGAGCGCCGCGCCCGCGAAGACCGCCTGGCGGACGACGTAATGGAAGGTCCAGAGCCCGTTCTTCTCGGCGAGCGGCGGCGAGGCAGCGAAGCCGAGCACCATCCCGAGCGCGATCAGCGCCAGCACGGCGCCGAGCGAGATCCGGTCGACCCCGTGCCACCAGTCCTCGAGCTGCGAGCTCTGGCTGCGGCGGGGGATGGCGGCGCGGGAGGTCATCTCGGTCATGGCGCGCGCTCCGTCGTGGCCTCGAGATGGGGGCGCGCGAGGGCGCGAAACGCCTCGCCGCGGGCCTCGAAACTCGCGAACTGGTCGAAGCTCGCGGCGGCTGGCGAGAGCAGCACCGTCTCGCCCCGCTCGGCCTCCGCGGCGGCGGCGGCCACGGCGGCGTCGAGGGTCCTGCACTGGACAGTCGGGACTGCGTCGAGCTCGGCGGCAAACCGCGCCTCCGCCTCGCCATAGAGATATGCGCGGGCGATCCGGGGGGCGAACTCCGTGAGCGAGGCGACGCCATCCTCCTTGGCGCGCCCGCCGGCGATCCAGCGGATCCGCTCATAGGCACCGAGCGCCTGGGCCGCGGCGGCGGCGTTGGTCGCCTTGCTGTCATTGATCCACAGGATGCCGCCCGCCTCGCCGAGCCGCTCCATCCGATGCGCGAGGCCCTCGAAGCCGAGAAGCGCCGGCTCGATGCGCGCGGGCCCGAGGCCGAGTGCACGCGCCGCCGCATAGGCCGCAGCGGCGTTCTGGTGGTTGTGCCGGCCGCGCAAGGTGGCGGCGCGCATGTCGATCGCGGCGATCTGGCGGCCACCGCGCCATTCGGTGAGGAAATCGCGGTTCATGAAGACCGACCAGGCGGGCCAGTCGCCCTTCAGCCGGCGCGCGACCGAGAGGGCGATGAGCGTCTCAGGCTCGAGGCTCCCGGCGAGTGCCAGGCCCTCGGCCTCGTCGATACCGATGATCGCGCGCTCCGGGGCGCCGGCCTCGAAGAGCCGCCGCTTGGCCGCGAAATAGCCGCCGCGCCCGCCATGCCGGTCGAGATGGTCGTCCGACAGATTGAGAAACACCGCGATGTCGGGCGCGAGAGCCCGTGCAAGCTCGATCTGGTAGGAGGAGAGCTCGAGCACGATGGTCTCGCCGGGGGCCGGCGGATCGAGGTCGAGCGCCGCGCGGCCGATATTGCCGCCCATCTGGGTCGGGCGCCCGGCCTCGCGCAGGATGTGGTGGATCAGCGCCGTGGTGGTCGACTTGCCGTTGGAGCCCGTGACGCAGACGATTTTGGGCTCCGGCTCGTCCTCCGTCAGACCCGGCAGCGCGGCGAAGAAGAGGCCGATCTCGTTGTCGAGCGGGATGCCCACCTCGCGCGCAAGGGTGACCGCCGGGTGCGGCGCGGGATAGAGATGCGGCACCCCGGGGGAGACGACGAGAAGATCGAGCGACTGCGCCTCGCGCGGCCGCGAGAGGTCGACGATTTGGACATCCGCCGCCTTCTCACGCGCGGCCTGGCCGTCGTCCCAGCAGAGAACCTCCGCGCCGCCCTCCGAGAGCGCCCGCGCCGCCGCGATGCCCGACCGTCCGAGCCCCAGCACGCCGACGCGCCGCCCGGCATATGCCGTGACCGGGATCACTAGCGGACCTTCAGCGAGGCAAGGCCGATGAGCGCCAGGATCACCGCGATGATCCAGAAGCGGATCACGATGGTCGGCTCCTGCCAGCCCTTCTGCTCGAAATGGTGGTGGATCGGCGCCATGCGGAAGACGCGCTTGCCGGTCAGCTTGAACGAGGCGACCTGGACGATCACCGAGACGGCCTCGAGCACGAAGAGCCCCCCGATGATCGCCAGCACGATCTCGTGCTTGATCGCCACCGCCACGGCCCCGAGACAGCCGCCGAGCGCGAGCGAACCGGTGTCGCCCATGAAGACCGCGGCGGGCGGCGCGTTGTACCAGAGAAAGCCGAGCCCCGCGCCGATGATCGCGCTCGCCACGATGATGATCTCGCCGGTGCCGGGCACGTAGTTAAGCTGGAGATACTCGGTAAAGTCGGTCCGGCCCACGACATAGGCGATCACGCCCAAGGACCCCGCCGCGATCATCACCGGCACGATGGCGAGCCCGTCGAGCCCGTCCGTGAGGTTCACCGCATTGGCCGAGCCCGCCACCACCACCATCGCGAAGGGCAGGAAGAGCCACCCGGCCTGGATCACCGTGTCCTTGTAGAAAGGGATGGCGATCGCGCTCTGCAGCGCCGCGGGCTGCAGCTGCGCCGAGGCGAGCGCCGCCGCCAGCCCGATGGTGAGGCCGAGGAGGAAGCGCACCCGCGCCGGCACCCCCTTGTGGCTCTGCTTGGTCACCTTGGCGTAATCGTCGGCGAACCCGATCAGCCCGAAGCCGAGCGTCACCCCGAGCACGATCCAGACAAAGCCGTTGTCGGGCCGCGCCCAGAGAAGCGTCGCGACCACAACGGCGCCGAGGATCATCACACCCCCCATCGTGGGCGTGCCCTGCTTGGTGAGGAGGTGGCTGGCCGGCCCGTCCTCGCGGATCGGCTGGCCCTTCTTCTGGGTCTTGCGCAACCAGTCGATGATCGGCCGGCCGAGCACGAAGCCGAACACCAGTGCGGTCATCAGCGCGCCGCCCGCCCGAAAGGTGATGTAGCGGAAGAGGTTGAAGACGTCGCCGCCATCGGAGAAGGCCGAAAGGTAGTAGAGCATTCAGTCCTCCTGCCGGTCGGACGCGCGCGATGTGCCGAGGACGCGGATCGCCTCGAGCACCGGGCCCATGCGCGAGCCTTTGGAGCCCTTCACCATGACGACGTCGCCCGCGTCAACCAGACCGCGCACCCGGTCGGCGAGCGCCCTGCTGTCCTCGGCCCAAACACCCCGGCGCTCGCGCGGCAGCGCCTCGTGGAGAGCGCGCATCAGCGGCCCGCAGCAATGCACCCGGTCGAGCGCGGCGATCTCGGGCAGCGTCGCGAGCCCGGCATGGCGCGCCGCGGCGGTGGGCCCGAGCTCGAGCATGTCGCCGAGGAACGCGATCCGCCGCCCGCGCGCGACCCGGCCGACATCGTCGGTGACGGGGCTCGCGGCGAGCACCTCGAAGGCCGCGCGCATCGAGGCGGGGTTGGCGTTGAAGCTCTCGTCGATCAGCTCGATCATGCCGTCGAGGCCGCCGGGGCCGAGGATGACCCGCTCGCGCGAGCCCCGGCCTTCGGGTGCATGGAAGTCGGTGAGCGCCAGCATGGCGCGGGCGGGGTCGGCGCCGAGGCCGATCATCGCGGCGAGTGCGGCGAGCGCGTTCTGCGCGAAGTGCTGTCCCGCCGCGCCGATCCGAAAGAGCGCGGGCGCGCCCTCGATCCGCGCCTCGACGGTGGTGGTGCCGCCGGTCACGCGCACGCGCTTCAGCGCCACGTTGCCGACGGTGCCGAAGGTGACGATGCGCCCGGGCGCCCGGGCCTCGAGCCGGGCGAAGAAGGCGTTGTCGGCGTTCAGAACCGCGACCCCCTCCGGCGTGAGGCCGGCGAAGATCTCGGCCTTGGCGTCCGCGATCCCCTCGACGCTCTCGAAATTCTCGAGATGGACGGCCTCGACCGCGGTGATCACCGCCACATCGGGCCGCGCGAGGCGGGAGAGCGGGGCGATCTCGCCCGCATGGTTCATGCCGATCTCGAGCACCGCCCAGTCGGTCGCGGCCGGCATCCGCGCGAGGGTGAGCGGCACGCCCCAATGGTTGTTGAAGCTGCGCACGGCGGCATGGCAGCGCCCCTGCGCCCCGAGCATCAGCGCCGCCATGTCCTTGGTCGAGGTCTTTCCGACAGAGCCCGTGATCGCCAGCACCTTGGCGGCCGTGCGCGCCCGCGCCGCGGCGGCGAGGCCGGTCAGCCCCTCCAGCGTGTCGCCCACCACGAGGAGCGGCGCGTCCTCGGCCACGCCCTCGGGCCGGTGGGTGACCATCGCTGCCGCGGCGCCCTTGGCCAGTGCGTCGGCGACAAAGGCGTGCCCGTCCCGCGCATCACCCGCCAGCGCGACGAAGAGATCGCCGGGCGCGATTTCGCGGCTGTCGATCGAGACGCCGGTCGCGCTCCACCCGTCGGTGGCGGTGCCTGCGGTGGCGGCAGCGGCCTCGGCGGCGGTCCAGAGCGGCGTCATGCGCGATCTCCGTCGAGGGCGGTGACGGCGGCGCGGGCCTGCTCGGCATCGTCGAAGGCGTGGATCTCGCCGGCGATCTCCTGCCCGATCTCATGGCCCTTGCCTGCAATGAGGAGCGCGTCGCCAGGCCCGAGCGCATCGACGCCCGCAAGGATCGCCTCGGCCCGGTCGCCGATCTCCTCGGCCTCGGGACAGCCCGCCATCACCTCGGCGCGGATCGCGGCCGGGGGCTCGGAGCGCGGGTTGTCGTCGGTGACGATGGCGAGATCGGCATGGGTCGCCATCGCGCGGCCCATCAGCGGGCGCTTGCCTCGGTCGCGGTCGCCCCCCGCGCCGGCCACGACGATCAGCCGTCCGGCTATATGCGGGCGCAGCGCCTCGAGCGCCGCGGCGAGCGCGTCGGGCGTATGGGCGTAGTCGACCACCACCTGCGCACCGTTGGCCCGGGTCGCGACCCGCTCCATCCGCCCGCGGACGCCTTGGAGCTTTGGCAGCGCGTCGAAGACCGCCTCGGGCGCGGCCCCGGTGCCGAGGGCGAGCGCCGCAGCGATCCCGAGATTGTCCGCCTGGAACGCGCCGATCAGCGGCACGGTGGCCCGAAACGTCGTGCCCTCCCAGACGAGCGCGAGGGTCTGGCCGTCGGCGGTGAGCGTCTGCCGGGCGATGCGGAGCGAGACGTCAGCCCCGCGACCGACCGTGAGGAGGCGCTGTCTCCGACGCTCGGCGATGTCCCTAACCCGCGGCAGGACCGCGTCATGGGCGTTCACGATTGCCACGGCGCCCTCGGGCAACACGGTGTCGAAGAGGCGCATCTTGGCGGCCACATAGTCCTCGTGGGTCGCGTGATAGTCGAGATGATCACGCTGGATGTTGGTGAGCGCGCCGGCCGCGAGCCGCACGCCGTCGACACGCGCCTGCACCAGCGCATGGGAGGACGCCTCCATCGCAGCGTGGGTGCAGCCCTTCGCGGCAAGGCGATCGAGCAACCGATGGAGCGTGATCGGCTCGGGCGTGGTGACCGAGAGCGGTTCGGCGAAGCCCTCGCCCTCCACCCCCGTGGTCCCGATTGACGCCGCCCGCAGCCCGGCGGCCGCCCAGATCTGGCGCAGGAAATGCGCCGTCGAGGTCTTTCCGTTGGTGCCCGTCACCGCGACCATCATGCCCGGCTGTCCCGGCCAAAAGGCCGCCGCCGCATGGGCCAAGGCCTCGCGCGGCCGCTCGGTCAGGAAGACCGGAACCGGCAGCCCGCCCAGGTCGGCCGCGAGCCGCTCCGCGCCGTCGGGCGTCGCCACCACGGCGGCCGCGCCCTTTCGCACGGCGTATTGGGCAAACGTCGCCCCGTCGAGCTTGGTGCCCGGCAGCGCGAAGAAGAGATCGCCCTCGGCCACGACCCGGCTGTCAACCGCGAGGCCCGTGATGTCGGGCGCACCCTCCGCTCCCCGCCGCGGCAGGCCGCCGAGGCCGAGCGCCTCCGGCCCGACGCTGGGCATCGCGGTCACTGGACCGCCTCGAGCGCCACGGGACCAGCGATCGCCGGCAGCTCGATCGGGCGCATCCCGAGGAGCGGTGCGATCCGCCGGATCGCCGCGGCCGCGACCGGGACCGCGGTGCGGCTCGCCTCACGCCGCCCGGTCTCGGGGTCGGTCGGCTCGTCGAGCATCACCACCAGCACATAGGCGGGGTCAGACATCGGGAAGGCGGCGGCGAAGCTCGCCAGCACCCGGTTTTGCCAGTACCCGCCGGTGGGCTTGGCCTTGTCGGCGGTGCCGGTCTTGCCCCCCACCTCATAGCCCTCGATATTGGCGCGGCGCCCGGTGCCGCGGGCCACCACCGCGCGCAGCATCGTCCGCATCTCGCGCGTGACCTGGGGCGAGACCACCTGCTCGCCCCGCGGCACACCGCCAGGCAGGAGGCTCGGCACCACCTTGCGCCCGTCGCCGATGATCGTCGCATAGGCCGCGGCCATATGGAGCGGCGTGATCGCGAGGCCATGGCCGAAGCCGATGGTGAGCGTCGCGAGCTCGCCCCAGCGCGGCGGCTCCATCGGCCGTCCAGCGCCCGCCTCGGCGAGCTCGATCGGCAGCGGCGCGAGGAGACCCATCCGGTCGAGCGCCGCGCGCAGCCGCCGCCCGCCGACGGCGCGGGCGAGCCGGGCCGCACCGGTGTTGGAGGAGCGTCGGATCACATCGGCGACCGACATCGCGGCCGGCATGCGGTGCATGTCGCGGATGCGGTTGCGCCCGACGACCACCGCGCTGCCCGTCTCGATCATCGTCTCGGCGCCGACAAGGCCGAGATCCATCGCCACCGCCGCGGTGATCGGCTTGAACACCGAGCCGAGTTCGTAGACGCCCGAGACCACCCGGTTGAAGCGCGGATTGGCGGCCCCGCCCGAGAGCCGCTCGACCGGCGCGTTGGGGTCGAAATCCGGGAGCGACACCATCGCGACCACCTCGCCCGTGCGCGCATCGAGCAGCACGCCCGCGCCGGCCCCCGCACCGGTGCGCGCCATGCCGTCCGAAAGCGCCTCGCGAAGGGCGGTCTGCGCGCCCAGATGGATCGAGAGCGCGAGCGGGCGCGCCGGGGCCTCGGCCGCGCGGAGGCGTTCGTCGAAATGGCGCTCGACGCCGCCCTGCCCGACGAGGACCGCGGTGTTGACCCGCTCCTCCTCGGCCCGCACGCCCCCCATCAGATGGGCGGCCGTGCGCCCGGCCGGATAAACCCGCATCTCGCGGCGGCCGAATTTGAGCCCAGCGATCGCCGGGCTGAGATCCATCACCGCGGTCTTCTGCGCCGGCGTGACCGGGCGCGCCACCCAGACGAATTTGGCATCGGAGCCCAGGCGGCGGCGGAGCCGGTCCCGCCCGATCCGCGGGAAGATCGGCGCAAGCGCATCGGCGGCCGCATCGGGGTCTCGGATCTCGCGGGGATCGGCATAGAGCGCCCAGGCCGGCAGGTTGGCGGCGAGGAGCTGGCCCGTCCGGTCGGAGATGGCGCCGCGCACCGGGTCGCGCTCGGGCTCGGCGGCGGCACGCTCGGGCTCGGAGGGGTCACCGAGGGCCGTCAGCGCCATCCGCCCGGCCACCGCACCATAGGCGACCAGGAACGCGAGCATCACGAGCACGATGCGCCAGTCGTCGCGGCGAGGCGCCGGCGGCAGCGGCACCGCGGCAGGCGGGCTGTCTGCGCTGGGGGTCGCCCTCATTGGCCGGGCCCGGGCTGGGTCGCGGGCTGGGTCACGGGCTGGGTCACGGGCTGGGGCCGGGGACGCGCAACCGGCATCGAAACGGGCAAGGCGGCTGGCAGGGCTGCCGCGATTCCGGGCACCGCACTGAGGGAGGGGCGCGCCGGCTGCGGCGGCGGCGCCTCGGCTGCGGTATCGGGAGAAGCGGCCGGGTCCGCGTCGCCCGCGACGAGCGCGACCGGCGGGCCCCCATCCGGATCGGTCTCCGGGGTCGCCGGCAGCGCGGGCCGTGGCGGATAGGGAACCTGTGCGGTCTCGCCGAAATGGTCGGCCGCCATCGGCATCAGCAGGAGCCGGTCGTTCTGCCGCGACACCATCGCGCGGAGCCGGTCCGGCGCATTCAGCCGCGCCCATTCGACGGCCAGCACCGCGATCCGCTCGCGCTCGCCCTCGATCCGGCCCTCGAGCCGCGCGATGCGATCGAGCGTCTCCGCCGTGCGGTAGTTGACATTGTAGGCCCAGGCGGCGGTCGCCACCACGGCGAGCATCGCGAGGGCGAAGAGGACCCGGCTCATGCGGCACCGCCGATCTCGAGACCCGCGACCTGGGGCAGGCCGAGCGCCGCAGGCGCCGGCACCAGGGGCTCGGCGGCGGTCCGGCGGGCGCTGCGCAGGCGTGCCGAGCGGGCGCGCGGGTTGGCGGCGATCTCGGCCGCGTCGGGCAGGCGGGGCGGTGCGGGACGCTCGAAACTTGGCGCCGCGGTCTCCACCTCCGGGCGGTGGCGCGACACACCAGGCCCCCGCCCCGCGGCGAGCTGGAGGAAGCGTTTGACGATCCGGTCCTCGAGCGAGTGGAAGGTGACGACCGCCAGCCGCCCACCGGGCGCGAGCACCCGCTCGGCCGCTCCGAGTGCTGTCGCAAGCTGGCCGAGCTCGTCATTCACCGCGATCCGCAGCGCCTGGAAGGTGCGCGTCGCGGGATGCACCTGGCCCGGGCGCGCGGGTGGCAGGGCCGAGCTCACCACCTCGGAGAGCGCAGCGGTGGTGTCGATCGGGCGCTCGGCCCGGGCCCGCGCGATCGCGCGCGCGATGCGCCGCGCGGCGCGGTCCTCCCCATAGGCGTGGATCACATCGGCAAGCACGGCTTCTGGCAGGTCGTTCACCAGATCTGCCGCGGTCGGGCCGTCGCCGCCCATGCGCATGTCGAGCGGCCCGTCGCGCAGGAACGAAAAGCCGCGCTCGGCCCGGTCGAGCTGCATCGAGGAGACGCCGATATCGAGCACCAGCGCGCCTGCGGGTGCAGCGCCCTCGGCCTCGGCCACCCGGTCGAGCGCCGCGAACTCCGCCTCGACAAGCCTGAGCCGCCCCGCCGAGGCGACCGCCAGCGCCTGCCCCGCGGCGATCGCTGTCGGGTCGCGGTCGATCGCCACCACCCGGGCACCGGCCTCGAGCATCGCACGCGTGTAGCCGCCCGCGCCAAAGGTGGCGTCGATCGCCACAGCGCCGTCGAGCGGCGCCAGCGCCTCGAGCACCGCGCCCAGCAGCACGGGAACATGCGGCGCCGCGCTCACACCAGCCCTCCGAAGTCGAGATCGAGCGCCGCGGCCTCCCCGGCGCCGCCATGGAGCTCGCCATAGCGTGCGGGCGCCCAGATCTGGAAGGTCTCGCCATCGCCGACGAAGAGCACCTCCTTGTCGAGCCCGAGCCGCTCGCGCAGCTCCCGCGCCATGACGAACCGACCGCCCTCCTCGAGCGACACCGGCCGCGCCTCGGAGATGTAGCGCCGGCGCGTCTCGCGGCGCTGCGCGGGCGTGGCATAGGAGAGGGTGGCGAGGCGCTCGATCAGCCGCTCATGGCCGGTGCGCGAGAGGGCGAGGTGGCAGTCTCCGCCCGGATCGGCGGGCACGACGACAAAGACATCGGCGCTTTCCTGGGCGCGCAGTACCTCGCGATAGTCCGACGGGAGCGAGACGCGGCCCTTGGCGTCGAGCTTGTGCGTCGCCGAGCCTATGAAATACCGCACCACTCGTCCGCCTCGCTTCGATGCGCGCCCGGCCGCCGCCCGAACGCATCGGGGCGGTCCCGGCGTCCGCGCCAGGCCCGCCCCTTTGCCCCGCCGAACGCGCCGATCCGCCCCGATGGGTGGGGCATGTCAGCGCCGGCGCCCTCGCCGTGTCCCTCTGTGCTCCGCTTGACCGCTGCCGGGCCGCCATCCGTCACTCTGATGCCGCGCCCGCTCGGCCCGT
Organism: uncultured Limibaculum sp.; assembly: GCA_964406355.1. GTDB lineage: Bacteria > Pseudomonadota > Alphaproteobacteria > Rhodobacterales > Rhodobacteraceae > Thermohalobaculum. The sequence continues at coordinate 13,134 of CAYORO010000074.1, forward strand.
CTTGCTGCGGGCCTCGTGTCGGTCGCGGCGCGGGCGGCCGCCGGGGTGCCTGTATGAAACCGTTGCCTCGGTCGTTTTTTGACCCGGCGGTCGCCCATGGGTTGGTGATACCTTCACATGATTGGGATTACAAGGGAAAAGATGGGAATTCGTGGGCAATCGGTCAAACCAGCCCTGAAACGGGCTGCGATGCCCCAAGATCTCACCGATCTTTCGAACTTTAGAAGAACTTAAATAGAACAAATACGCATGCAGAGAGCGCGATCGCCAGGCCTGCCACCGGGCTCGCACGCGCTCCATCGATGCATTCGGGAGATTCCGCCGCCTGAGCCCTGTGGCCGCAACCCTGACCCCACGATGTCCCATGAAATCCCATGCCCGGTGCCGAGCGGCCGACCGCACCAACCCCGTCAGGGGATGCGACGCTGCGGATGACCTGTAAGCCGGGTTCTGTCCCGCCCCGAGCCGAAGCCCGGACGGGGATGGCCATTCATCTGGGACCGCGATCGCCCGCGGCCTCCTGCAGTCAACCCGGGGAACGGACCGGAGACGGCCCCGGGACTGACGCCCCTCGTTCCCCCTATCCGACCTTGCTCCCGGTGGGGCTTGCCGTGCCGCCGCTGTCGCCAG
>CAYORO010000075.1:0-13648 GCA_964406355.1 uncultured Limibaculum sp.
CCTTTTGGAAGCGCTTCATCATGCGCTCCGCCTCGGCCTGCTCGATCTGCTCCTGCGCCTTCTCGACGAGGGAGACGATGTCGCCCATGCCGAGGATGCGGCCCGCGACCCGCTCGGCGTGGAACTCCTCGAGCGCATCCATGCGCTCGCCAACGCCGACGAAGCGGATCGGCCGGCCGGTCACCGCGCGCATCGAGAGCGCCGCACCGCCGCGCCCGTCACCGTCCATCCGCGTGAGCACGACGCCCGAGATGCCGATGCGGGTGTTGAAGTTGTCCGCGGTGTTGACCGCGTCCTGGCCCGTCAGGCCGTCGACCACCAGCAGCGTCTCGTTCGGCTTCGACTGGTCGCGGACCGCCTCGACCTCGGCCATCAGCTCGTCGTCGATCGAGAGCCGGCCCGCAGTGTCGAGCATCACGACGTCATAGCCCGCCAGCGCCGCCTGCTGTTTCGCCCGCTTGGCGATCGCGACCGCGTCCTGGCCCTGGACGATCGGCAGCGTGTCGATGCCGGTCTGCTGGCCGAGGACCGCGAGCTGCTCCATCGCGGCCGGGCGGCGGGTGTCGAGCGAGGCCATCAGCACGCGTTTGCCGTCCCGCTCATGGAATCGCTTGGCGAGCTTGGCCGTCGTCGTCGTCTTGCCCGAGCCCTGGAGGCCGACCATCAGGACCACCGCCGGCGGGCTGTCGATCTTGAGCTTGCCCGGATCCTCCTCGCCCGCGAGCATGCGCACCAGCTCGTCATGGACGATCTTGACGACCATCTGCCCGGGCGTGACGGATTTCAGCACCGCCGCGCCGGTCGCCTTCTCCTGCGCGCGCTTGATGAAGGAGCGCGCCACCGGGAGCGAGACATCGGCCTCGAGAAGGGCCACGCGCACCTCGCGGAGCGCGGTGGTCACATCCGCCTCGGTCAGCGCGCCCTTCGAGCGCAGCGCGCCGAGGGCGGCGCCGAGGCGCTCTGACAGGCTCTCGAACATCGCGTCTTCCTCCCGGCTGCCGGCCACCACCTCGCACATAAGAACGGCGCCGGTGGGCGCAACGCGCTGACCGACGGCGATCCCACCCCAGGCGGGACCGGAAGCCTCGACATCTTCCGGAGTGCGCTCCCTACCTCCTCGGCCATGTCCGCGTCAATCCCGCCACATCGCGCTTGATCGGAGCCCGCCGCCCCGCGAGGATCGCGTCCCATACCCGCTCGGCCGGTCCGCCAAGAGGCCGCCGCCGCCATCGCAAGGGAGGATCGCGTGTTCCGGAAGATCATGATCCCGGTGGATCCGGGGACGCCCGAGATCGCAAGCAAGGCGCTCGAGATCGGCAAGTGGATGGCGCAGCAGTCCGATGCCGAGGTCCTGCTGATCAGCATCGCCGACAAGCCGGGCTCGGAGGCGGCAGAGGCCGAGGCCGAAGCGCAGCTGCAGGCAATGATCGACGCCGAGCGCGGCGATCTGCGGATGGACGGGGTGCTGACCCTCGGCGGCCGGGTCGCCGACGAGATCCGCTTCGCCGCCGAGGAGATGGGGGTCGATCTCATCGTGATGGCCAGCCACGAGCCGCGGCTCTCGGACCTGCTGTTCGGCTCGAAATCGACCCAGGTGGCGCTCCACACCCATTGCTGCGTGCTGGTCGTGCGCTGAGCCCGATCGGGCCGGCCGGCGCCGCTCAGTCGACGATGTCGAGAAAGGCGACGACGCGGCCGCATCCGCGCATCGGCTCGATCGAGGACCGGCGCGAGACGGCGCGGCCCCGGGTGCCTGGGGCGGTCGAGGGGAGCGCGACGGTGATGGCGTCGGCCTCGGGCCAGTGATGAGAGAAGGGCAGGACGCTCACCACGACCCCGCCGCTCGCATCCGGCCGGGCGCGGGCTCGAAGATTGACGTCCTCGGCCCCGGCCAGGTGCAGGCGCTGCCAGCGACCGTCGGGAGCGACCTCGAGCCGGTGCGCGGTGTCACCGCCGATCGGCAGGCAGGAAGACCAGTGGCCCGAGAAGTCGAGCGTGATCCTGATCGCGAGGCTTTCGGGCATCGGGTCCGGGACGGGGTCCGCGCGGAGGGGGCTGACGGGCACGGGCTCGGCGGGACGTGGTGCCAGATCCGGCTCCGAGAGCGGCGCGACGGCGGCAATGACAGGCTCTTCCGCCTCGGCGGGCCCGGCAGGCTCGGGGGCGGGAGCAAGCGCGAGATCGGGAACTGCGCGCGGTGGTGCCTCGTCCACGAGCCGCGAATGGATGAAGGCCGCGCCGCCCTCGCCCGGGCCCCGGACGCGGTACCAGCGCTCGTCCTCGGTCACCGCCTCTCCGGTCAGCTCAAGGGCCTGACCGGTCAGCGCCCCGCCCACGATGGCGAAGCGGGTGCCGGGGCCCGACCGCAGATTCGATGGCGTCGTCGCAAAGACCAGGCCCTCGAGAGTGGCGATCGTGCCGGCCCCGACGGCAACACGGGCCGGCTGCGCCGTCCTGGCCTCTTGTGCCTCGGTGAGCTCCGGGGGATGCGGCCGGTCGACCACCACGAACACCGCCGTAAGCGCCACGACCGCCGCGATGGGCCAGGCGCCCGCTCGCCGGCGCGGTGCCGGCCCCTCTGCGGGGCGCGGCTCCGCACCGCCATGGCGCAGGCGAAACACCCGCACCGGGCGGGAGATGTTCTTGACCGCGATCTCTCCGCAATCCTCGAATCCTAGGTCGAGCTTGTCGCGGACCTCCTCGCGCACCGCCCGCGTGATGCAGATGCCGCCCGGCGGCGCCAGTGCCTCGACCCGGGCCGCGAGATTGATCCCCTGCCCGTAGAGGTCGCGCTCATGGTCGATCACGTCGCCGAGATTGAGGCCGATGCGCAGCATCAGGCGAGCCTCGGGCGGATCGACGGCGGCGCGCGCGGCCAAGCGGTCCTGGATCTCGAGCGCCGCCACCACCGCGTCGACCACGCTTGGGAACTCTGCCAGGATCCCGTCGCCCATCAGCTTGAAGACCCGCCCGCCATGGGCCTCGATGCAGGGACGCATCACGCCGTCGAGCAGCGCTTGCACGCGCAGGAAGGTGCCGCGCTCGTCGGCCATCATCATGCGCGAGTAGCCGACCAAGTCCGCCGCGAGGATCGCCGCGAGCCGGCGCTGCAACCGGGGCATCATCATGGTCATGACCGACCTCCCAGAGGGGAGTGTAGCTTAAGCGGGCGCGCCTGACACCTGCCTTGCCGGGGTGCGAGCGGGCAATTGATCGCGAGGGGCCGGGGGCGCTAGACGGGCACCCATGCTGAGTGTCGCCGCCTTCTACCGCTTCACGCCTCTGGCGGACCCGCGCGCGCTGGTCGGGCCGATCGGGCGGCTGGCCTGCTCGGAGGGGATCGGCGGCACGGTGCTGCTCGCGGCCGAGGGCGTGAACGGCACCGTCGCGGGGCCGGAGGCCGGGGTCGACCGGCTGGTCGCGCATCTGCAGGCGCTGCCGGGGCTCGGGGCGCTCGAGGTCAAGCGGAGCCGGGCCGCCGAGCCGCCCTTTCGCCGGCTGAAGGTGCGGGTGAAGCCGGAGATCGTCAGCTTCGGCGCGCCGTCGGACCCGGCCGCGCGCACCGGCACGCGCGTCGCGCCCGAGGACTGGAACGCGGTGCTCGCGGATCCCGCGACCGTGGTGATCGACACGCGCAACGATTACGAGGTGGCGATCGGGCGGTTCGAGGGCGCCGTGGATCCGGGCACCGAGGGGTTCCGCGATTTTCCCCCCTGGTGGGCCGAGAACGCCGAGCGCCTGCAGGGGCGGCGGGTGGCGATGTATTGCACCGGCGGGATCCGCTGCGAGAAGGCCTCGAGCTGGCTGCTCGGGCAGGGGGTGCCGGAGGTGCTGCAGCTCGATGGCGGGATCCTGCGCTATCTCGAGGAGGTGCCGGAGGCCGCGAGCCGGTGGCGCGGCGAGTGTTTCGTGTTCGACGGGCGGGTCGCGCTGGGCCATGGCCTGGCGGAGGGGAGCCATGTGCTGTGCCATGCCTGTGGTCGGCCGGTGGGGCCCGAAGAGCGGGCGAGCCCGGACTGGCGGCCGGGGGTGTCCTGCCCGGCCTGCATCGGCGAGTTCACGGAGGCTGACCGGGCGCGGTTTGCCGAGCGCGAGCGGCAGGCGCGCCTCGCGCAGGCCCGCGGGCAGAGCCATTTTGGCTGTGGTCCGCGTGCGCGGTGAGGTAGGGCCGCGGGGCGGATGTCGCTCCGGCGCGACCACGGGCCCCGCCCGCCCGGGCTGCCGATGCGCCGGACCCGGCCGTCACGCCCCCCATCGGCCCGCGGTCGCGCCGGAGGGTGCGCGCGCCCCGAGCCGGGCGGCGGCCGCGGCGCCGGCCCAGCGCCCTGTGGCGAGGCAGGCGGTGAGGAGATAGCCGCCGGTCGGCGCCTCCCAGTCGATCATCTCTCCGGCGGCGAAGACCCCCGGAAGTGATCGGAGCATCAGGTCCTCGTCGAGCGCCGCCCAGGCGATGCCGCCGGCCGAGGAGATCGCCTCGGCGATCGGGCGGGGGCGGAGGATGCGGAGCGGCAGCGCCTTGATCGCGCGGGCGGTGGCGGCCGGATCGGCCAGCGCCTCCGGCGCCGCCTCGCGCAGGAGGGCCGCCTTGGCCCCGGTGATCCGGACGCGCTTCCTGAGGTGGTTGGCGAGGCTGTCGCGCCCGCGCGGGGCGGCGAGGCGCCGGGCGAGCTCGGCCTCCGAGCGGTCGGGCGCGAGGTCGATCCGGAGCCACGGGTCCTCGGGCAGGCGGTCCCGCAGCGCCCCGGAGACGGCATAGATGGCGCTGCCCTCGATGCCGGTGGCGGTGACGACGAACTCGCCCCGCACCGAGACATCGCCGACCGCGAGGCGCATGGGCTTCACCGGCTGGCCCGCCTGGCGTGCCATGGGTGCGGACCAGGCGACGTCGAACCCCATATTGGCGGGGCGGAAGGGGCTGACCGTCACGCCCGCCGCCTCGAGCCATGGCACCCAGGCCGCGTCGGAGCCGAGCCGCGGCCAGGACGCGCCCCCGAGTGCGAGCACGGCGGCCTTGGCCGCAATCCGGCGCGGGCCGCCCGGCGTGTCGAAGGCGAGCGCCCCGGCCTCCCAACCGGTCCAGCGCCAGCGGGTGCGGATCTCGGCGTCGCCGAGCCGTGCGAGCCAGCGGCGCAGGAGCGGCGAGCCCTTCATCGCCAAGGGGAAGACGCGGCCCGAGGAGCCCGCGAACATCGGCTCGCCGAGCGCCTCAGCCCAGGCGCGCGCCTCGGCCGGGCCGAACCCCGCCAGCATCGGCGCGAGCCGCCCGGCCGCCGTGCCATAGGCCGCGCCGAACTGTGCCCGAGGCTCGTCCTTGGTGAGGTTGAGGCCCGACTTGCCCGCCATCAGCCATTTCCGGCCGACGGTGGGCTTGGCCTCGAGCACCACCGGCCGGATCCCGGCCTCCAAGAGAGCTTCGGCCGCGGCGAGCCCGGCGGGCCCCGCTCCGATGACGGCGACCTGCACGGCCTCGATCGGCCCATGGCCCATGCTGCTCAAGCGGAGCGCCTCCCTTGGGCCGTCGGATCTCCGGCCGGAGCTCTTGACGTCCTGGCACTGACATTAACCGAGAGAGCTCAGGCAGCCCAACCGATGTCATGGACCATGTTGACATCGGGTTCGGACAGTCGCCGCGGGTCTGCCTCTCACGGGGATCGCTCGGGTCAGCGCGCCGGTTCTGCGGACGCCGCGGAGGCTGCGCCGCGCCGCCGCTGCGGGCAAGTGACGATCGTCGCAGCCGGCGTCGCGCTCACGGACTCTCGAAGGTGGCGGCGACCTCGTACATCACCGGCTCGAAGCCGCGGCAGAGCGCATTGAACTGGCGGTTGCGCTCGCGCATCTCGTCGGATCGCAGCATGGCGAGGAAGTCCTCGCGGGTCGCCCATTGCGAGTAGTTGGCGATGCGGGTGCGCGCGTCGTTGACGTGCAGGCCCGCGGCGATGAAGCCCGGCTGGTGGCGGATGAACCGCTCATAGGCGTCGCGCAGCGCCTCGAGCAGGTCCTCGCAGGCGCCAGGGCTCGTCTCGAAGGTGGTGATCACGGTCTGGAGCGTTCGCTCGCGGGAGATCTGGGGCATGGGCGTGTCCTCTCTGGGTGGGCGCCCGAGAGTAGCAGCGACGGCGCGCGATGGGGCAGGCTTTGACCCGCCCGGCGCCCAGGCCATACTCAGCCCCATGGGGCGGGCACGGCGACAGGCACGGGACGAGACCGGCGACCCTGGCGCCGACGGGGCGGCGGATCCCATCTGCCCGCTCTGCGGCCGGCCGATCCCGCCCGAGGCGCGCCAGTCGCTCCACCACCTCGTGCCAAAACTCAAGGGCGGGCGCCACGGTCCCACCGTGCTGCTCCATCAGATCTGCCACAACACGATCCACGCGACGCTGACCGAGGCCGAGCTCGCACGCCGCTACAACACCGTCGAGGCGCTGCGGGCGCATCCCGAGATCGCGCGGTTCGTCGCCTGGGTTGCAGGCAAGCCGCCGACGTTTCATACCCGCACGGCCGGCGGGCTGCGCCGGCGCCGCTGATCCGCCTGTCGCCCCGGGAGCCCCATGAGCGAGACGCGCCGCTGCCTGCTGATCACCGGGTGCTCCTCGGGCATCGGTCACCACGCCGCCCATGCGATGGCCAAACGCGGCTGGCGGGTCTTCGCCTCCTGTCGCAAGGAGGCCGACTGTGCGCGGCTCCGCGAGGAGGGGCTGGAGAGCCCGCGGATCGACTACCAGGACACGGCGAGCATCGAGGCGGGCCTCGCCGCGGTGCTGGAGGCGACCGGCGGTCGGCTCGACGCGCTCTTCAACAATGGCGCCTTCGCCTCGCCCGGCGCGGTCGAGGATCTGCCGACCGACGCGCTGCGGGCGATCTTCGAGGCCAACTTCTTCGGCTGGCACGAGCTGACGCGGCGCGTGATCCCGGTGATGCGCCGCCAGGGCAATGGCCGCGGCGCGGGGCGCATCGTGCAGAACTCCTCGGTGCTCGGCTTTGCCGCGCTCAAGATGCGCGGGGCCTACAACGCGACGAAATTCGCGCTCGAGGGTTACACCGACACGCTGCGCCTCGAGCTTCGCCGCACCGACATCCACCCGATCCTGATCGAGCCCGGCCCTGTGCGCACCCTGATCCGCGAGAACGCGCGCGCCCATTACGAGCGCTGGATCGACCGCGAGGGCTCGGTCTGGGCCGCGTTCTACCGCGACGTCCTCGAGCCCCGGCTCTATGCCGAGAACCCGCCGCAGGACCCGGGCGAGTTGACCTGCGAGGCGACGACCGCCAAGCTGATCCACGCGCTCGAGAGCCCGCGCCCGCGCCCGCGTTACTATGTCACCACGCCGACCTATGTGGCGGGCACGCTCAAGCGCTTGCTGCCGACCCGCGCGCTCGACTGGGTGCTGGCGCGCGGCTAGCGCTGCGCGCGGGGACTGTTCGGCGGGCGCGCCACGCGATAGGGGTGGGGGATGACACACGGGCTCTTCTATGCGGCGGTGATCGCCTGCCTCTTCACCGCGGTCGTGATGATGGTGGGGGTGCTGGCCTTCGGTCTCGGCCGGTCGACGCCGAGCTTCTCCAACAAGATGATGCGGCTGCGCCTGATCGGACAGTTCGTGGCCGTGGTGCTGATCATGGCGACGGTCCTCGCCCTCAAGGCGGGCTGACGGAGCAATCGGCCGACTGGGCGACGGGGAGGGAACATGGTCGTTCTCAACAAGATCTACACCCGCACGGGCGATGCGGGCGACACCGCCCTCGGCGACGGCAGCCGGGTGGCCAAGCATTCGGCGCGGGTCAACGCCTACGGCACGGTCGACGAGCTCAACGCCACGCTTGGCCTCGCGCGGCTGCATGCCGAGGGCGCGATGGACGAGGCACTGGCGCGGATCCAGAACGACCTGTTCGATCTCGGCGCCGATCTCTGCCGCCCGCATATGGAGCGGGACGCGGAGGCCGAGTATCCCCCGCTCCGGATGGTCACGAGCCAGGTCGAGCGGCTCGAGGCCGAGATCGACGCGATGAACGAGGCGCTCGCGCCGCTGCGCAGCTTCGTCCTGCCGGGGGGCACGGCGCTCGCGGCCTGTCTCCATCTCGGGCGGACGGTCTGTCGGCGTGCCGAGCGGCTCTGTGTCGAGCTCGCCACCGTCGAGGGGGTCAACGAGGCAGCCCTCATCTATCTCAACCGGTTGTCCGACTGGCTCTTCGTCGCCTCGCGCGCCGCCAACGACAACGGCGCGCTCGACGTCCTGTGGGTGCCCGGCAAGACCCGCTGAGCGCGGAGCTCTCCGCCGCCCTCGAGGCCGTGCGCGCCGCCTGCCGCGCCGGGAAACCCGCGCGTCTCCTTGATCGGATGGACTTCATCGAGGCGCGGGAAACCGCGCGCCTCCTCGGTCGTCCGCCGGAAGATCTGACCGAGGTGGATCTCCACGACTATGTGGATGACGGGCCGAGCCGCCTCAACCGGCAGGAGCTCGCCTGGTTCCTGCCCCGGCTGTGCGCGCTGATCGCCGAGGGGCGCTGCCCGACACCCGTCGGGTGGCCCGGTGCGCTGTCGGCGCTCTCGCGATCCGGCTACCCGGAGGGCTGGCCCGAGGCCCGCGCCGAGGCGGTGCAGGGCTTTGTCGAGGCGTTGGCGCTCGACTACGTCGCGAGACCTTGGCGCTATGCCCATGGCGGCCACTGGGGCGAGGGCATCGAGCATTTGGGCGTGGTGATCAGCATGGCCCATGCGGGCGGTATCGACACCGACCGCCTGCTGGCTCGGCTCTCGGACGCCCCGGAGCGCGACCTCGCCCGCGCGCTGGCCATGTGGTCGACCGGCTTCGAGTACCGGCTCCAGCCGCATCCCACGATCGACGTGCTGTGCTGGGAGATCGCCTGCGATCTGACCCTCGATCCGGCGTTGCGGGACCGGGTCTCTTCCTGGCTGAAAGCTCTCGGTGTTTCTGCCATGGTCCGGCGGGTGTGGGAGAGCGAGGAGGACCCCGAATGGCGGGAGCGGCTCGAGCTTGCGGCCGTGCTTTGGCCCTGACCCTGCTGCTCGCGAGCTGGGGCGGCGCTGCGTGGGCGGCGCAGCCGGCCAATCCGCTCGACGCGGCGGGGATCTGCCGGTTGATCTCCGTCTCGGCCGAGCGCCACGGGCTGCCAAAGCCCTTCTTCGCGCGGCTGATCTACAAGGAGAGCCGGTTCGACGCCAAGGCGCTCTCGCCCGTGGGCGCGCAGGGGATCGCCCAGTTCATGCCCGCGACCGCCAAGGAGCGCGGCCTCAAGGACCCGTGGGACCCGAACCAGGCGATCCCGCATTCCGCCTATCTGCTGGCCGATCTCAGACGCCAGTTCGGCAACTGGGGCCTCGCCGCGGCAGCCTATAATGGCGGGCCGCACCGGGTCTCGCGCTGGCTCGGCGGACGCTCGGGGCTGCCCTGGGAGACGATCGACTATGTCCGCTCGATCACCTTCAGGCCCGTCGACTGGTTTCGCCAGAAGGGGCGCGAGGTGGAGCCGCGCCCGCTCGATCCGGACAAGAGCTTCGCCGAGGCCTGTGCCGCGCTGCCGATCAAGCCGACGCGGGCGGTGCTCGCCACGCGCTCGCCCTGGGGGGTGCAGATCGCGGGTGCGCGCAGCCACCGCATCGCGCGCAACGCCGCCCGGCGGATCAAGGCGCGCTTTCGCCGCATCATCGGCGACCGGCCGGTTCACATCGTGCGCTCGCGGCGCGGCATCCGGGGGGCGCCCTATCAGGCGCGGGTGGGCGCACCGAGTCGCAAGGAGGCGGGGCTTCTCTGCGCGCAGCTCAAGCGCGCCGGCGGCACCTGCGTGGTGCTGCGCAACTGAGGCGCCGCGCGGGGGCGGCGCCTCGCGGGCCTAGCGGCCCGTCACTGGTTGGCGCGGATGCTCTCCTGCACCAGCGCATAGATGTCGCGCACGGTGAGGTAGAGGCGGTTGAGGCCATCGGCCGACTCGTCGAGGCGCGCCGACATCTCGTCTACATCGTCGCTCGACGCCATCACCGTCATGCTCTGATAGACCTCGGCCGACTGCGCGCGCAGGTCGCCGGTCAGCCCCTTGGCCCGGTCGCTGGCATTCGGGGTCTCGTTGACGCGCTGGTCGAGGATGGTGGCCCAGTAGGCGGCCTCGGAGCTGTTGGACAGCATGGCGCCCATCGCGTCGGTCATGCCCGCGCGGTTGCCTTCGGCTTTCGCCGCGTTGAAGGCGCTCTGGCCGTTCAGGATCCCGCCGATCGCGTGCTCGGCCTTGAGATAGATCTGGAACAGGCGCGCGCGCACGAGCTGCTGCTCCTGCGTGAGCTGCTGGGCAGCGACCTGGACGGGCGCGGTCCCGGCCAGCAGGGCGCAGGCGAGGACGGCGGATTTCAGTGCGGCTTTCACGATCATGGGATGGTCCCTCTGTGTGGATCTGTGCGCGAACGATGCAAAACGCAGCCCCCGCTTTCAAGCGCCGTTATCCCAGCGAGAGCCATTGGCGACGAATCCCGCGCCGCGCGCGTCGGTTTTTCGCACTGACTCCCGCCAGCCGCGGGATAGGAGTGTGACAGCTTCGAAACAGGCCGGTCCGGCCATTGTGAGGAGGATGCGCTGGTGAAGGTGCTCGTGCCCGTCAAGCGCGTGATCGACTACAACGTGAAGGTCCGCGTGAAGGCGGACAACTCGGGCGTCGATCTCGCCAACGTCAAGATGTCGATGAACCCCTTCGACGAGATCGCCGTCGAGGAGGCGATCCGGCTCAAGGAGAAGGGCGTCGCGACCGAGATCATCGCGGTCTCGATCGGCGTCGAGAAGGCGCAGGAGACCCTGCGCACCGCGCTCGCGATGGGCGCCGACCGGGCGATCCTGATCAAGGCGGCCGACACGGTCGACACCGATATCGAGCCGCTGAGCGTTGCCAAGCTCCTGAAGGCCGTGATCGATGCCGAGGCGCCGGGCCTCGGGATCATGGGCAAGCAGGCGATCGACACCGCTATGAACGCCACCGGGCAGATGCTCGCGGCGCTGACGGGCTGGGCCCAGGCGACGTTTGCCTCGAAGCTCGAGATGGGCGAGGGCGCGGCCAAGGTGACCCGCGAGGTCGATGGCGGGCTGCAGACGATCGAGGTCACGCTGCCGGCGATCGTCACAGTCGATCTCCGCCTCAACGAGCCGCGCTACGCCTCGCTGCCCAACATCATGAAGGCCAAGCGCAAGCCGATGGACATCAAGGCGCCGGCCGATCTCGGCGTCGACGTCACTCCACGGCTGACGGTGGTGAAGGTCGACGAGCCGCCGGCGCGGCAGGCTGGCGTCCGCGTCGGCAGCGTGGGCGAACTGATGGACAAGCTCAAGAACGAGGCGGGGGTGATCTGATGGCGGTACTTCTTCTGGCCGAGACGGTGGGCTCGGCGCTCGCGACGGACGCGACCGCCAAGGCGCTCACCGCGGCCAAGGCGCTCGGCCCGGTGACGGTGCTCTGCGCCTCCGAGGGCTGCAACGGTGATGCGGTCAAGACCGCGGCGACGCTCGACGGCGTCGAGCGCGTGCTCTGCGCCGATGCGGCCCAGCTCGGCCACGGGCTCGCCGAGCCGGTGGCGGCGCTGCTGGCCTCGCTCGCGGGCGACTACACCCACATCGTGGCGCCGGCGACGGCCCATGCGAAGAACGTGATGCCCCGGCTCGCGGCGCTGCTCGACGTGATGATCCTCTCGGACGTGATCGAGATCGTCGATGCCGACACCTTCGTGCGCCCGATCTATGCCGGCAACGCGATCCAGACGGTGCGCTCGACCGATGCGAAGAAGCTCGTGACGATCCGCACGGCGGGCTTCGATGCGGCGGGCACCGGCGGCGCGGCCCCGGTCGAGACGGTCGAGGTGCCGGCCGATCCGGGCGTCTCGTCCTGGCTTGAGGACAGCGTCGTGGCCTCCGACCGGCCCGAGCTCACCTCGGCCAAGATCGTGATCTCCGGCGGCCGCGGGCTCGGCTCCAAGGAGAATTTCGCGCTGATCGAGCAGGTGGCCGACAAGCTCGGCGCGGCCACCGGCGCCTCGCGCGCCGCGGTCGATTCGGGCTATGCGCCGAATGACTGGCAGGTGGGGCAGACCGGCAAGGTGGTGGCGCCCGATCTCTACATCGCGGTCGGCATCTCCGGCGCGATCCAGCACCTCGCCGGCATGAAGGACAGCAAGATCATCGTCGCGATCAACAAGGACGAGGAGGCGCCGATCTTCCAGGTGGCCGATTACGGCCTCGTGGGCGATCTCTTCGATCTGCTGCCCGAGCTGGAAAAGGAGCTCGGCTGAACCCCGAGCCGCTCATCGAATGGCCCCGTGGGAAGGTCACCTTCCGGGGGCCTGACCACATGGCGCGGCTGGCGAGGGTCTGCCGCGGCAAGCGGCTGCGGGAGATCTCGGTCGTCGACGTGCCGCTCGTCACGGCCCGCATGGCCAAAGGGTTCGAGCGGGCCGCCGATCTCGAGATGTTCCGCATCGACCTGTCGCTCACCGGAGCGGATCTCCTGGAGGTCTTGCAGGTACCTCGCCTCACGGAGTTAGGCGCGCAGCACGCGCAGGTCACGCCCGCGGTCGCGGAGGCATTCGCCGCGGCACCGGCGCTGTGGCATCTCGATCTCGAATGCGCCGAACTCGATGACGCAGCCGTGGAGATCCTGTCGCGCTCCGAGACGATCGAGATGCTGGAGATCGGCCATACAGCCGTGACAGCCGCCAGCTTGCGCGATGTCGCGAGAATGCAGCAGCTCCGCGGGCTCGACATCTGGATGACCGACATCGCGCCGGCCGATCTCGCCATGCTCGAGGCGGTGCCGGAGTTCGAATACCTCTCGGTCGGCGGCGGCCAGGGGCAGACGCGGCTGCTGGCGGCCGATGTCATCCCGCAGCTCGAGGCGATGCCCGCGCTCAAACGGGTCTGGCTCGACAGGATCGCGCTCACCGAGGCCGAGACGGCGCGTCTTCGCGCGCGCCTGGAGCTCGTCAACGCCTGAGCCTGCCGCCCGGGCGCGGCGGATTGGCGTGGCGCTGCGGAACGCTTGCAAAATCCGTTAACGGCCGCATAATCCTGCTGCACCGCACAAAGACGGCGGGCGGGGAGAAGGGATTGGCCGCATGGAAATCCGGACCGTCGGCGTGATCGGCGCCGGGCAGATGGGGGCCGGCATCGCGCAGGTGTTCGCGCAGTCGGGCTTCGAGGTCCTGCTCAACGACATCAACCAGGAGGCGCTCGACCGCGGCATCGCCAAGATCGAGTCTGGGATGCGCCGCCAGGTCGAGAAGGGCCGGATCACGGCCGAGGCCGTGGACGACACGATGAAGCGGCTGTCCGGCACCACCGAGCTGCCGCGCCTCGGCCCCTGCGATCTGATCATCGAAAGCGCGACCGAGAACGAGGAGATCAAGCGCAAGATCTTCGCCGGCCTCGCGGACCATCTCGGCGAGCAGACGCTGCTCACCACCAACACCTCCTCAATCTCGATCACGCGGCTCGGCTCCGCAACCGACCGGCCCGAGCGGTTCATGGGCCTGCATTTCATGAACCCGGTGCCGGTGATGCAGCTCGTCGAGCTGATCCGGGGCATCGCGACCGACGACGCCACCTTCCGGGTGATGAAGGGCGTGGTCGACAAGATTGGCAAGACCGCGGCGGTGGCCGAGGAT
>CAYORO010000076.1:0-325 GCA_964406355.1 uncultured Limibaculum sp.
GTGTCGACGCCGATCCCTGCGCGGCCGATCACGCGCAGCCGCTCGGCGCGGGCGAGGATCTCGGCGGTCACCTTGGTGGCCGAGCGCACGGCGAGGCCGTCATAGGCGCCGATCTCGTCGGCGAGCGCCGCGGGGTCCTTGCCGAGCTCGGGCGCGAAGTCGGCCTCGATGCCGCGCTCGCGGAAGATCGCGACGGCCTGCTCGGACAGTTTGTCGGAAATCAGAACTTTGGACATGGGCGTGTTCCTCATCGGGTCGCGGGCCCCCCACACACACCACAGGGGGGGGGGGGGGGGGGGGGGGGGGCGGGGGGCGAAAAAAAAAA
>CAYORO010000076.1:335-13630 GCA_964406355.1 uncultured Limibaculum sp.
ACTACTTTGGTCCTGGGGGGTGCCCCCTTGGGGCCCGCCCCCCCCCCCCCCCCCGGGGGGGGGGGGGGGGGTGGTTGGGGGCGGGCTGCGCCGGAAAAGACTCAGGCAGCGGCCAGCCCGGCCCGCGCACCGGCAAAGGCCCAGTCGAGCCAGGGGCACAGCGCCTCGATATCGGCCGTCTCGACCGTCGCGCCGCACCAGATCCGCAGCCCCGGCGGTGCATCGCGATAACCGCCGATGTCGAGGGCCACGCCCTCGGCCTCGAGGGCTGCGGTCATCCGCTTGGTGACCGCGCGCTGCCCGGCCTCGTCCATCGCCGTGATCTCGGGATCGACGATCCCGAGGCAGACGCTCGTGTTCGACCTGTGCGGCGGCTCGGCCACCAGGTTCTCCACCCAGGGTGTCGCGTCGACCCAGGCCTGGAGCGCCGCGAAATTCGCATCGGCCCGCGCCATCAGCGCCGGGGCACCACCGATCCCTTCGGCCCAGTCGAGCGCGTCGACATAGTCGGCGACCGCAAGCATCGAAGGCGTGTTGATGGTCTCGCCGCGGAAGATGCCCTCGTTGAGCTTGCCCCCCTTGGTCAGCCGGAAGATCTTCGGCAGCGGCCGGTCGGGCACATAGCTCTCCAGCCGCTCGACCGCGCGGGGGCCGAGCACCAGCATCCCATGCGCCGCCTCGCCTCCCATCACCTTTTGCCAGGAGAAGGTGGCGACATCGATCTTCGGCCAGTCGATCGCCTGCGCGAAGGCCGCCGAGGTCGCGTCGCAGAGCGTCAGCCCTTCGCGGGCGGCAGGGATCCAGTCCGCATTCGGCACGCGGGCGCCCGAGGTGGTGCCGTTCCAGGTGAAGCAGAGATCGGCGTCTGTGCGCACCGAGCCGAGATCCGGCAGCGCGCCATAGGGGGCCTCGATCACCCGGCAGTCTGCGAGTTTCAGCTGCTTGACGGCATCGGTCACCCAGCCTGCGCCAAAGCTCTCCCAGGCCAGCATGTCCACCGGGCGCGCGCCCAGCATGGTCCACATCGCCATCTCATAGGCGCCGGTGTCGGAGGCCGGCACGATGCCGAGGCGATGGTCCTCGGGTAGGCCGAGCAGCGCCCTGGTGCGCGCGATCGCTTCGGCGAGCTGGGCCTTCGGGCCGGCCGCGCGGTGCGATCGGCCAAGCCAGGCGCGGGCCGCCACGGCCTCGGACGACCAGCCGGGACGCTTCGCACAGGGACCAGACGAGAACTCGGCGCGCGCAGGTCGCACCTGCGGCATGGGGGGGAACGTCATAGACGCGCTCCATCGTCGGGGCGAGGATCCTGAGCCCGCCGCCGCTCGCCCTCCTCGACGCCGCGCCCAGAGCTGGGATAGGGGCAGGGCACGAGGCGGTCAAGCGATTGTGCGATGCGGGAGGATGCATGCGGGCCACGGCGACCGATTGGGCGATGCTGCTCGCGCTCGGGCTCATCTGGGGTGCGACATTCCCGATCACCAAGATCGCGACCGCCGATTTCACGCCGCTGACGATCGCGGCGCTGCGACTGTCGCTCGCGGCGGTGACCCTTTTCGCGGTCCTCGCGCTCCGCGGCCAGCGGCTGCCCGGCGTCGGTGAGCCCGGCGGGCGGGCCTTCTGGGGGGCGGCGCTTGCCGTGGCGGTGCTCGCCAATGCGATGCCCTTCACGAGCCTCGCCTGGGCGCAGCGCCACGTGCCCTCGGGGCTCGCGGGCGTGCTGATGGCCACGGTGCCGCTCTTCCTGTTGCCGATCGCGCATCTCTTCGTGCCTGGCGAGCGGATGACGCTGCGCCGCACGGCGGGGTTCCTGCTGGGCTTTGCGGGCGTCTGCGTGCTGGTCGGGCCGGCAGCGCTCGAGGGCTTCGAGGCCGCGGCCGGGAGCGAGACCCGGCTCCAGCCGCTCGCGATCGGGGGCTGCCTGCTCGCGGCGTTCGGCTATGCCTCGGGCTCGGTGGTCGCCAAGCTTGCGCCCCAGCTGGGGCTCTTGCGCTTCGCGACGGCGGCGCTGATCCTCGCGGCGACGATCACTCTGCCGCTTGCGCTTGCGTTTGAGGCGGTCGCGGTGCCCTCGCCAGCGGGCATCGCCGCGATCATCTATCTCGGTCTGATGCCGACGGCCCTCGCAACCGTGATGCTGCTCACCGTGATCCAGTCGGCGGGGCCGAGCTTCTTCGCCAATGTCAACTATCAGGTGCCGCTCTGGGCGGTGGTGCTGGGTGCGGTGGCGCTCGGCGAGACGCCGTCTCCGCGGCTCGGGATCGCGCTCGTGTTGATCCTTGCAGGGCTCGGGGTCGCGCAAAACGTCGTCGGGCTTCGCCGCGGCGCCGTGCCGCGCGGCTGAGCGGCTCAGCTCCGCGCGATCCGCGTCGCCGGTGGACGGCGCCAGACCGGGACCGCCGCGGCGCCGGCCCGCGCCTCGGCCGCCCGCGCCGCGGTCTCGGGGTCGAAGCCTGGCAGCACGGCGAGCGCGTCGGGCAGGCGCTCGGCGCCAATCGCGTCGGAGGGGATCGCGAGGCTGCGCCCGTCTGCGCTCTCGAACAGCCAGACGGCGCGCTCGGCCTCGGGGCTGAGGCTGACGGTGACGAGCAGGTCGATCGCCGCGGCGCCGCCCTGTTCCGGGCCGAAATAGGTGATCCGCCCCTCCTCGACCCGGACGATCCCCGGCCCGGGCTCCGGCCCCCGGGCGAGCCGGCTCGCGAGCCTGCGCCCGGTGAAGGCCGCGCGGGCCCAGAGCGCCGCGGCGCCCGCCCCGGTGCCCCAGAGCAGCGCCCCGAGCCACGCGCCGTCGAGCGCGGCGAGCGCCGCCCACCGCCCGAGCGCCAGCGTGATCACCGCAGCGATCGCCGTCTCGCCATGGCGCCGCGCCAGCGCGACCAGCGGCGCCTCGGATCCGCGGATGGTCATCGCCAGTCGCCCACGGTCGCCTGCAGCACCGCGAGCGCTGCGACCGTGGCTGTCTCGGCGCGCAGCACCCGCGGCCCGAGGCTCGCCGGATGGGCGAAGGGCAGGCCGCGGAGCCACTCGGCCTCCTCTGCCGAGAACCCGCCCTCCGGCCCGGTCAGCACCCCCCAGGGGCCCGACCCCGCCTCGGCCAGTACCTGGGGTGCCGGGGGCGCGGTCCCGCTCTCGTCGCAGAAGAGGAGCCGGCGCTCGGCCGGCCAGTCGCGGAGCGCGGTCTTCAGTGGCGCCGCCTCGGCGATCTCGGGAACCGACAGGCGCCCGCATTGCTCGGCTGCCTCGATGGCGTGGTGGGTGAGCCGCTCCCGGTTGATCCGTGAGGGATCGGTGTGGCGGGTGTAGACAGGCAGGATCCGCCGACAGCCCATCTCGGAGGCCTTCTCCACCGCGAAATCCGTACGCGCCTTCTTGAGCGGGGCGAACAGCACCCAGATGTCCGGCGCCTCGTCCTGCACACGCAGCCGCTCGAGGCAGGTGACCCAGGCGCCCTGACGGTTGCCGGTGGCGATCCGCGCGAGCCATTCCCCGTCGCGCCCGTTGAACATCACGAGCGCGTCGTTCACCACCCGCCGCATCACCGCGAAGAGGTATTTCCGCTGCTCCCGGCCCAATTCCACGATCGCGCCCTGGCTGAGCGGGGCGTCGACGTAGAGCCTGATTTTCGTGGCCGACTGTGCCATATCGCGCTCCATGACCGAGATGCCTGATAACCCCCTGCGCCTGCCCGAGGGAAGGCCGGCGGACGCGCCCGCCGGCAACTGGGTCGACCGCTATGCGCCGCCCTGGACGCGGCCCTATCTGCGCCTCAGCCGGGCCGACCGGCCGATCGGCACCTGGCTGTTGCTGATCCCCTGCTGGTGGGCGATCGCGCTCGGGGCGATCGAGACCGGCTGGTCTGCGGGCGACATCTGGCTGATCATCGGCTCCGGGATCGGCGCCCTGCTGATGCGGGGCGCCGGGTGCAGCTGGAACGACCTTGTCGACCGCGAGATCGACAAGGACGTCGCCCGCACCCGCGCCCGCCCGCTCGCGGCCGGGGACCTTACGTCGCGCCAGGCGCTCCTCTGGGCCGTCCTGCAGTCGCTGGCGGCGTTCCTGATCCTGATCACCTTCAACAACGTGGCCGTGGCGCTCGGGATCCTCTCGCTGCTGCCCGTCGCGATCTACCCTTATGCCAAGCGCTTCACCTGGTGGCCGCAGGTGTTCCTCGGCATCGCCTTCAACTGGGGCGCGCTGCTGCTTTATGCGGCGCAGACCGGCTATGTCGGGCTGCCGGCGGTGTTCCTCTACCTGACGGGCATCGCCTGGACGCTGCATTACGACACGATCTACGCGCATCAGGACCGGGAGGACGACGCGCTGATCGGGGTGAAGTCGACCGCGCGGCTCTTCGAGCACGAGACCGCCGGGTGGCTCGCGATTTTCGCGGCCTGTGTTGCGGTGATCGGGGTGCTGGCGGTGCTGACGGCAGGTGGCGGCCTCCTCGCGATCATCGGCCTCGCCGGGCTCGTCGGCCAGATGGCGGCACAGATCCGGCAATTCGACATGGACGACCCGGAGGCCTGCCTCGGCCTCTTCCGCCAGACACGGTGGGGCGGGTTCGCCTTCGCCGCCGGGCTCTTCCTCGACTCGCTTTTCTGAGAGGTCTCCGGTGCGGAGCCCCGCCCGCGCCACAATCCCACCGTAGGATCACGCTACGTCAGGGAGCTGTCGAGAGGGCGAGCCGGTGCTGTTCTCACCGAAGCGCGAACCGCGGATCGAGGAGCCGGAGCTCTGGGACCGCATCGAGGCGCATGACTTCGACGATGGGGCGGGCGAGCTCGGGTTTCGCGAGCGTCTGGCCGCCGAGACCGGCTGGTCCAAGCGGACAGTCGAGGAGGCGATCGAGGAGTATCGCCGTTTCGCCTATCTCTGGGCGACCGCCGCGCATCCGGTGACCCCGTCGATCGCGGTCGACATCGTCTGGCACCTCCATCTCGCCTATACCCGCAACTACTGGGACTATTTCTGCGGCCATGTGCTCGGGCGCCCGATGCACCACGAGCCGACCGCGGGTGGGCCGGAGGAGCGCAAGCGCTATCGCCGGCAATACGAAGAGACGCTCGAGACCTATGAGCAGGTGTTCGGCCTCCGCCCGCCTGCACGCTACTGGCCCGACGCCGATCGCCGCTTTGCCCAGGTCGCCCAGCCGCGGCTCTACAGTCCGGCGACGCACACCGCGGTGCCGAACCGCATCGCCTCGAGCCTCTTCCCCGCGCTTGTCGCCGCCGGCGTCTATGGCGGCGCGACCGCGATCGGCTGGCCGTTCATCGCGTTCTTCGCGGTGCTGGTGCTCGGCGCCTCGCTGCTGATGCTGGTGCTGAAGCTGCTCTTTGGCGCCGGCGCGTCCCAAGGCAGCAACGAGGTGGGCATCTCGATCTCCCATGTCTCGAGCTCGGACGGAGACGGCGATGGGGATGGCGGTGGCGGGTGCGGCGGCGACTGAGCGCACCCTTGCCCGGGCGGGCCCCATGCCCGGGTGGGCTCAGCCGGACTTGCCGCTCGGGCGCGACGGATGGGTGATCCCGCGGCGGATCCGCGAGACGAACATCCACACGCCGGCGATGATCGGGATCGCCACGATCGCAGTCAGCAGCTCCTTCGAGAGGCCGAGAGCCGGCGCGACCGGCGAGACCAGATAGGTGGCGAGGCTGACCGCGTAGTAGCTGATCGCGACGACCGAGAGCCCCTCCACGGTCTGCTGGAGGCGGAGCTGCAGCTCGGCCCGCTTGTCCATCGAGGCCAGAAGCCGCTGGTTCTGCTCCTCGACGGCCACATTGACCCGGGTGCGCAGCAGCTCGGCGATGCGGCCCGCGCGGATCGAGAGATCCGCGAGCCGCCGCTCGACCGCCTGGCAGGTGCGCATGGCCGGATCGAAGCGCCGCACCATGAATTCCGAGAAGAGCTGGCGCCCGCCCACGCGCTCCTCGCGCAGCGACTTGATCCGCTGCTGCACGATCGCCTCATAGGCCGTGGCGGCCCCGAAGCGAAACGCCGTGGCCGCCGACATCGCCTCGAGCTCGGCCGCGAGCTCCGTGAGCGTCGAGAGGATCGCGCCGTCGGCCTTGCCGCGCGTGTCCTCGGCGACGAGGCCGATCAGCAGGGTCAGGTTGCGCTCGATCTCGTTCAGCCGCTTGCCCTTCTCGCGGGCCATCGGCAATGCGAGCATGGCGGTGGTCCGGTAGGTCTCGATCTCGATCAGCCGTTGCACCAGACGGCCGAGGCGTCGCGTGCCCACCTCGTCGTGGATCAGCACGGCGAAGCGGGCAAACCCCTCCTCGTGGATCCGGAAATCGCCGAGCGCGAGGCCCGCGCCGTCGAGCACCCGCGCGACCGCGAGGCTCTCGGGGTTGAACTCGCGCCCGAGCGGGCCGGCGAGCATCTCCTCGGCCGCCTCTTCGCTCTCGACGCGGATCAGCTCGATCTCGTTGGCAGCGATCACCGAGCCCGGCATCGTCTCCAGCCAGTCGCCGGGGAACACCTCGAGCAGCGCGCCGGTGAACACGGCGCTCGCCGGCCCCTCCTCGGAGAGCGTGTAGGAGACGAACTCGGTGTGCCGCTCCCAGGTCAGGCGGAACCGGCCGAGATCGATCACGTAATGGCTGGCCTCGGGAGCGGGATGGGGCGCGCCATGCCGGTCGAGAAAGGCGATGAGCTGCGCCCGGTCCTCGCCCGGATCGCGGTCCGCCGCACCTTCGGGGTGCTTGAAGGCGAGATGCGCGACCCGCCCGGGCACCTGCATCGGCTGGAACGGACGGGCGTGGAGCTCGTTCGTCAGCGCATAGCGCTTGGGGTGGTGCTTGAGGGGTCGGGACATCGCGCCATCCATGCTGTTGCAGTGCAGCTTAGCGCGCGGAGGGCGCCTGCCAATGGGGGGCGCGTCGCTCAGCCCTCGAGAAGGCCGCCGAGGAAGCCCGCCACGTTGCGCCCGAGCGCGTCGACCGCGTAGCCGCCCTCCATCACCACCGCCGTGCGCAGCCCGAGCGCGGCGATCCGTGCGCCGACCTTCGGGAAGTCCTCGCTCTGGAGACGGAACTGGCTGATCGGGTCGCCGTCGAAGGTGTCGACCCCGAGCGACACCACCAGCGCATCGGCGCGGTGCGTCTCGATCTGGCGACAGGCCTCCTCGAGCGCGCTCGACCAGAGATCATAGCCGGTGCCGTGGCGCATCGGGTAGTTGACGGTGTAGCCGAGCCCCGGGCCTGCGCCCATCTCGTCGGCATGGCCGAGGAAATAGGGGAATTCCTGCGCCGGGTCGGCGTGGAGCGACAGGAAGAGCACATCAGATCGGTCGTAGAAGATCGACTGCGTGCCGTTGCCGTGGTGGTAGTCGATATCGAGGAGCGCGACCCGGGCGGCCCCCGCCGCGATCAGCGCCTCGGCCGCGATCGCCGCATTGTTGAGGTAGCAGTAGCCGCCATAGAGCCCGGCATGGGCGTGGTGGCCCGGCGGGCGCGCGAGCGCGAAGGCCGCCCGGTCGCCGCCCACCACCGCCTGGGCCGCCGCATGGGAGCAGGCCGCCGAGGACAGCGCGGCAGGCCATGAGCCGGCGGTCAGGCAGGTGTCGACCGAGAAGCCGTAATGCCCGAGCGCGCCGTCGATCGCCTCGGGCGGCTCCGCGCGGCGAAGCCCCGGGACCGGGTAGGTGAAGGCGATCGCGTCGCCCGGGCCATGCGCTGCGACCCAGCGGGCATGGGCCGTCTCGAGAAAGGCGAGGTAGTCGGCATCGTGCACGCGGTCGATCAGGGCGCGCGGCACGGGTGGCGGCGTCTCCGGGGCCGCATGGCCAGCCTCGGCGAGCGCGGCGAGGATCACCGCCATCCGCTCCGGGCACTCGAAGCTGCGCTTGAGCTGCCCCTCGTGGAGCTCGGACATCGCCTCATGGGCGGTGTGGTCCAGGTTGTGATAGATCCGCATCGCCGCCCCCGCATTCGATGGCCGAGCGTCTCACCGCACCGGCGAAGTTGCAATCCTGCGCCGGGCGGGAAACCGCTTGGGTCGAGCTGGCGCGCCGGCCGGTCAGCCCTCGGTGTCGAGCGCCTGCATCTCGGTCTCGAGATCGGCCTTGGAGACCGTCACGTCGCGCACCTCGGCACGGGTGAGGATGAGGTCGACCACCTTGTCCTCGAAGATCGGCGCGCGGATCTGCTCGAGTGCCGGGCGGTTCTGTTTGACGAACTCGAAGAACTCGCGCTCCTGCCCGGGATACTGCCGAGCCTGCGCCATGATCGCCTGGCCGAGCTCCTGCTCGGAGACCTCGACCCCCTCGCGCCCACCGATATCGGCGAGCAGCAGCCCCAGCCGCACCCGGCGCGTTGCAAGTGTGCGATGCTCGTCGGTCGCCTCGATCTCGCCGTGGTCGTGGCCCGGCACGTCGGGGTTCTCCTCGTGCCAGAGCTGGTGAGCGATCGACTTCGCCTCGGCCTCCACCAGCGTGTCCGGCAGGTCGAAGGCGACGAGCTCGTCCAGCCGGTCGAGCAGGCGGCGCTTGAGGAGCTGGCGCGCGGCGCCGGCGAACTCTGCGCCGATCCGCTCGCGGAGCTGCTCTTTCAGCGCATCGAGGCTCTCGGCGCCATAGCGCTCGGCAAGGCTGTCGTCGACCGGCGCCGGCACGGGGCCGCGCACCTCCTTGACGGTGACGTCGAAGACCGCGGCCTTGCCCGCGAGATGCGCGGCGCCGTATTCCTCGGGGAAGGTGACCTCGACCGCCTTCTGCTCGCCGGGCTTCAACCCCGTGAGCTGGTCCTCGAAGCCGGGAATGAAGGAATTCGAGCCGAGCACGAGCGGGTAGTCCTCGGCCTCGCCACCCTCGAAGGGCGTATCGTCCACCTTGCCGAGGAAATCGATCACCACCTGGTCGCCCTCGGCGGCCGCTTCGCCCTCCTCGCGAGCCTCGTACTGCGTCGCGCTCTCGGCGAGACGGCCGAGCCCCTCCTCGACCGCGCCCTCGTCCACCTCGACCACCCGGCGCTCGAGCGCGATCTGGCTGTAGTCGAGCGGCGGCACGTCGGGCAGACAGTCATAGGCGATGTCGACCCGGAGATCGTCGCCCTCCTCGAAGCTCTCATTGGCGATCTTGATCTCGGGCTGCTGCGCCGGACGGTGGCCGGTGCTCGAGAGATGCTGCTGCACCGTCTCCTCGACGGTCTCCTGCACGACCTCGCCCATCACCGACTTGCCGAACATCTTCTTCAAGAGCGGCATCGGCGCCTTGCCCTTGCGAAAGCCCTTCATCTGAAAATCGGCGCGCACGGTCTCCAGCTTCTCGGTGGTCTTGGCCTCGAGAGCGGCGGCGCTGACCACGACGGAGTACTCCCGCCGCAGCCCCTCCGATTTGGTCTCCGTCACCTGCATATGCGTCCCCGTTTGGCCCATTTGGCCCGTCTGCCCCCGCGGTCCCCGTGGTCCGCGCTGCCGCCTCGTTGCGCGACCGGTGTCCGTCGCCGACCCATCCCCGCCGGATTTCCTGGTGCGGGCGGAGGGACTTGAACCCCCACGCCTTGCGGCATCAGAACCTAAATCTGACGTGTCTACCAGTTCCACCACGCCCGCGCCGGAAGCCGCGGCGGCGCCCGCGAACCGCGCCGTCTATATCAACCGCCCACGCGCACCGATAGAGCAAATGGCAAACCCCTCGCGCAAGGGGGGCAGGCGAGATTTCGCGTGCCGGAACCGCGCTGCCCCTAGCGCAGGACCGCGATCGCGCCGCTGCCGAGCGACGCTCCGGCCGCCCTTCTGCGCCAGCTTCCCGGGGCGAGCCCGGTCGCGCGCCGGAACCAGCGGGTGAAGGCGCTCTGATCGGCGAAGCCGCAATCCTGCGCGACCTCGGCGATCGGCGCCGACCCGGCCAGGAGGAATCGAGCGAGCTGGAGCCGCAGACGCGCCCGATAGCGCATCGGCGAGACACCGAAGACCCGGACGAAATCCCGCTCGAGCTGTGCGCGGGAACAGCCGGCGAGCTCGGCGAGCATTGCCGGGTCAATCTGCGCGCCCGGGTCGGCCTGAAGCCGTTCGGAGACCTGCGCCAGCCGTGCATAGCGCCGCGCCTCGCCTCGCGGATCGGGCAACCGCCGCGAGAGCCCGAGCGCCGCGACCACGCGCCCCGAGCCATCGCGAAGCGGCATCCGCGAATAGAGAAACCAGGCGCGGTCGCAGGTCTCCCCGGTCACCCAGTCGAGACGGTCGATGAGGGTTCTGCCGCGGCCGATGACCTCCGCGTCCAGCCCGTCATAGTAGCGGATCGTCGAGGCCGGAAAGAACTCGTCGGTGCGCCGGCCGACAATCTCGCGCCGGTTCGGCAGCCCGAGCAGCCCGGCGAGCGCATGGTTGCCGGCCAGATAGCCGCGCTCCGGGTGCTTCACGAAGAACACCGTGTCGGGCAGGCAGTCGGCCATCTGCTCGACGAGCCCTATGCCGAGCGCGAGCTCTCCCGTGGCCTGCCCGGCCCCTTCCGAATGATTCGCTCGGGGCCCCGCCATTGTGCCGCCTCCCGCGTCCTTTCTGCGGCGCCCGGTCAAGACGGGCCCCAGTTTCGCCGCTCATACTGACATCGCCAACGGCACGGGGCAATCCGCATGCCGCCGCGTACTGGGAGATTTTGTGTTTTATTCCAGAGTGTTGGAGGCCGAGATGTGTGCCGTCCGACGACCCTGAAGCCATGTCCGCCCGCGCCGGGCCACACGACAGGAGCGAGACCATGATCCCGAGGGCATCCCTCTCAGCCGGGCTCCTCGCCCTCGCCGCGTCGTCGGCCGAGGCGGCGACGATGCCCTTCTCGTTGGATCTCGACGACGGCATGGGCGGCGTCGTCAACGACCGGGCCGTCCTCGTCAACTTCGACGGCTTCGACGAGAGCCTCGGCACCCTGACCTCGGTTGGATGGTCGGTCGACGGCAGCGCGACCTCGATGGCCGACGGGACGACCAACTTCCAGGACTTCACCGTGCGGGTGCTTGGGATCACGACGCTCGTGCCGCGGATCATCCTCGATCCCGGTCTGAACACCATCGCCGAGAGCGGTGTCCTGACCGCGCCGCCCCTCGCCGACGTGCTGTTCACGCGGTTCCTCGACGACTTCGCCGTGCAGATATCCATCGCGAACGACTCCCGGCTCGAGGCGGCGGAGTCCACCGGCACGATCACGTTCGATTTCGCCTTCGAACCCGCAGCGACAGGGCGAGTGCCGCTGCCCGGCGGTCTCGCGCTCATCCTCGGCGCGCTGGCGGCACTCGGGCTCGTGTCCCGGCGCGCCTCCAAGGCCTAGAGGCCGAGCTCGCGAAAGACGCCCGGCAGCGTTTCGGGGAGGTCCTCGGCGATCAGGCCCGGGCCGAAGCGCCGCGCTGCCTCGACATGGAGCCAGGCGGCGGTCTCGGCGGCGGTCATCGGCGCCAGCCCGCGCGCGAGAAGCCCGGTGATCATGCCGGCGAGCACATCGCCCGACCCCGCGGTCGCGAGCCAGGGGGCGGCGCGCTCGCAATGCGCCGAGTTGATCGAACAGCGCCCCAAGGGCTCGGCGATCACCGTGTCGGACCCCTTGAAGAGCACGACGCAGCCGGCGCGCGCGGCCGCCTCGCGCGTGGCGTCGACCTTGGAGTAGGCCGGGCCGCGGGTGGGCGATTCCTTGAGTTTGGCGAGGATGTCGGGGAAGAGCCGGCCAAACTCCCCTTCATGCGGCGTCAGAATGCATCGCTGATGGGTGAGTGCCCAGAGCGCCGCGGGATCCTCCGCAAACGAGGTGAGCGCATCCGCGTCGAGCACCACGCTCCGCTCGGCCCCGCATGCGGATGCGACGAGGGCACGGGTCGCCTCGCCCGCCCCGAGCCCGGGGCCGAGGCAGATCGCGGTGATCCGCCGGTCCGCGAGCGCTTCGCAGAGCGCCTCCGCGTCGCCGATGGGGCGGAGCATGATGGCGTCGAGACGGGCCGCATTCTCGATCAGTGCCGCGGGCGGACACCCCACCGTCACGAGCCCCGCCCCGACCCGGAGCGCACCCCGCGCCGCCAGCCGCGCCGCGCCACCTTTGCCGACACCCCCCGCCAGCACCAACGCATGCCCGTGGTCGTATTTGTGCCCGCCATCGCGCTTCGCGAGCTGGGTCTGGGCATGAGCGCAAGTGATGGAGGACAGCTCGAGTCCTGAGCCTGCTAGGCCATGCGCTTTGCCAAGCGTCGGCTCGGGATCGAGGCCGAGATCCACCGGCATTTTTGCAAGCACACCGGACTTGAACGGCCCCCGAGCGAGGAAATGGCCGGCACGGAACCGGTGAAAGCTCACGGTCAACTCGGCAAACGCGAAGGCGCAGGCCCGGCCGATGACGCGCCCGCTGTCCATGCAGAGTCCCGAGAGGCAGTCGACGGCGACCACAGCCATGTCGCGGTGCGGTTCCGGCCCGCCGTGAAGGTCGTCGCAGTCCAGAACGAGCTGTTCCTCGAGCGGGCGTGTGAGCCCCGCGCCGAAGAGCGCATCGACGATGATGTCGGCCTGGAGCGGGCCAACCCCTCCGCCGCCGATGGCGTGGGTCTCGCCGAGGGCGGCCCAGCGGCGGGCATTGGTGGCGGCGTCGGGGGAGAGTTGATCGATCTCGGATGGGTCGCGGCCATAGAGGTAGACCTCGACCTTCCAGCCGCGGGCGTGGAGGAGGCGCGCGACCACGAACCCGTCGCCGCCATTGTTGCCCGGCCCGCAGAGCACGATGGCGCGGTGGGGCTTCTGGCCAAGCTCCGGGCGCCAGTCGAGGATGGCGTCGACAACGCCACGCCCGGCGCGCTCCATCAGCTCGAGGCCCGTCACCTCGCCGGCCGCGATCGCCGCCCGTTCGATCGCGCGCATCTGCGCCGCCGTCAGAAGCTCCGCCATCCGCCCTCCTAAGCCACGGCGCCAAGGAACAGGGCCCGGGCCGAGCGGTCAAGCGCGCCCGAAAAACCGGCAGTCTGCCGATTTTCTGGGCTGACAGGCGCCCCCGCCCCGCGCCATCCTGACCGCTCGACAGGGGAAAACCGCGACGTTCCCGGCCCGCTCCGGATTGGCACGCCATCTGCATCCTGGTTAACGACCGTCGCCCAACGCGGTCGGCCGGACCGGCAGGATGCGCCAGACACGGATCGCCGGTCGGGACGGACGCCCAACAAGACCGCAGGAGGAGGCGCAGAGGTGAAAAAGGTCGAAGCCATCATCAAACCGTTCAAGCTCGACGAGGTGAAGGAGGCGCTGCAGGAGATCGGCGTCCAGGGGCTCTCTGTGCTCGAGGCCAAGGGATTTGGCCGGCAGAAGGGCCACACCGAACTCTATCGCGGCGCCGA